>PLYZ01000053.1 GCA_003151935.1 Candidatus Dormiibacterota bacterium | reverse complement strand
CGCCTGCCATCGAAAGCCCGGCAGCCAGGGGCATTGGCTCCCCGGCCGGCCGCACTGTCATCATGCCGTGCTTGAGCCCCCGATCCACCAGCCACCAATTGATCGGATAGGCCACGACGAACCCGACCCGAGAGCGCGATGACATCACAAACCACCGGCTCCATGGCGATCGGGTCCCGCGTCTATCCAGGTGACCATCACCGCCGCCATTCCGGCCATGACTCCATTCCATCGAGACGAATTCAGGCAGGACAGTCGAGACCAACGCCTGGCGATACGAGCCCCCATCAACCCCTTTATGAAAAGGGCCTGGAAGACCGTCCGGTCGCCGCCGACGCGAATCTCAGTTACTCCCCAGTTGCCGGACGGCGGAAACTCAGGAGTGACCTCAACCTCATACGAGGGCGGAAACCCCAGCTCCCGAAGTTCGACTGCCATCTGCCGGATTATCGACGTCCAGGGTTTCCGGGCTCGTACTGATGCGTCTATCTCTCGGGATGGTGGGTCGTCCTTTGGGTTCTCGGTTTTGGTCAGTTAGGAGTTGGCACGCTGTTTGCCTTTTGAACCTGACTCTCCTAGCCATACAGTCCCGCTGGACCGGTGCTACCGGGATTGTCAGCGTCGCGACCACCGCCGTTGGGCTTCACGGGAGGTGGAGGCGATGTCTTGACGTGCCTCCGACTGGATATACAGCGCGCTTGAACTCGGATGGCCTCGAAGCCCAGCCCGTGCGGCGGGCTGACAAACCGGGGTGCGCCTCTATAAGGCACGCTCCCTGAGAAACCCATGTATCGGCCCACCTTCTACGCGGTGATCGTTCTAGCGACCGTTGCAGGCGTAGCACTAAACCTGCTCCATGTCGATGCAATCAGCGCGCTGTTCTACACCGCGGTCATCAACGGCGTCGTCGCGCCGCCGCTGATGATCCTGATCGCCCTCCTCGGCTTGGACAAGAAGGTTATGCACAAGGGGTTAGCGGTCGTGTCAGCGCCTGGCTGGGTCTGGATCGCGACCATTGGCATGGCGAGAGAACTCGCTCTGGCTTTGCAGCGCCTGGAAGGCGCCCGTCGTCTCCCCTTGCGCAAATCCGACCCGGCGGACCGAAGTCCGCCGGAGTTTTGGTTGTCGAGATCTACCGTGCCGGCTTTTCTGGCGCCTGCTGTGGTGGTCGAGGTTCCTGCGGCGGTCGGGGGTCCTGCGGCTTCTCGGGCTGCTGCGGCTTCTGGCTCATGTCGGTACTCCTTCGGTAGCGGTGGACTGCATCCCTCATCCTGCGGCTAGGACGGGGTCTAAGTAACGATCGGGGAGCGGGGCTACTTCTTCTTCTCGCGAACGTCGCCCTTGACGTCGCGGATCGCGCGCTTGGCGTTGCCGACCGTCTGCCTCGCCTTGCCTTTTAGCTCCTCGGCGCGGTTGCCGGTGGCCTTGCCCTTCATCTCCTCCGCCTTGCCGCGAACCTGGTCCTTCATGAAGACCTCCTTGAGATTGACTCCGTTAGAAACGTCTGATGCGGACGACTGGAGCGAGGAGCTGCCCGAGGTGGTGCTGGTACACGGCGCCTGCCTTGGGGCGGAGCTGCTCCGTTCAGCTCGTGCACGCGGGTCTCCCAGTAGCCGAGGCGCTGGCGAAATCGTTCTGCCTGGGCGACGACCACCGGCACGTTGGTTAGCTCGACCTCACGCCGCGCCTCGTCTGACTGCTTGGTCATGAGCTGGCGGATTCTCTTCAGGACTTTCTCCTCCATGCCCAGGACCTCGCTATAGATCTGTCTCCAGTAGAGCGCCTGCCCTAGCGTGGCGTGGCTTGAAGCGACCTCACCATTCATTGGCTGGGTCCAATCTCCTCCACGCACCGCTGCGTCGATATCCGGACGACTGCGTTTCGACTGGACCTGTTTCATGTTTGGGTCTATGGTGCTGGCCACGGCGTAAGAAGATCAGCAACTTTATAAAACTCGTGGCACAGCCCGAGATGTAGTAGTCAGGCGGGCTCATCGCCTGACTTTCCTTAGAATCCGGGCAGATGGAGCCGAGAGCGCGGGCAAAGCCGTCGCGCGCGCTTAAGGGAGAGGACCTGAAAACCTCCCACTGGGGGGACGCCCGCCACTGGATGAGCATCTACGCCGATCTCCTCGAATTCAAGCGCGGGATCCTTGATCGTGTGAAGAGGGATTTGGCTGGTCTCCAGCCGCTCGCCTGGAAGGCGGCGACGGCCGACGTTCAGATCATCGAAGACCAGATGCCGGGCTACCAAGCGCGACTGGACTTGTGGTACCGGCGGATTTTTGGACCTCCACGAAGGCCGCATGGTCCGGCACCATGGCCGGGAATTGGCGCTCACGTTGCTAGAGTTCCAGCTCCTCCAGTTCCTTCTCGACCATCCCCACCGCTACTTCACCACCAGCCGGATCATGAGCCACGCCTGGGCCGACCCAGCCCTCTTCCCCGAGGAGGTACGCAACTACGTCCGGCGGGTCCGGAAGATACTCGCCGATCTCGCGATCCCGGTGGACCTCGTCAACAAGCCCGGCCGCGGCTACTCGCTAGTGTTCCGACCCACCTGAGGTCCAGGTCCCGTGTAGAGCTCGCCCGAGGGGAAAAGTTGCTGCTTTTGTTACTGCCTATGGGCGATCGTCCTCTTATCAGGCGGATTATGGTGCAGTCTCAGGACCGCCCTTTCCGCCTGAATCGTGTGCTTCGACGCTATTGCCGCGGCAGTCCATGGAAGTACTCGCGGACCGATGCCCGATAGTTTCCGGCCCGACAGACAGAGTCCGCTCCAATCAATACGATTAGGCTCACCGAGACTTCACCGGGCCCCGATTTTCAGGAGGTATTGAGATGATCCACGCGTTGCTTGTACTTGCCGTCATCCTTTTCGTGCTCTGGTTGCTATTCCACGCGACCGGCGGTCTGGTCAACCTGATTTGGATAGCAATCATCGTGCTGGTCGTGCTCTGGCTGGTCGGTTTCGTCCGCGGCCGCTCGACGCGTTAAGACAGGCCAGGTAGCCCTGGCGTTGCCTTGGGTTTTCTGGAGGAACACCAGCCCGCCTCGCGGCTGCCCTCGTCCGAGTGCGTGATCATCAGCACTGCCTTGACCAGAACGGTACGAGGTACTTACCGCCGCTGATGGCGGCTCGGCGCTGGAGTTGGCTGCCAGGTCGGCATCCCGATCTCGGCATCATGGCCATCGTGCTGCGGGGATGGATGGCCTTACCACGCTGGAGGCGCTCCGAGCTAAGGAGCGTGCCCCGGTCACCTCCGCGATCGTTCGCTTAAGTAACACCGAGCGCAGGCTCGTCGAACGCTTCCGCGAACTGGGGGCGGTAGACTATTTGGCCAAACAGACCACAGATCCGGCGACGCTTTATGTAACGGTGTCTATCTGGATTTGTTCTCGTCGTGTTCCGCCGCTCGCGTGATGGCTAAAGGAGGCTTCAAGAGATGAGCAGCACGCCGAAAAACATGCGTGTGTCGCCACTAACCGCTGAGTCGATCGACAATGGCGACGGGGACTCGGCGCAGGTAATGCACGAGAGGATCGCTGAACGGGCGTATTGGATCTCACAATCGGAGGACGCCGGCAGCGACGAAGAGAACTGGCTAAAGGCCGAGCAGGAGCTCCAGGCGGGCTAAGGCTCGCGTCACGGCCCTTAGCCTGCACAATTTCGCAGAGCGCCCGAATCCTAGCTCTATAGCCTAGCTGTGTAGCCTGCACGAAGCTGGTGGTCGATGGCGAACTCCTCATATCCGGCGGCCCGCGGGACGAAGTCGAGTCTGCTGATCCCATAGCGAACAATGCGGTCGCGTAAACATCGGCTTCTCATATATCGAAAAGACTGCTCAACGATCTCGCGAGATCTATGTTCTCCACTACTGGTCTCACACGGATTTTGTGACCTCCAACCACTCCGAAGCGCGAGGCTGAAAGGACGGGCGCCGGCGCTCCATGTTTTGAGCTGCGCCGAGTCGCTACTTCTTCTCTGAGGGGCGCAGGCGCTGCCGCGCCCGGGCGATCGCCGTAAGCACGTTTCTGGCCCCGCCTTTGGCTGTTTCCTCAGATCGCCCCATGGCCACGACTTTGTCCTCCTCTGCCTGGAGTGCCTGGGACACCTCGCGGGCGTCGCGAGCGTTGAGGAGCCGAATTTCTCGGTATATGGCCACAGCGAAAGCTTGGATCAGGCCAGCGAGCGGAGCGCCGAAGAGCGCGCCCCAGATACCGAACAACTCGCTGCCCGCAACCAAGGCAATGATCGCAACGGCAGGGTGAATGCCCACAGCCTTACCCATGATCCGGGGTCCGACCACGTCACCCTCGATGACGTGCACCACCACGAAGTAGACAATTACCAAAATCGCGGTCAAAGGGCCAGTGAAGAGAGCAACTACCACGCAGATCGCGCCGGAGACCATGACTCCAAGCACAGGCACGAATTCCATGAAGAAGGCCAAGATCCCAAGCAGGAGCGCGTAACGGACGTGCAGGAGCGCCATACCAACGCCGACCAGCACGCCGACTAGCGTCGCCAGCACAAAGGTGCCCCGGATATAGCCACCCACGACCTGGTTCAGAATGCCGACGAACAACGTGGCGCGGCGGCGCGAACCGGTGGGCGCCTGTGTGCGGATCCACTCGAACAGTCGAGGTCCGCTGGCAGCGAGGTAGACGCTGACGATCAGGACAAGGACGGCATCGACGATGGCGCCAAGCACTTGTTGCAGCACGCTGATGGCGTCGTTGGCCACCGTGGTGCCCTGGTGCTGCAGTCCGGTGACCGCCTGCGCCTCGACCTGGTCCAGTTGCGCAGCGCTGATGCCGAATGGCTGCAGGAGACCGACCGCCGTTGGTTGAAGACTCTGGGCCTGGCGCAAGTAGTCCGGCAGGTGGGCAACTAGGTTCGAGATCTCGCTCGCGACTGTCGCGATGACCAAGCCCAAGAGCCCGAAGATGACAATGAAACCAATCAGATATGAGGCGGCGATCGCTAAGCCGCGGGGTAACCACCTCGATAGCAAGTTGACCAGAGGTGTTAGGGCGAAGGCGATCAAGGTGCCAACGACGACGATGAGCAGGGCACGTGCGACGTGACTGAGCCCCCACCCGAGGACGATGAGGAGTGCCAACCACGCCAGAACCACGAGTGGTATCAGCAGTGCCTGCTGCAGTCGCGGAGTTCGGCCTGGTCTGAGTGTTGAGTTCATCTCGGAAGCTGTCCCATCAGGCGACAGTCGAGCGCTCGGATGACCATCGCAGTGGCGCTTGCGTGCCCTGCGCTGGTTTGGATTGCAACACCTCAACCACGGCTGCCTTGCGCCCTAGTGTCACCAAGGCCCTAGGCTGCGCGAGAACCGCCATGCTTGATGTTCAAGCTCTCGCTCCGCGACTTGATTCAGCGAACCTTTGACTTGACGCCCTCGGCGGCATCGCCAACCTGATCACTGACTCGGGCAGCATGGGGCTTGACTGCCTTGGCAGACCGCTGTGCGGCCTTAACTCCAGACTCCAGAACGGTGAGCAGCCACTGCCGACGCTCTGAGCCCTTAACTGGGTCCAGGAAGTAGACGAGAGTGCCACCGATGGCCGCGGCACCAATAAGCTTGGGCAGACTGGCGGCGGGCCGGCTCCGATCGAAAGGCTCCGCCCAGTCGATACCGGCCACTTTCTTGGTCATGCGGCGAGCGAGCGGCCGGGCCGACTCAACTGCCTGGGAGGCGGCCCGCCCAGTTCGCGCTGCGCTATCCCGATTCTCGCGCACGACAGAGAGCAGGCGCTCACGTCGCTCCTCGCCCAACTCCGGATCGTAGAGGTAAACGGCGAGGCCGCCCAGTACTGCGCCCACGGCTAACCGGTTCATTTATCTACGCCTCCAACAATCAGCCTAACTTCTCGAAACCGTAAGTCCGATGCCGACAACCGGACCTCGTAAGGACTATTTTGGTTGTCGTCAAACCTGGTTGCTGCTTCTGTTATGGCCCATAGGCGATCGTAATCCTGCCGGGCGGATTGTGGTGCAGTCGGATAGACCGCCCCGTCCGCTTGGAATGCCGCGAGCGAACGTGCCTCGGCCCCCCGCTCGCGAACTCCCGTTCAAATCACAGCCGCCAGGAAGTCGGGGTGCCGGATCGCGGCCGGCAGTAACTTTGCCCACGCCGACCGAACTGGCCCGTTTGGAGCTGGCCGACCTCTTGGCGTTTGCTCAGGTTGGCCCCTTGCCGCTAGGGCAGCTCAAAGGCCAAGAGGCGAACAGGTCGCATTCGAGTCGCCGACCACAACGATTGCGCCCGCGATCTACCGCGACCACGCCACGATTTCGCAGACTTCGCGCTCTTCCGGGATGATGTGCTCCGCATCGAAAAGCCCGAGCCTCAAAGGCGTGCTGGCGAACGAGGCGAGGCCCGCGCGGGAACCGATGTCAGTCGACCGGAGGCAGCTGTTGTACCAGACTAGGCACATTGAGTTTCGGCATCGGGACCCGCGGGTTTATGGCCCGCAGGGTTTCCAGCAGTAAGCGCGACACTGCCCAATCGCGGAACGGCTTGTCGTCCGCCGGGACGATGTACCAGGGCGCGACCGGCGTCGAGCAGCGGGTCAGGAGCATGTTGAAGGCTTCCTGGTATTCATCCCAATGACCTGAAGGACGGCAAAAGTCGGTCTGGATCGCGGAGCCGGCGGCTGGCCGGAGGCTCGAACACCACACTGGCCAGGTCCACGCCGCGTGCCCCGTATTTTCTTAAGTGTACGGACTCAACAGGCCCGAGGTGCGCGGCCACGCCTTGACGTGACCGTGCACTGTCCGAGCGGGCAGGAGCCCGCACAAACGGAGAGTTGATGACGGGGTTCTCGATGACAACGTCCGGCATGCTTGGCCGAGGATAGCTGCGTTGCCGGAGGAGAGTGTCGCTTGCCAAGAGGATGGGACC
>PLYZ01000088.1 GCA_003151935.1 Candidatus Dormiibacterota bacterium | reverse complement strand
CAAGCAACCGACGGGCAGCACTGCGCTCAAATCCGAGTCGAGCTCAGTGCGCGCGGCGATCGAGCGGCGCAAGGGTCGGAGTGACGTGCTCGCCGTCTTCGACGTCGACGGCACGCTGGTCGAAACCAACGTCGTCGAGTATTTTCTGTGGATGCGCCTGCGGGCGCAGCCGATCAACGAGTGGCCGGGCTTCATGGCGCAGATGCTCCGCGAGGCTCCGCGGTGGCTCTACCTCGAGCGGCGCTCGCGCGCGGAGTTCCAGCGCAGCTTCTACCGGGAGTACAACGGCCTGGACTACGAGGTGATGAAGGGACTCGGGCGCGAGGCCCTCGACGCCGTCACGCTGCGGCGCATCTACCCGGAAGGGATGCGGCGGATCCGGGAGCACAAGCGTGCCGGGCATCGTGTCCTGCTGCTCACCGGCGCGCTCGACGTGGTGGTCGAGCCGCTGGCCGAGCTGCTGGACGTGGAAGTGGACTGCGCGCACCTGCTCGTCAAGGAGGGGCGGCTTACCGGTGACTTGCAAGCGCCCCCGCCCGCGGGCGAGGCGCGCGGCACATTGCTCGAGGAGTACGCGGCGCGCAACGGGATCGTCCTGTCCGAGAGCTTCGCGTATGCGGATTCGCTTTCAGACCTGGGGATGCTCGAGCTGGTCGGCACGCCGGTGGCCGTGAATCCCGACGCGCGGCTGTCGCAGGTGGCCGGGCAGCGCGGATGGCGGGTCGAGCGCTGGCGCATGGCGCCGGGCAACTGGCGACTGCCGATGCCGGACCCGCGCTCGCTTGAGTACAGGGAGGCGGTGAGACGCTAGCCCTTCAGTTCGTCCGCTCGATCCCCTCGTTTGCCATCGTCAAGGCGGCCGGCGGCCGCCCCGACGTCGCCACGAGCGCCCTTTCGATGCTGCACCTCGGCGACGTGGCCGAGCCCGAGCTGCCGGCCGGCAACTGGGTTCGGGTGATGCCGACGCTCAGTGGGATCTGCGGGTCGGACCTGGCCGCGATCGGCGGCCACGCGTCCCTCTATCTCGACCCGCTGACGAGCTATCCGTTCGTGCCCGGCCACGAGGTCGTCGGCACACTGGAGGACGGCTCGCGGGTTGTCATCGAGCCTGCGCTCGGCTGCACCGTGCGCGGGATCGAACCGCCATGCCCGCGCTGCGCCGAAGGGCGGCCGGGCCTTTGCTACAACGTCACCGAAGGCCCGATCGAGGTCGGACTCCAGACCGGCTACTGCGCCGACACGGGTGGTGGGTGGGGAGAGGTGCTGGTCGCGCATCCGAGTCAGCTCCACGCGGTGCCCGAGAGCCTGTCCGACGAGGCGGCCGTCCTGATCGAACCGTTCGCGTGCTGCGTGCACGCAGCCTTGCGCGGAGGCGCCGGCAAAGACGACATCGTCGTGGTGCTGGGTGCGGGAACGATCGGACTGCTCACGATCGCGGCGATCAAACTTTTCACCCCGCCGAAGCGCCTCATCGCGGTCGCCAAGCACCCCACGCAGCGGGACCTGGCGCGAAAGCTGGGCGCTGACCAGGTCATCACGCCCTCTGAGATTTTCCAGCGCATCCGTTTTGCCACGGCCGCCCGCCGGCTCGACGGTATGAAGCGCTCGCTGCTCCTGGGCGGCGCCGACGTCACCTTCGAATGCGTGGGCCGCGCCGACAGCCTCAACGACGCGGTCAGGTTCACGCGGGAAGGTGGGACGGTGGTCGCGGTTGGAATGCCGGGCGAGGAGAAGGTCGATTGGGCCCCGATCTGGCAGCGCGAGCTCACGGTGATGGGCGCGTATGCCTACGGCGCGGAGCCGAAGATGAAGGGAAAGCGCACCTTCGAGCTTGCCCTCGAGGCGGCGCCGGAGCTGCACCTCGAAACGCTCACCGGCCCGCTGTTCGGGCTGGGCGAGTACAAGGATGCGATCGCGTACGCGATGAGCGCCGGAAAGCTGGGCGCCGTGAAGGTCGCGTTCGATCTGCGAGGATTGAAAATCTAGATGCCTCGACCAGGCGCCGTAATCGAAGTCGACCGCAACACGCCTCCCGTGCTCTTTCACTACGGCGAGGGCGTGCGGCTCGAAAAGCTCCCGCTAGGCGCCCGCATCGTCTACCCGCCGGATCCGCTCGAGGCGATCGCGCACCCCGAGCGTGCGATCAAGCGCGCCCTGGCCAAGCCGCTCGACGACGACCCGCTCAAGTCGCTGCTCCGCCGCGGCATGAAGCTGACGATCGCGTTCGACGATCTCTCGCTCCCGCTGCCCCCGATGGCCGCGCCGGACGTGCGTCAGCTTGTGATGGAAGAGGTCATCGACATGGCGGCCGAGGCCGGCGTCGAGGACATCCACCTGATCGCCGCGCTCGGACTGCACCGCCGCATGACCGAGGACGAGATCCGGCACATCGTGGGCGAGCGGATCTTCAGCACGTTCTGGCCCGACCGCCTGTACCAGCACGATGGGGAAGACCCCGAGCTCAACGTGTACATCGGCAAGACGGCGGAGGGGGAGGAGGTCACGCTGCACAAGCGAGCGGCCGAATCAGACCTGGTCGTCTACGTCAACCTGACGCTGGTGCCGATGGACGGTGGGCACAAATCCATGTCAACCGGCCTCGCGTCCTATAGGGGCATACGCGCCCATCACAACGTCAAAACTTTGCTGGGCTCTCGCTCGTATATGAACCCGCCTGACTCCGCCCTACACCACTCGTGCATCAGGCAGGGGCAGCTCATCGAGGACACAGTTCGCGTGTTTCACATCGAGACGACTGTCAACAACCACGCGTTTCCGGCCATCGCGAACTTCATGCAGAAGCGCGAGACGGACTGGTCGGCTCAGGATCAGGCCATGTTTCTCGCCATGAAGCAGATGACCGACCTGGCTCCGCCGGCGTTCAAGCGCAGCGTCTTTCACGCGATGCGTGCGCCGTATGGCATGACCACCGTGCAGGCGGGCCAGGTGGACGCGGTCCACGACAAAACCATGGAGGCTGTGCGCAACCAGCTCAGCGTGCGGGTGGAAGGACAGACCGACATCGTCACCATGGGCGTGCCGTACCTCGGCCCCTACAACGTCAACTCGCCGATGAACCCGATCCTGGTCGTCTGCATGGGCGTCGGCTACATGTTCAACTTCTACCGCAACAAGCCGGTGCTCAGGAAAGGCGGCGTGCTGATCCTCACGCATCCTTGCCGCTACGAGTTCGACGCCGTACAGCACCCGAGCTACATCGACTTTTACGACGAGGTCCTGGCCGACACGACAGATCCGTTCGAGATCGAGAGCAAGTACGAGCTGCGCTTCGCAGAAGACCCGTGGTTCCGGCAGCTGTATCGCAAATCACACGCCTATCACGGCGTGCACCCTTTTTATGCGTTTTACTGGGCAGCTCACGGAATGCAGCACGCCGGCGACATCATCGTCGTGGGCGGGGACCGGGAGGTCGTTCATCGCCTCGGGTTCAAGGCCGCGACCACGCTGGAGGACGCGTTCGAGATGGCGGAGCAGACGGTCGGCCGGTACCCGAGCATCACCCACATGCGAATGCCGCCGATCATGCTTGCCGACGTCGAGTGAGCAGGAGGCACGCGTTTCAGTAAGCAGATGGCACGCATCCTCCTGGCTTTGGTGGTCGTGCTGAGCGTCGTTGGGTGCCAGCAACCTAACTTCGCGGCACGGCCCAAGCCTGTCACCGCGCAGAGCATTGCGCTCCAGCCGGGCGACGTATCCGGACTGCAGAGGTGCGACGGCAGTGGCGACCTGCAGACTGTGCTTCGCAAGGAGAAATCGAATGACCAGGTCGGGTATATGGAAAACGCGACCGAATGGGAGCAGTGGAAAACTCAGGGCGCAACCGAGGCGTATCTCGCCGCCTACGGCCGGACGCCCGCTGACTGCGCAGCGCTGTCCGCAGCCGGCCCAGGAGCCCCGTCTGGCGGTCTTATGGCCGGGTTGGTCGTCACGTTCAAAGACGCTGCGATAGCAGCCCGGACCTATCGAGCCGATTCGACGCTGCTCGGGTTCGGCCCCAAGGACATCACGTTCATCAAGCTGGTCGGCGGCAGCGTCATGATCGGCACGGACACCGGCCTTGGGCCGCAATCCGTGATCGGCAGCGGCTCCGCGGCCGGTTCGACGTACTACTTCGCGTTCTGGCAGAACAAGGTCGTCGATTCGTTTTTCATTGCGTACGACCTGCCGCCTGCCGACGCGGAAGGCGCGGCCAGAAACGTCAACCACAGGATGAGCACATGACCTGGTACTCGGGCGAGGGCGGCCTCAGCGGGCTGGTCCGCACGGTCAGCCGCATCACGAACGACGTGACCCGGGTGCGCCGCGCGTGGCACTGGGACACGCCCCGGCCGCATACGTGGCCGGAGCAGGGAGCCGTGGTTCCCGCGCCCGCAAGCGACCTGGGCTGGGCGCGCCAGGAGCCGGTGCGCTCGATCCGCTACCTGATCCAGCGCGGCCTCCTGCTGCCTTTTACAGAGGCGATGGCCCACCCCAAGGTCGAGGGCCGGGAGTGGGTGCGCGAGCTCGAACGCCCCGTGATCTTCGCCGCCAACCACTCGAGCCACGCCGACACCTCGCTGATCCTTCACGCCTTGACCGACCGGGCGCGCGATCGGACCGTGGTTGCCGCCGCCGCCGACTACTGGTTCAAACGCCCGCTGCTCGGCAACATCGTCAGCCTGTTCCTGAACACGTTCCCTTTCTCGCGGACGGGCGGTGCGCAAGCCCAGCTGCACAGCTCCAGCCAGCTGCTCAAGTCGGGCTGGAACCTGGTCCTGTTCCCGGAGGGCAGCCGCTCGCCGGATGGCCGAATTCATGAGTTCAAGGCCGGGGTCGGCCACCTCGCCAAGGAAACGGGCACCCCCGTGGTGCCTATGCACATCCGCGGCGCCTACCAGGTGATGCCCAAGGGCCAGAAGCTGCCCCTTCCGGGTCCAGTGCGAGTCCGGATCGGAAAGCCGATGTTGCTCGAGCCCAAGGAGGGTTCGCGCGAGTTCACGGCCAGGGTCGAGAAGGCCGTTCGCGCGCTTGCCACCGAGTCGCGCCAGCCGGAGATCCAGGGCTCCTGGATCGAGAGGTGGAAGGCCTCGAAGCCGCGCGAGCTCCGGTACGAAGACTAGTTAAGCGGGATCGATCCGGAACACCGGGTGGTCGGGAGCGATGCGCCTCAGCTCCGCCTCCGGTGAATCGGCGTCGACTCCCTGGAAGAAGATGCCCACCTCGACCTTCCACCGCTTCAGGTAAGCACGCAGGATCGGTATTTTCTCCGCGTCGGAAACCTCGACGGCCTTGAAGGGCAGAGCCTTGCTGCCCAGGGCCAGCTCGCCGCCGCCGGCCACGCGAATGTTGCGGACCCACTGAGTCAGGCCCCTCGGGGCGACGAGATACTGTTTGTCTTTGTAGGTCAGCAGGTTGACGGGGTGGCTGTGCCAGTCGCCGGATTTGCGCCCACGCACGCGCAGGATGCGTGAGCCCCACACGCTGATCCCCGCACGCGTCATCAGGGCCACCGCGGGGTTGAAAACGTTCTTCGTGAACCAGTCCGGTTTTCGGTAATAAGCCACGCGGCCTTTACGATAGCCGGGGTCATGACGTACTCGATCGTCGCGCGCGACAAGAAGACCGGCGAGTTCGGGGTCGCAGTGCAGTCCCATTACTTCCAGGTGAGCCCGGCCGTGCCATGGGCGCTCGCCGGAGTGGGCGCGGTAGCGACGCAATCGCACGTCAACCTCAGCTACGGGCCGCTCGGACTCGAGCTGCTCCAGGCCGGTTACTCGGCCGAGCAGGCACTCAAGGCGCTCACGGCGGGCGATCCGCGAGCCGAGGTCCGCCAGTGCGCCATCGTGGATGCCGCCGGCAACGTCGCCGCCCACACCGGCCGCAAATGCATCCCGGCCGCCGGCCACATCGTCGGCGACGGCTTCAGCTGCCAGGCCAACCTCATGGAGAAGGCGACCGTCTGGGGCGCCATGGCCGAAGCGTTCACGTCGACCGACGCTCCGCTCGCGGAGCGGATGATGGCGGCGCTCGAGGCCGCCGAGGCCGAAGGTGGCGACATTCGGGGCAAGCAGTCCGCGGCGATGCTGGTGGTGGCCGCGGCAGGGACCGGGCGTTCCTGGGACGATCGAATCATTGACCTTCGCGTCGAAGACGCGGCAGAGCCGCTGCTCGAGCTGCGCCGGCTCCTCCGCATCAAGCGCGCATACATGATGGCAGGCGTCGCGGACGACCTGGAAGAGAAGGGCGACGTCGATGGCGCGATCGCCAAGCTCCAGGAGGCGCTCGCCATCGCGCCGGAGATGGTCGAGCTTCGCTTCATGGCCGGGGTGACCATGGCGAGCGCCGGCGACCTCGACGGCGGATGTGCGCTGGTCGCCGAGGCGGTGCGGAAAAACGCGCGCTGGGTCGAGATGCTGCACCGACTCGCGACTGTGGACCTCGTGCGCCCCGAGGTGGCGTCGGCGATCGAGGCGCGACTGAACCCGTCTCCCGCCTCCAAGTAGACTGCACGAGTCTTGGGGAAGTTCAAGAGTCAGCGTCGAGGTCCGCGCCGGCCACCGAAGGCCGCCAAGCCGGACAAGGACGATGGTGGCCAGAAGGAGCCGGCGGTCGTCATGGACGCGGTCGTCGCCCAGGCGCTGCCCAACGCGATGTTCGAGGTCGAGCTCGAGGGCGGTCACAAGCTCATCGCCTACGCGGCCGGACGTATGCGCCGCTACTTCATCAGGATCACGCCGGGCGACCGCATCCGCGTGGAGCTGTCCCCCTACGACCTGACGCGCGGCCGCATCGTCTATCGCTACCGCGAGTAGTGGCCGGCCTCCTAGAAGCTCTAAGCTCCGCCCGCGTCTTCGACCTCGAGCAGCTTCGCTACGCCGGTGCTCCATCGCACCCGGCCCACCTGCCCGGATTCAACTACTTTCTGCACCGCCACCACGCGCCCGGCGCGGGAGAGGCGCGCACCGGAGCATCCGGCATAGTCGTCATGCCCGAGCACTCCGGCACTCATATCGACGCGCTGGCCCACCAGGCCGAGAACCTCACCCTACACGGCGGCGTGCACGTCGACAGCGGAGTCCAGACCTCGGTCGGATTTCGGGTCCTCGGCATCGACACGATGGCGCCGCTGGTGTCTCGCGGTGTGCTGCTTGACGTGGCGGGTTCCAGGCGCCTCGCACCAGAGCACTCGATCACAGTCGAAGAGCTGGAGCGCGCCGCCAAGGCCGCCCACATCGACATCCGACCAGGCGACGTCGTGCTCGTGCGCACCGGCTACGGAGCGTTGTGGTCTGAACCGGGCGAGTACCTGCCTGGGGCAGGGGTCAGCTCCGCCGGCTCCAGCTGGCTCATCGACAAGAAGGTGAGCGCGGTCGGCGCCGACAACATGGCGTGGGACGTGATCGGACCCATCGACCCAGAGCTGGGGGTGACGTTGCCGGGCCACGTCCTGCTGCTCGTCCGCGCCGGCATCCCGATCATCGAGAACCTCAACCTCGAAGAGCTCGCCGCGGCGGGAGTCCACGAGTTCGGATTCGTTTGCCTGCCGCTGAAGATGCGCGGCGCCACCGGCTCGCCCGTCCGCCCGATCGCTCTGGCCTGAATCCCCACGAACTCAGAGGCTGCGCCGTGAGTTCGCGGGGACCCCTTGTGTAAAAAAAAGAGAGGGAACCGGCCGCGGTTCCCTCTCCCCAGTCTGATTGCGGTCCCTAGCGGCGCCCCGCCGTCTGAAAGCAGTCAAGACAATAAACGGGCCTCGCGCCCGTCGGCACGAACGGCACCTGCGTCTGCTTGCCGCAGTTCGAGCAGATCACGTCATGCATGACTCTCGTCCGCCCGTTGCCCTCCGACGTCCTGCGGGCCGCCCGGCATTCCGGACAGCGCCGCGGCTCGTTCTGGAGCCCGCGCGTCTGATAGAACTCCTGCTCCCCGGAAGTGAACAGAAATTCCCGCCCGCAGTCGCGACACGTCAAGGTCCGATCCACGAAACTCACCGTCTGGCCTCCCCTAGTTATCTCGCTTGAGGCCCGGACGGAAATGGCCGGTCTACCCCTCCAGCGTTGCGGTGGCGATTGTAATGCGCCTGAAGCGAGTTTGGAGAAGGGCTTTCGAAGCTAGGCCGTGACCGCGGCGGTCTCTCGCTCGCCCTCGTCCACGATGACCGGCGCCTCGTCGAAGCCCAGCTCGGCCCGCGTCCCGATCAGCGGCACCTCCTTGAGGAACACCGTGGAGACCAGCGCGATCACGAGAATGAGCCCGGCGATGACGTAGATGTCGTGCAGGGTGTCCGAGAGCGCCAGGCGGATGGCGTGGACGAAGGCGGGGGGCAGCTTGGCCAGCAGGGTGGGGTCGAGGATCGAGTTTGCGCTGGCTCCCTTGGGCAGGCTGCTGACCACCTGCTGAGGCAGATTGAGGTTGGAGACTCGCGTCTTCAGGTAGTCGGGCAGCCGGTTGGCCAGGACCGCTCCGAGCATCGCGCTGCCCACGGTGCCGCCCAGGTTGCGCCAGAACTGGATCTGGCTGGAGGCGACGCCCAGGTACTGGCGGGGCAGAGCGGTCTGCACCGCGGTGAGGTACAGCGGGAACGTCGTCCCGATGCCCAGGCCGACCACGATCAGGGCCGCGACCACCTGCCACTCGGCGGACGCAGGCGTGATCTGCGACAGCAGCCACATCCCAAAGATCATCACGGCCACGCCCACCGTGCCCAGGAATCGGTAGTACCTGATCCGCCGCATCAGGAAGCCCGTCAGGGTGCTCGCGCCGATCAGGCCGAACATCATCGGGGTGATCAGGGCGCCCGAGTTGGTGGCGCTGATCCCGAGTACGCCCTGGAACACCAGCGGCGTGAACAGGATCGAACCGAACATTCCGAACGCGGTCAGGAACCCGACCAGCATGCTGACCGAGAAGGTCACGTTCTTGAACAGGTGCATCGGGACGATCGGGTGCTCCACCCGCGACTCGATGAAGACGAACGCCACCAGCATCGCCGCGGCGAGGGCCAGCAGGCCCAGCACCTGCGGAGACGTCCACGCGTGGTCGCGCGTGATCGTGAGGGCGATCAGCAGCGGCACCACGCCGGCGGCCAGGGTGAAGGCACCCCAGAAGTCGATGTCGCGCCACGAGGCCTTGGACTTGACGAAGGGGAGACCGGCCACCACCACCGCGACCGCGACGATTCCGACGGGGATGTTCACCTCGAACACCCAGCGCCAGCTCCAGTGGTCGGTGATGAAACCGCCTGCTGTCGGGCCGACGACGGAAGCCAGGCCGAAGACGGCGCCGAACAATCCCTGCGCGCGAGCCCGTTGCGCCGGCGCGAACAGGTCTCCGATGACCGTGAATACCGTCGCGAACAGCACTCCGCCGAAGATGCCCTGGATCCCGCGGAACACGATCAGCTGCGTCATGTTCTGGGCCAGGCCGCAGAATGCGGACGCGACCACGAAGCCGATCATCCCGGCGAGCAGGAACGGCTTCCGGCCGAACAGGTCGCCGAGCTTGCCGGCGATCGGTGTCATGGTGGTCGATGTGACCAGGTAGGCCGTTGTCACCCACGCGAGGCGGTCGAGCCCGTTGAGATCGGCCACGATTCGCGGTATGGCGGTGCCGACGATGGTCTGGTCGAGGGCGGCCAGGAGCAGGGCGAGCATCGTGCCGGCCGTCGCGAGGATCACGCGGTTGCGTGAGAGTCCGTGAGTCATCGTTTGAGTCGTCGCTTCAGTCATTTCCCCAGCTCCTTTCTGGCGTTCTCCACCAGCTGTAGGCACAGGTGTCGCAGCTGCGCCAGGTCTTCCGTGCTCAATCCGTTCGCGATCTCGTGCTGGTGCTCGAATCCTTCCTTCCAGATCGACTCGATCCGAACCCGGCCGGCCTCGGTCAGGTTGGCCCGCACAGAACGCCGATCGTCATGGTCTGGCACACGCTCGACCAGCCCGTCGCGCTCGAGGTGGTCGACGAGGCCGGTGATGTTGCGTGGCGTGGAGTCGAGGTCATTGGCGAGGTCCCCGAGCGGGGTCGCCCCGCACCGGTGGAGGCGGAACAGTACGCCCAGCCGGCCTTCGGTCAGCCCGTACTGGTCGGCCCAGCGCTCGTACAGGTGGGAAATCGCGTGGGCGGCGATCTTGAGCGCGGCCATCGCTTCGACGACGCTAATGTCGACGTCCAGCGGCTCGAACAGCTCTCGCATCCGGACGCTGTAAAGCCGTCCGGACTCGTCGCGAGCCAGCTCACCGGGACTTTGGGCGAGCTTCAAAGTGGCTTTATTCATAGTGAATGACTTCATTATCACTACATACAGGTTCTGAGCGCAAGTTATTCTCGGTTCCGATGGAAATGCCGCTTTGATCGTCGATGCCCATCTCGACATCGCCTGGAACGCAATCTCCGCCGGTCGCGGCTTCCTGTCCCCGCCGGCCCCCGGCTACCTGGTCAGCCGCTCATCCCTGATCACCAATGGAGTCGGCCTGGTATTCGCGACCCTCTACACCGCCCCGGCCCGCGCGGGACGCGCCATGCGCACCCGATTCGTTTACGAGAACGCCCACGAGGCGCACATCATGGCCGTGGCCGAGGTCAACTACTACCGGAGCTGTGGCCTCGACCTGATCCGCGACAGAGGCGAGCTGGAAGCTTACGTAGGTGGCTGGAAGAAGGGACGCCTCGCCGCCGTCCTGCTGATGGAGGGCGCCGACCCCATCGAACACCCGTCGCAGCTCGGCGCCTGGACTGGCATGGGCGTGAGCATCATTGGGCCGGCGTGGGGCGGGACCCGGTACAGCGGCGGCACCGGCGCGCCGGGCGGGCTGACCGAGCTCGGCGTGCAGCTGCTCAAGGCGATGCGCCGCAAGCGCGTCATCCTCGACCTGAGCCACATGGCCGACCAGTCGGTGGCCGACGCATTCGCGATGTGGCGCGGCCCCATCATGGCTTCGCACAGCAACGCCCGGGCCCTGGTTCCAGGCGACCGCCAGATCACCGAGGCAACAGCCAAAGAGATCGCGAGCCGCGATGGCGTGATCGGAGTGAGCTTTTACCAGAAGCACCTGCGATCGTCCGGCCGCGCGACGCTCGCGGACGTGATCCATCACGTGCGGCACCTGGCCGGAGCGGCAGGCGGCCCCGAGCGAATCGGCATCGGCACCGACCTGGACGGCGGATTCGACGCGCGCCAGGCGCCGATGAGCGACCTGAGCGGCCTGAAAGAACTGGCTGCGAAACTGCGCCAGCACTTCAGCCGCCCCCAGGTAGAAGGGGTGATGGGAGAAAACTGGCTGGAGTTCCTGGGAAGAGCTCTCCCCTCTCCCCGTTCAGGGGAGAGGGTCAGGGATAGGGGCGGGAAAGCAAAACTCCGCTAGATCATCTCGACGAGTCTCTTCGCACTCATAAACGCGAACCCCATTCCGTGGCCGTTGAATCCCGCGCACGTGTAGACGTTCCGCATCCCCTCCACCGGCCCGGCCAGCGGCAGCCCCGTCTCCGTGAAGCCCATGATCCCCGCCCACCGATTCGTGACCTCGGCGCCCGGGCTCATCTCCGCCAGCTTCCGGTCAAGGTGCTCCTGGATCTGATCCGTCGGCTGGTCGTCATACCCGACCTCCGTCTCCATCGACGTGTCTCGCCACCCGCCGATCAACAGCTCACCGCTGACAAGCTGGCGCCAGTACTGATACCCGAAATGCGAGTAGGTGGGCATGTCGACGATCGTCTTCGAAACAGGGGCGGAGGCCAGCATCTGGGCGCGGGTCGGCTGGATCTTCACCTGCGGCAGCAGGCGCGACGTATACCCATTGGTCGCCAGGATGACGACACCCGCCCGGCACTCGCTTTCACCCGACCGCACCGACACCTCAGCCCCGGCCGGCACAACGCCCGTCACCTCCACGCCCTCGCGGATCGCGCCCTCTTTTAGTCGCCCCGCAAGGGCGCCCACCAGCAAAGCCGGGTTGATCTCCCCGTCGCGTGGATTGACGAGTCGCGTCCCATCCCACAAAGCCTGGAACCCGTCGTCGCGCAGCAGCTGTGCGGACTCCTCCAGCCGCGCCCCCTCTTCCTCGCCCGAGGCGAACGTCGCGCTGCCGAGCCTGCGATGACCCACGGCGGTGCCCGCCACGGCCTCGACCATCCGGTCGTGGTTCTCGTCCGTGATGTGCCACACCTCGCGCGCCTTCTCGCGCCCGAAGATGCGCACGGCCTCCGAATAGCAGTCCGCCACGCCTGCAAGAAGAAACCCGGCATTCCGCCCGCTGGCGCCAAATGCGATGTGATTAGCCTCCACCAGCACAGCGCTGAAGCGACGCTTCGCGAGGTGGTGCATGAGAGAGGTCCCCGCGATCCCGCCCCCGATGACCAGGATGTCGGCCCGCTCGGGCAGCGAACCGACATAGCTCTCCGCCGGCGGCGGCCAGAAAATTCCACGCACGAGGTCAATTCTCGTGTCCGCATAACATTTACGGGCAAGTGGAGAGCTATGACGTCCTGGTGATCGGCGGCGGGCTCGCCGGCCTCAGGGCAGCGATAGCTGCTGTTGAGGCGAACCCGCGGATCAATGTCGGACTGGTCTCCAAGGTCTACCCGATGCGCAGCCACACCGTGTCCGCCGAAGGCGGAGCCGCGGCGGTGCTGCGGCCCGAGGACTCGTACGAGACGCACGCCTTCGACACCATCAAGGGCTCGGACTACCTTGCCGACCAGGACGTCGTCGAGGCCTTTGTCCGCGAGGCGCCGATCGAGGTGATCCAGATGGAGCACTGGGGCTGCCCCTGGAGCCGCGATCCCGACGGCAAGATCTCCGCCCGGCCCTTCGGAGGCATGACGACCTGGCGCACGTGTTTCGCCGCCGACAAGACGGGCTTCCACATGCTTCACACGGTCTTCCAGACCTCGCTCAAGTACGAGCAGATCCACCGCCACGACGAGGCCTTCGTGACCAAACTCCTCATCGAGGACTCGCGCTGCGTGGGCGTGGTCGCCCTCGACCAGCGCACCGGGCGCTTCGACGCAATCACGGCCAAGGCGGTGATCCTCGCCACTGGCGGCCTGGGCCGCGTCTACGCCTTCACGACCAACGGCAACATCTGCACCGGCGACGGAATGGCGCTCGCGTACCGGGCCGGCGCCGGCCTGAGAGACATGGAGATGGTCCAGTTCCACCCGACGGGCCTGCCCTTCACGGGCATCCTCATCACCGAGGCGGTGCGCGGCGAAGGCGGCTACCTCACCAACAAGAATGGCGACCGGTTCCTCAAGGACTACGTGCCCAACAAGATGGAGCTCGGCCCGCGTGACATCATCTCCCGCGCCATGGTCACCGAATTCGAGGCCGGTCGCGGCTTCGAGGGACCGCACGGCAAGTACATGCACCTCGACGTCCGGCACCTCGGCGAGGACGTCATCGATCGCAAGCTGCCGTTCATGCGCGAGCTGGGCCGCGAGTTCGTAGGGATCGACATCGTCCACGACCCCATCCCGGTGCGGCCCGTACAGCACTACATGATGGGTGGGGTGGACGCCGGCATCTCGGGCAAGACCGAGATCCTGGGCCTGTACGCCGCGGGAGAGTGCGCCAACGTCGGCCTCAATGGCGGCAACCGCCTCGGCTCCAACTCCCTTTCGGAGTGCCTCGTCTTCGGCGCCGCTTCCGGCCGCGCGGCCGCGGAGTACGCAAGCTCCGCCAAGTCGGTCACGGCCAATCCGGTCGACGCCATGCTGTGGGACGAGGCGCGCCGGGTCGAGGCGGCCTACCTGGAGAAGACCGGTGGCGACGAGAAGATCGGCACCATCCGCGAGGAGATGCAGCGGGACATGGACGCCGGCGCCGGCGTCTTCCGAACAAAAGAAGGCCTGGAGAAGCTGACCGACCAGCTGGGCGGCCTGCGCGAGCGATTCGGCCGCATCAAGATCGAGGACTCGAGCCGCACCTTCAACACGGAGCTCACGGCGACGATGGAGCTCGATTTCATGCTCGAGGTGTCGCAGGTGATCGTCGCCTCGGCCCTCGCGCGCGACGAGTCGCGCGGAGCCCATGCTCGCCGTGATTTCCCGGAGCGGAACGACGACAAGTATCTCAAGCACACGGTCGCCTTCAGCCGCGGAATCGAGGACCCACGCCCGCGTTTGGAATATCGCGACGTCCGAATCACGAACTTCAAGCCACAGCCACGGATTTACTAGGGGAAGCAAATGGCCGAAAAGAGGATCACCATCCAGGCGACGCGGTTCGATCCCGAAAAGGATTCGGCCCCTCGCTTGCAGTCGTACGACATCCCCTTCACCGACGACAGCATGGTGGTGCTCGACGGGCTCAACTACATCAAGGCGCACGTCGACGGCAGCCTCAGCTATCGTTGGTCGTGCCGCATGGGCATCTGCGGCAGCTGCGGTATGACCGTGAACGGGACGCCGA
>PLYZ01000019.1 GCA_003151935.1 Candidatus Dormiibacterota bacterium | reverse complement strand
ACCAGGACGGCGTCCTGAAGGACCGGCTGAACTACGAGATCATGAAACCCGAAGACGTCGGGCTGAGCGACTCGCGCATCGTGCTCACCGCCCGCTCGGGCCGCCACGCGTTTCACCATCGCCTGAGCCGGCTGGGCATCACGCTGGCCGANNCCACAACCACGTGGCGGACACCCTGCGGCATCTCATCTTCGGATGAGTTTCTTGGGATGAGTTCTTTGGGGTGAAGATCGCCTACCAGGGGGAGCCTGGCGCCTACTCGGACGAAGCCGTTTCGGTGTTGTTCCCAGGCGCCGACGCGGTCGGGTTTGCCACCTTCCGGCTCACGTTCGAAGCGCTCACGATGGGCGCCGTCGACGTTGCGGTGCTCCCGGTGGAGAACAGCAGCGCCGGCGTAGTGCAGGAGGTCTCCGATCTCTTGTGGGAGCTGCCGGGCCTGCGCGTGGTGCGCGAGCACGTGCATCCGGTCCGCCACTGCCTCCTCGGCTGGCCAGGGCCTGTCGAGCGCGCGCTCTCGCACCCGCAGGCTTTGGCGCAGTGCGATGCGTACCTGCATTCACGGCAGATCCGATCGGTCGCATACCACGACACCGCCGGAGCCGCGCGGGCCGTCGCGGAGCAGAGGCAACCTGGCACCGCGGCGATCGCCAGCAAGGCGGCTGCCGCGCGCTACGGGCTCTACGTGCTGGCCGAGTCGATCCAGGACGATTCCGAGAATCGCACCCGATTCATCGTGGTCGAGCGCGGCGAGCCGTCAAGGCCGCGCGAGGTCCCCTCACCCGCGCTGAGCGTGGGAGCTCCCCACGAGGCGGGGAGCCCAGGCGCCGGCCACAAGTGCTCGCTTGCGTTCGTCGCCGCGCACCGGCCGGGGAGCCTTTCGCAGGCGCTCGACTGCTTTGCGAGACGCGATGTGAACCTCACGCGCCTGGACAGCCGGCCCATGAAGGGGCGGCCGTTCGAGTACCGGTTCTACCTCGACTTCGCGGTGAACGGGAACGCGGCGGCGGCGGAAGCATCGCTCAACGACCTGGAAGAGGCGAGCGCCGAGATCAGGTTGTTCGGGACGTATCCCGCCTCGGCGGTCTAACTTCACCTCCCCACAAGGTGGGGAAGTCGGCACGAAGTGGTCTACATTCACCTCCCCACCATGTGGGGAGGTCGGCCCTGGCCGAAGGCCACGGCCGGGTGGGGCGGCCCGAGCCCGCGAGGCCTAGCCAGGTGGGGCGACTCGAGCTTGCAAGGCCTAGCCAGGTAGGGCGGCCCGAGCTTGCAAGGGCCTAGCCAGGTGGGGCGGCCCGAGCCCGCGAGGCCTAGCCAGGTGGGCCGAGTCGAGCTTGCAAGGCTAAGCAAATCGTTTCTCCCCTCCGGTCGGTGCCCTTCGGGCAGCGACCACCTCCCCACATGGTGGGGAGGCCAGGGCAGCGACCACCTCCCCACCATGTGGGGAGGCCAGGGAAGCACTCTGACCGCGACCTGCTCTGTTAAGTTTTCCGAAAATAAAGTTAAGTGAGAGGCGGGACTTGCGCCCCTGCAAAAACCTGCAACGCCAATTTCTCGGACGTGAAACAATCCCACCGAATGGTGATAGTGACCCTTAATTTCAGTCTTTCGAACAGTTGAAGACGGTGGCGGCCGACAGCGACCCGCAAGGTCCGAAAACGGTGCGCCGGCGTCTTCCGGGCGTGACGATCAAGCCCGGCTCGGTCAAGCAAGCCCGGCACGAAGCGGGCATGAGTCTCGCGCAGGTCGGCAAAGGCCGCGTCACTGCTCCGGCCATCTACCTGATCGAGACCGGCCGCACACGTCCTTCACTGCCCACGCTCGAGCACATTGCAAGTCGCACCGGCAAGCCGGTTGAGTTCTTCCTTGCCGACCCCGCCGGCCATGCCGATGAAACGCTGGCGGCTCTTGCCGACCTCGAAGCGATGGTGAGCGATGGTCGATTCACAGAGGCGGTCGCGCTGGGTCAGTCGCTGCTCGACCTCGGGACCTCAGCCCACCGACTTGGAAGGATCCGGTATTTCGTCGCGATGGCCTACACACAGATGGGGCAGAACGAGCGAGCGGAGGCTCTCCTCGCGCAAGCGCGCGCACATTTCGAGGCGGTCAGCGACGGCGTGATGCTGGCCGAATGCCTGGGCGCCGAGGCGTCGCTGGCCTACCTCAATCAGCGACCGGAGGCCCTGGCCCTGGCCGAGAAGGCGCTGGCGGTCTGCCGCGCCCTCGAGCCTGTTCCCCTTCCGATCGAAGCTCGCCTCCTGGGCATTCTCGCGACGGCCCACGTGGCGAATCTCGATTGGGACAAGGCCGTCGAGACGTACGGGGCGGCGATCGATGCCGCCGGCTCGTTCGCCGACCTGGGGCTGCTGGCCACGATGTACCGGGGACTGTCCTCCGCCTACAAAGAGCTGGGCCAGATGGACACGGCGGCAAGGTATGCGACCCGATCCGTCGCCCTGCTCGAGGTGCTGCGAGACCGCATAGCTCTGGCGCGCTCCGAGAACAGCCTGGGCCTGATCCTCATGGCCCGCGGCGATCTACCCGCCGCCCGCCGGCACCTCGATCGTTCGATCGAGCTCGGCGAGGAGACCGACCTTCAGCTCGGTCGCAGCCGCATGCTGCTCAGCCTCTGCGAGCTCTGCCTCCAGGAGGACAACATCGACCGCGCCGGCGAGTTCGCTCGCGAAGCGCTGGCGCTCGCAACCCGACTGCACGAGGGCCAGAACGTCGCTGAGGCACACATGTGGCTGGCCCGGATTGCGGACAAGCTGGGCGACGCCGATGGCGCAGATCGCGAGTTCGCCGAGGCGATCCAGGGCCTCGAGCAGCTTGGGCGCCGCGAGAGCCTGTTCCATTTCCACGGCGTCTATGCGGAGATCCTCGAGCGGCGCGGTGATGTCGCTCAGGCTTACGTGCACATGAAGAAGGCGCTCGAGGCGAGCCGCCCGGGAGCACGGCAGCTGCAGCAGGAAGACCAGGAGCGCGCCAGCTCAGCCTGAGCGATCTGCGGTTCAGATCGAGCTCGAAGCGGTGCGTGCTAGTGTAGATTTCGCCTCCGAGGCCTGGCCTCGGTGGCTACTCTAGAGGCCTAGGGAGGTTTTCCTGCTGGCGAAAACGCTGCGCAACACGAAGTCTTCCCTGGCCGCAGAAACCATCGTCGCGGATTACCGCCTGGCCTACAGCAGCCGCCGGGCGAGCATCATCGGTCGGGCCGAGGTTCTGCGCGGGAACGCGACGTTCGGGATCTTTGGCGATGGCAAAGAGATCCCGCAGCTCGCCATGGCCAAGGCCTTTCGCCCAGGTGACTGGCGCTCCGGCTACTACCGCGACCAGACGTTCATGTGGGCCACGCGGATGTCGAATGTCCGCGCGTTCTTCGCACAGCTGTACGGCAACGCGAACGTGGAGGCCGACCCGGCGTCGGGAGGTCGCCAGATGGGCAACCATTTCGCGACGCGCTTCCTCGACGCCAGCGGTGCTTTCGCCAGGTCGGTCGAGCTGCTGAACTCGAGCGCCGACGTCTCCAACGTGGCCGGCTGGATGCCGCGGCTTCTCGGCCTCGCCTACGCCTCCAAGCTGTATCGAGACAATCCACAGCTGAAGGCGGCCCAGGACGGTTTCTCAGTCAATGGAAACGAGGTTGCATTCGGCACCATCGGCGACGCGGCCACCAGCGAAGGGCTGTTCTGGGAGGCGATCAACGCCGTGGGGGTGCTTCAGGTTCCGCTCGCCATGTCGGTTTGGGACGACGGCTACGGAATCTCGGTCCCGATCACGGCGGAGACGACCAAAGCCTCGATCTCTGACGTGCTGCGCGGCTTCACGCCCGACGACCGGCCGGGCATCGACATCTACGTGGTGCCCGGCTGGGATTACCCGGCCCTGGTGGAGGCATATGCCACCGGAGTCGAGAAGGTTCGCCGCGAGCACAAGCCGGCGCTCTTTCACATCACCGAGCTGACGCAGCCACAGGGGCACTCGACGAGCGGAAGTCACGAACGCTACAAGTCGAAGGAGAGGCTGCGTTTCGAGAACGAGTTCGACTGCGTCGCGCGCATGCGCGACTGGATCATCGAGTCGGGGTTCGCGAGCGAGTCTCAGCTGGAGGGTTGGGAGGCGGCGGACAAGGAGGCGGTGGAGGCTGCGCGCGATCTTGCTTGGGAGGCGTTCCAGGCGCCGATCCGCGCAGAGCGCGATCGCGCGGTCGTGATCCTCAAGCGGATCGACATGCCGGAGATCGCCCCGATCACCAACCTGCTCGATGAGGCGGGCAAGGTGACGCGGTCCCTCGTGATGTCCAGCGCGACCCGGGCCCTGCATCGGCTGCGCGGAATCGAAACACCGGCGCGCACGGAGCTCGCCAAGTTCGTCGAGGAGTACGGGAATGAGAACCACGAGCGGTACAACTCCCATCTGTACAGCCGGTCTGCCGAGTCGCCGTTGAACGTTCCGGTCGTGCCCGCGGTGTTCACGGACAAATCGCCCGCGGTGGACGGCCGGCAGGTACTGCTCCGCAACTTCGACGCGAATTTCGCGCGCGATCCACGCCTTTTCGTGATCGGGGAGGACGTGGGCCGCCTGGGGGACGTCAACCTGGTCTTCGAAGGCTTGCAGGCGAAGTACGGCGCGCTGCGGCTCACCGACACCGGCATTCGAGAGGCCACCATCCTTGGACAGGCGATCGGCTCGGCCATGCGCGGGCTGAGGCCGATCTGCGACATCCAGTACCTCGACTATTTTCTCTACGCGTTGGAGACGGCCGCGGACGACCTCGCCACGATGCACTGGCGGACCGTCGGGGGCCAGAAGGCGCCTGTGGTCATTCGCACGAAGGGGCACCGGCTCGTCGGGATCTGGCATTCGGGCTCGCCGATGGCGGTCCTGCTGAATGCCCTGCAGGGTCTGTACGTGGCCGTGCCTCGCAACATGACGCAGGCCGCGGGGTTCTACAACACGCTGTTTCGAGGCGACAACCCCGGGGTGGTGATCGAGGTGTTGAACGGCTACCGGCTCAAAGAGCGTGTGCCGGACAACATCGGTGACTTCACCGTTCCTTTGGGGGTGCCTGAGGTGCTGCGGGAAGGCACCGACGCCACCATCGTCACCTACGGATCGTGCTGCGGCATCGCACTCGATTCCGCCCGAACGCTCGACGAGCTCGGAGTTTCCTGCGAGGTCATCGACGTTCAGACGTTGAATCCTTTCGACCTCGACCACTCGATCGTGCGCTCGATCGAGAAGACGCACGCGCTCGTCTGCCTCGACGAGGACGTGCCGGGCGCCGCGTCCGCATTCATGCTGCAGCAGATCCTCGAGGTGCAGAACGGTTGGTGGCACCTGGACGCCGCTCCGCGCACGCTGGCGGCTTCGCCAAACCGGCCGGCGTACGGGCCCGACGGGGACTACTTCACCAAGCCGAACCGCGAAAGCATCGTGGCTACCGTCTACGACCTGGTCCGGGAACGCCAACCATGGAGATTCCCCTCGCTGGATTCCTGAATCTCACCTCCCCACCCTGAGGGGAGGTCGTGTATTTCACCTCCCCACCATATGAGGAAGTCGTGCATTTCACCTCCCCACCATGTGGGGAGGTCGGCGCGAAGCGCCGGGTGGGGCGACCCGAACCCGCAAGGCCGCGGCCCCAGATTCGTGTCCCCACCACGTGGGAGGTCATGTAATTCACCTCCCCACCATGTGGGGAGGTCGGCGCTGCCCGCAGGGCACCGCCGGGTGGGGCGACCCGAGCCTGCAACGCCCCCCTTAACAGCCGGCGTTGGCGTCCTGCGCTGATTTGCCGATGCTGGGTCGGTGCATTCCCCGGAGACCGAACGCGCCCGCGAACTCCGCAACAACATGACCAAGGCCGAGTGGTTCGTGTGGTCGCGCCTCCGCAGCCGGCAGGTTGCGGGTTACAAATTCCGCCGGCAGGTGCCCATCGGCCCCTATTTCGCCGACTTCGCCTGCCTCGCCGCGCGGCTGGTTGTTGAGGTCGACGGAGAGGGGCATGACGAAGAGCGGGACAAGCGGAAGACAGCCTGCTTAGAGGCGCATGGGTTCCAGGTGCTCCGTGTTCCGGTTCAAGATGTTGACGAGCACATGGACGATGTCATGGACGGGATCTACCTGGCACTGGTGACGGGGCCACAACAAACTTGAGTCGCCCCGGCGCTGGCTGAATTTTCTGTCGCCGTGTTGCAAGCTCGGTTCGCCCCACCGGCCGCGCTCGCTTCGCGAGCGGGGCCGTCCTCCCCGCA
>PLYZ01000049.1 GCA_003151935.1 Candidatus Dormiibacterota bacterium | reverse complement strand
CTCGTCAAGTGCGGCCGCACGCTCGGCGAGGTGTCGAGCTGCCTCGACGGCGTCGAGGTGATGCATGAACATCAACCCGGCGACGAAGCGCGGATATTCGCGTATCGGCTGACTGAGCAGCTCGACTAGGCTGCGGGTGAGAATCTCTCGGCCGGCAGGGGTCAGCTCGTAGATCGTTCGCTCCGGTCTACGGCCTTCCTTCTCACGCTCGGCGGCAAGGATCCACTCGTTTCGCTCGAGCACCTCGACCGTGTGGTAGAGGGTGCCGAAGTTGAGGCGGATGAACTCGTCGTGGTGGCGATCGCGCATGGTCGACGCCATCTCGTATGGGTGCATGGGGCGGTCGTCGAGCAGCTCGAGGATCGCCAAGGCGAGCGGCGAGACGAGCTCGCTGGAACTCTGGGTCATATTTGAACTGGAGTATAAGTAATCGGATACCCGAGATCAAGTAATCGTCCAGCCGAGATCAGGTATCTCGGCCTGCGGACTAAACAGGTTGGGTTGACGCTAGCCGCGGCGCACTCGGCGGACTCCATGCGATCTCCGCCAAGGCACTGATGCCTGTCGAGAGAACCTCAAGTTCGGAATCGCTCAACTGGTCGATCCAGCCCTCGAGGCGGGCGAGGCTGCCGTGCCTAAGACGGGTTGCCAGGGTTGCCCCCAAAGCGGTCAATGGCACTACCACCCGACGGCCGTCGCCAGCATGCGACCCGCGAACCGCAAGCTGTCCTCGCTCCAGCTTGTCGACCAGCAGGCTGGCGGCCGGAGGTGATTCCGAGCTGATCGGCGAGCGCGCTTACGGTCGCGCCGGGCTGGCGATCAAGGGCGAAGAGGGCTTTGAGCTGGGCCATGGTCAGGTCCAGCTCCAGCCACTCGGCGATCACATCGTCGAGCAGGGCACGGATCAGGGCCTGCTGCTGATGTGCGATGCAGGCAACCCGCGACTGCCGTTCGTCCATTGCTTTTGGCGATGCTAAACTACTTTCGCCACGCAATGGAACGGGCGACCGAGACCCGGCTCCGACTGAACGGGCGCGGCCGACAGCCGCGCGTCGCGGCGCTGCTCACCGGCGACCTCGCTGAACTTCCCGCCCTGCGCGCGGCGGTATCAGCTGCGGCGCTGCTTGAGGCCGAGATCTGCATTTCGTGGGTCGGGCCGGAGAACCCCGGCCGGCACCTGACCAGAGAACTCGTTGGCGACGCGAGGGCCGAAGAGCTAGACATGAGCGTGCTGTCTGGCCTCCTACTGGCTGGCCGTGTCCGGACGACGGTCGTCCCCGCGGGACTCTGGCGGCGGACGGCCCAAACCCTCTGGCCGATCCTGAGCCAGTCCTCGGTTCTCGTATCCCGGGGTGGCAAGATCCTGCCGTCGACCGTCCTCGTGTGCGCGGACAACGAAGCCACTGAGGCGGCGTTGATGGCGAGGGTGGCGTCCGCGGCGCCGGGCGGCACCGTGCGTCTATCAGTCGTCCGGGCCATTCCGCCACCTTCCTCCTGGGCTCTCGGGCTATTGGCGACGTATGGGTTCGCCTGGGTTCCATCCAACCAGGACCCGCCAGCCAACAGTGAGGTTGATGCACGTGGCGTCAGGATGATCACCGTGCATGAGGCAGCGGCGGACGCCATTCGGCATGCTTGGCAGGAACTCTTGCCCGAGCTTGTCGTACTGGGCTGGCACCATCACGGGCTGCCGCTTCCTGGCTCCATCCAACGGCGTGGCGCCTTTCAAACCAGCTGGCAGCCGACGTTCTACTGGTTCCTGCGTGATGCAGGTCTCCTCTGCCGAGCCTGCCGCGCGCCAGCGCATCAGGCTGCTGGACGAGTGTTTGAATCTTGTCGAGTCCGCGATTGAGGCGGGCCGGACGCGGGTGAACGGGGAGCTCGCCGCGCAGCTGGGGCACCTACTCGAGCGGGCGCGGACGCCACCGCCCTCGCGCCTGGCGGGCCGGCTTATCGAGCGCGTACTTGATGACCTCTTCCTAATCCAGAAGCGCGTCATGAGTGAGCCGGCTGACCGCGCATACTGACATGCAACCCGCCTCTCTGATGGAAGACGAGGGTGCAGCCAATAGTGGATCCGGCCCGCGGCGGCTGGACTTTTGTCGCCCCGACGTTCAGAGCCTTTCTGCTCAGAACGGGAAATTGATAAGGATTCGGGGGTCTCAACCCTTATTTTGGTTCCCGAATCCGCCGACTACTCGAGATCTTCCTGGCGGCGCTGCCTGTCAGAAAGACTCAGCGGGCTGGTTGTGTGCTTTTCCGAACGTAATCGAAGTATCGCTCTATGGTGCGTCCTGAGCTCCACTCGGCCCGAAGTGTCGTGCGTCGCTCAATGCGACGCAAAGTTGAGAGCAAGGTCCGATTCAGCTCCTGGGCACTTTCACCTTCTAATTGAGCCTCAACCTCAAAGCCGGTATTGGTCTCCCGGACTTCGCCTCCGGCCAGGAGTTCGTGCAAAACGGGAAGGACCTCACTCCTGGCGGCCGTGCGAATCTCCCCGACTAGTCTAAATACGGCCATCGCCGCCACAGCAACGTACTCAGCCGACCGGCCGTCGGATCAGACCGCATCTGCCATCATCTCTCGACTGGCCTCGCCTTCGGAAGCGGGCGTGGCGTGCTGTCCACCACACCGCTGGGAACGACCTCGACGCGGGCGCTTTGCCGCAGCGCGGAAGCGAGCGCGGCTACCAGGGACATCACGACTCCTGCTGCGAAGACGATTCGGAGGCTCGAGGTCATTGGGCCAGCGAACAACTGCGAGAAAAAATGTGGGCTGATGAGATTGGCGGCAAGCTTCGGATCCAGGCCCGCCATCACCGAAGGCGGAACCGCGGCCTGAAATGGGTTGTACCCGAGCAGGGCGGAGAACAATGCCGCCGCAGGCGGAAGATGGGACAGTTGCTCAGCCAAGGCGGGCGGCGCGCCAGCAGCGAGCAGCCCTGAACGCAGCGAGTCGGGCAGCGTCCCTGAGAGGCCCCCGATTACCATCGTAAAGAACACGGCCATGCTCATCACGGTGGCAGCGTTCATGAACGTGGCTCGCATCCCTGACGCGACCGCGCGAGCTCCGGCCGGCACCGAGTTCATGATCGAGGCGGTGTTTGGCGCTGCGAACATGCCCATACCCACCCCGAGCACGACCAGATAGACGGCGAAGATGGGAAAGCTGAAGTCGGCTGGCAGTGTTGCCAGCAGCGCGAAGCCAACCGCGCTCACGACCATTCCGCCGGTGGCGATCCAGCGCGCGCCGATGCGGTCCGACACGGCACCACCGATTGGGCCGGCGATTACGAAGCCGGCCAACATCGGCAAGGTGTCGATGCCAGCCTGGAAGGGTGTCTGTGCGAATGACACCCCGTGGAGGGGAAGCCACACCGCCTGCAACCAGATCACCAAGAGGAACTGCAGGCCGCCACGGCCCAGCGATCCAAGAAAGCCGGCGAGATTGCCTGCCCAGAAGTCGCGGATGCGGAAGAGGCTCAACTGAATCATCGGATAGGGGACCTTGGACTCGATCCAGACGAAGAGACCGAGCAGCAGCACACCCGCCGCGATGCCGGCTTCGACCCAGGGGTTGGTCCAACCCATGGCCTGGCCGCCATACGGCAAGAGCGCATAGGTGAGAGCTGACAATAACGCCAGGAGACCGACCGCAAAGGTGATGTTGCCCAGCCAGTCGAGCGGCTGCGGAATCCGTTCGCCGATGTCGCGGAGTTTTAGGTAGGACCAGATCGTCCCGACGACGCCCACCGGCACGTTGATGAGAAAGACCAACCGCCAGTTGACTGTGGCGAGCAGGCCGCCAGCGACAAGGCCCAAGACGCTGCCGGATATGCCCACGACCTGGTTCACGCCCATGGCAAGACCGCGCTGATTGCGCGGGAAGGCATCGGTCAGGATGGCGACGCTGTTGGACATCAGGAGCGCCCCGCCTATCCCCTGCACGAAACGGAAGGCGATCAGCTCTGCCGCGCCAGAGGATCCGGTGCCCGGTGTCAGCGCGCACATCAGCGAACCGAGGGTGAAGACGACGAACCCGAGGTTGTAGAAGCGGACCTTCCCAAAGTTGTCCGACAGCCGGCCGAACGTGACCAAGAAGACCGTGGTCGCGACGTTGTAGCTCATCAAGACCCACAAAAGCAAACTGGTCTCTCCAGGTGCGGTCGGGTCTACGCCGAGGCCGTGAAAGATGGCCGGGAGCGAGATCAGGATGACGGTCTGGTTCATGAAGGCCATCAACGAACCCAGACTGGTATTGGAGAGTGCGATCCACTTGTAGGCCACCACCGGCCGCTGTGCTTGCCTCACCTGCACAAGCGCCTTTGAGCTCCGCGGCCTTTCGTTGTCGCGGTGTGGGCCACGTTTTCGAACTCGACATCCAGCCGACACTCAAGGGCGGACATGGTTCGCTGTCTCCCTTCCCTGGAGCTGTTCGACCAGGTGCTCAAGAGCGGGCAGTGCCTCCTGGAGCGCCGACCTCTCCGACACAGATAGGAATGTCAGTCCGGCGGCCAACAGTTTGCTCCGGAGGGCAACGATCGACCGCCAGAGCTCAAGGCCCTCCTCGGTGATCGAGATCAATGTCGTCCTGGGTTCGCCTGGGTCAGGCCGCCGCTCGACTAGGTGGTGGACTTCCAGTCTGGCTATCAGCGCGGACATGCTGGGCTGCGCAACCTGTTCCACCAGCGCGAGGTCGGTCAGGCGCTGCGGCCCTCGCGACACCAGGGTGCTGAGCGTGCGAGCCTGCGAGACGGTGATCTCGGCCTGGGCGAAGTGGCGGCGAAGCATGGCCTGAAGCCGTGAGGTGGCTGCGCCAAGGCGTTCCGCTAGCGGATCGAGGTGACTCCTTTCGGCTGAACGCAAGCCGGGCACATAGGTATTCTATATAGATAGGCTATGTTGTGCCTGTGCCTGTGCCTGTGCCTGTGCCTGTGCCTGTTGGCCCACCACGGGCTGAATTGTGCCGGTGGCCGGGACGGCGAAGATGCGGATCGGCGTTCGCTCGGTTCAAGCCACCTCGGCCGCAGAAGCGTCGGTCAAAGCGATTGACCTTGTGCGTCAGCTCGTGCCTGCCACGGGGATACCGGCTTTCTGAGCCGGAGCCGGTCAGCCCGGACAGCGGCGCGCCTCGACAATGACCGCCTGAGGCAAATACCTCACCCCAACGGTCATGCGATCGCCAGAAGAGAGGAGTATCAATAAGGCCGGTGGGCACAGTTACGATCGCGGCCACCTACGGCAGCGGAGGCAGCGTCATCGGCCCCGCCGTCGCCAAGCGCTTGGGGTTGCCCTTCGTGGGCCGGGCCATCCCCGCATCATTGGCGGAAGAGATCCACGAACCGCTTGTGGCCGTTCTCGCCGATGATGCCGACAACACAAGCGCCGTCGGGCGGTTGCTGGACAGAGCCCTCAGCTACAGCGGACTATTCGTTGGCGTTCCCATAACGCCCGAAGAGCTTGGCGTCGTGCCTGATGTCGCCCAGGTCGAGCTGGCCATTCGCCGGCTCGCCGACGCTGGGGGAGCGGTGGTACTGGGCAGAGCCGCCGTGTTCATGCTGAAGGACCGCCCGGATGTCCTCCATGTTCGCCTGGACGGGGATGTCGAGGCCCGTCGGCGCGCCGCGATGGCGCACCTAGGACTCGACTACGAGAACGCGGCCAGGAAGCAGCACCGGACGGATCATGCGCGGCGAGCGTACGTTGGCCATTTCTACCCCAGGGCCGGGGCATTGGAGGATCCGCGGCACTACCATCTCGTCCTTGACAGCACGGCGATATCGCTCGACACGTGCATCGAAATCATCGCGCGCGCGGCCCAGGACCTGTTCGCGAAATCCGGAGCAACCCCGACGCCAGCCAACTCGGGTTCAGGCTGATGCACTTTTAGCAAAACCCTCAGTTTCGAGTTCGCCGTGGCTGTATATCCAGTCGGAGGCACTTCAAGACATCGCCTTCCACCTCCACCCTGCTCCGCGCATGCTCCCCCTAGAGAATGGGGGTTTTGAGTAGGCCACGAGGGCGGCACCTGTGTGAGCCTGGCTCTCAGAACCAGCGGCGCAACCAGTACTTCTCGAACAGCACTCTCTGCATGTACGTAGTTCGGCTGGGCGCAGAGAACTTGACCGACGGCCGGGGCGTGGAGAACCAGCTTCCCTTCACGAAGGCGGCCTGCGCGCCGCCCGTCATGAGGAAACAGGAGCCAACGCCGTCAAACACCTTCACCTTGCCTCCACCGCTGTCGTCGCGGGCGATGAGCGTGTGACGGTATCTTGCGTCGACAAGTTCAAGAACAGGATCCGTCCGGTTGGCGGCCTCAACCATGTCGATGAGAGAGCAGCTTGAACCGGACTGACCTTTGCTGACAACATCGAGTCTTGGACGGGCCCATGACCCGCGTAGCCAACCTGATCGCGGGACTGCGGTAATCGAGTCCACGATGGTTAGACTGCCCGCATCGCAGATGGCTGTTCTGTCGCGTGACGGGCAATGGCCAGCCAGCCCGCTTGGCCGAATTGGAGAAAGGCCCTTCGGCCGGGGCCGACACGTCCTGGTGGCGCCCCGCAACAATCAGACCGCCGGCGTAGGAGCACGACGGACGATTGGCCGAGCGACCGCGAGTCGCCCGGGGCCGGGGCGGTAGTCGAGCTCGATCTGTGGTCTCGTACCGCCCGGGTAACAAGGAGGACTTCGACCAGCTTTACCGAACGACCTATCCGCGCATCTTTGCGACTCTGGTCATGATCCTCAAGGATCGACCCGCCGCGGAGGACGCAACGCAGGAAGCATTCCTGCGCGCCTTCCGAGCATGGAAGAGCTGGAAGGAGGACGCGCCGGCGGAGGCATGGATGCACCGGATCGCGCTGAACGTCGCCTTCACCAAGCGTCGCCGAGAACAGTTCCAAGAGGTCGGCATGCTGGTCCTTCGATTGGGGCGCCCCGACGATCCCGATCCCACCGCGGGTACACATCCCGACCTGCGTCAAGAGCTGCGGGCACTACCGCCCAAACAAGCAGCAGCGATTGTGCTCAGACACCTCCACGGCTACTCGAACCGAGAGATTGCGCTCACTCTCGGAATCCCAGAACGGACGGTCGCCTCTCGCCTGGCCGCTGCCAAGGCTCGTTTGAAAGTCCGGTTGGGGGATCGGGTAGAAAGGTAAGTTGGGTACTTTGTCTGTCCGGCGAGTCCTCTTTACCAAATGGGCACCGGTGGGATGGACGGCTTTGACGAATGGCTTGAGCGTGAACTGCGGCAAAACGCGTCACGCAATACTGGGCCAAACCCGCTGCCGTCTCAATCCCGTTACCAGGCCGCCCCTCTACAGGGCAATGCGCTAAGCAGGTTCTCCTTTGCTCTCGCGGCGATGGTGTCAACCAAGACTGTTACCGCCCTGGCACTCTCAGCCGCCGTGATCGTCGCAGCGGGAGCGACAACCGAGGCTGTCATCACTCGTAGCGCGAACCCCACCGACTGGGGGCACCAGGTGGTCCTGCAGGTTCAGGGGTGCAAGGACGCACTTGCGCCCGGTGGTCATGGCGTCGGTGCGTGCGTCAGCAGCTTTGCATCTCAGCATGGGCGACAGGAGAGCAAGACTCATGGGACAAGCTCGCCGAGCCAGCATCCCAATGGTGGCCACCCCAGCGGTCAGCCCGCTGGAGGGCCGCCCAGCAGCCATCCCCATGGCGGGCCGCCCAGCAGCCATTCCCATGGCGGGCCGCCCAGCAGCCATCCCAGCCCTGGCAACGCGGGCGGCAACTCGGGCAACCGTGGAGCCGGATCTAATCCCGGCCATGTTGGCAAACCTTAGGGTTACCGCCCCTGTGGCGGTTCCGGAAATCGTTCACGGTCGCCGCCGTGACGGCCTCGCTCGTGGTCGGGATCTCGTCGCAATTGCTGATCGCGAGTTAGGGCGCGCATGTTCAAGCGACTGGTGCGTGGCGGTGGTGGGGGAACGGTCACCTGATTCCTCCGGGAACACTGCAACCACCGGATTGCCACGCGTTCGAGTCCTCGTTGTAGCGGATCACGCCCTGCTGGGCAGTGCAATCGCCAGATTTCTTGATGTTGAAGCCGACCTGACCGTCGTCAGTGTTGCAGGAACGGGCGCAGAAGCCGCATCGGTCGCGGCGCGAGACAGGCCCGACGTCGTGTTGATGGACTGCCAACTGCCGGATATGAGCGGGTCGGTGGCGGCCGGCATGATCCGGAGAGCCGTGCCTACAGCGGTTCTCGTCTTCCACAGCGCCCATGACTCGGAACCGATCCTGCTCGATGCCATCGACTCCGGCGCCGCCGCCTACCTTGCCAAGTCCGCGACAGCCGACGACATCGTCGAAGCGGTCCGCCGGGCAGCCCACGGCGAGATACTTATTCCCGCAGGGTTCTTTGCGAAGGCCGTCGCACGCCGACGAGAAGGGGTCACCGAACGACGCCGGCACGAGGAGTTGCTCGTGCAGTTCACGCCGCGCGAGCTCGAGGTCCTGAACTTGCTCGCCGACGGGCTCGACACGATTGCAATGGCCGAACGGCTGGGTATTGCAGACCACACAGTCGAGTGGCATGTGGGGCATGTGCTCGAGAAGCTGCAGGTCCACTCCAAGCTGCAAGCAGTCGTTGTGGCCGTACGTAAAGGCCTGGTCGAACTCTCGGCGGGCCAGCGACAGCGAGTGGTCTAATCGCGCTCGGCGTTCACGCCCTTCCCGGCCAATTTGAGGCGGTCGTGACAGGCCCAAGAAGACAGCCAACCCGCGGATGACTGCGGACGCAAGCGGACGCTTGTGAACGCCAGCCCCGCGGTCTTCAAAACCGTTTGCGGGGCGCTGCTGAGGCGTCCTGGGGGGTTGGATTCCCATCCATCCCCGCCAATTTCTGCGGTCCTGACCGCCAAAACGCCAATGGACTAATCGTGAGCCTTGGCTTGCCACCTCAGTTCGCTCGGCGCATATGTACCGTCTGCCCGCCGCCGAAGGGTCGTCCACGCATGCTGCTGCGCCGGAGTGCCGAGACCGATGATGTCGCCGACCTCGATCCAGTCCGGATCCAGGGACTCTGCGTATGCGAGCGCCTCCTCGCGCGAGGCGAGGGTCTCCGATTTGACCAAGTCAGCTGACCGGACAACCTCGACCTGCCACCCATGCCGATGGGCGACGCGCACAAATGTAAGCATGGCCAGAAGATAGCAGGGGCGGCAATTTGGCCCAAGAGAACCTGTAGGGCGGCAAAAAGTCAGTCCGCTTCAAGCAGCTCGGTCGTAGACATGATGGAGTCCACCTAGGACCGGTCGGACAGCGATCCCACCTTGCCTGGCCGGAGGCTTCGGAAACGGGGCGCCTGCAAGCCGAGGCTGGCCAAGCCGTTCATCGAGAGCAAGGTTAGTCGCCCGGTCGGCTCGCTGGAACCCCGACAAGGCTTCAGTACACGGCCGATTTACGTCAGTTTCGAGTTCGCCGTGGCTGTATATCTAGTCGGAGGCACTTCAAGACATCGCCTTCCACCTCCGGGAGGACAGATGTCCGAGGTGCTGCCGAGCCAGAAAAGTGACCTGCTCTCGATCTTGATCCGGCCGGCTCTGGTTGGAATGCTGGTTCAGCCGGAGACGGTGCCAACCGAGGGCTCGGACGAGTTTGTGTGCCCCACCGGCCATTCTGGGTGCGCTCAGGGCCTGCCCCGCGCCGAGGGCTGGCAGCAACGGAGCCCGGCTCTATTGCTCCCTTCTCGATGGGGGAAGGCTCATGTAGTCCTTGACGTTTCCTCCCGCAAGCTTTTGGACTGCAGCTACCGTGGCGGCAACCTTCGTTGCGATCTTGTCGAAAACGGCAAGGATCTGGGAAAAGTCGCCACCAGAATCCACATTCCACCATTGGCCGCCGGTGTCGGTCGCCATAGAACGGAAGTACTTGATGTTTGGCGACAAGACAAAGGCAATCGCTCCGGCTTCGCGCAACCTCCCTGACATCGTTGCCGGGCGCAGCTTTTTTTGCAGTGCAGGCTCATCCGTGATCAGGACCACAACCTTCATCGCCTCGGGACGGTAGCCGGGCTGGTCCAGGGCCGCTTGCAAGGCTTCCAGAGCGGATTCGCCTTCATTGCCTCCGCCCGAGTAGCGAGGTAACCCACGGAGCAATGCTTTGACGCGCTCTGCGCTGGAGCTGAACGGCGTCGCAACAATTCGATCCCCTTCAACAGTGAGGTCTCCGAAGCCGACGACGGCTGCGGCCCAATCGATGCGCTTGGCCGCCAGCTTGTCGACAAAGGATTGGCAGCTCTCGATGAGGCCGTCGATCTTGTCGTTCATGCTTCCGGTGGTGTCGATGACGAAAACCAGGTCTGCACGCGCCCTAGCCGAGTCCTGGCCGATCTCCATTCGCACGACCCTTGGCTCAGTGGCAATCGGCCTCTCGGAGCGAGGTGGAGTGGGCACTATCTTGGTCATGCTTAGTCCCTTGCCGCCACTGTCAGCTCAATGTCGCCGCTGAACGTGCCGCCAGGCTCAAGAAAGCCGTCGGCGAACGCAAGCGTGAAGTCGACGGCCTGGCTTCCAGCTCGGGACGGGCTCAAGGCGGGCCGGGCGGCGCTCGCGGTGGTGGCGCCCGCGGCAGTGCTGGTCGCCGCGCTGTACGCGATGGCGGTCAACCTGCTGCACATGCCGGCGGGGCGCCTGAGCGGTCAGACCTGGGCCTGGGTCGACTTCCACACCTACTTCGCGACGGCGATCGTCGGGATCAGGGACGGTTGGCCTTCCATCTACGACCAGCACTTGGTCGAGGCCGCCCAGCGACAGCTGGTGCCCCTGCAGTTTTCGCAGCCTTTCGTGAGCCCGCCCTCCGACGCGCTGCTCGTTTCTCCGCTGACGTTGCTCCCCTACTGGCTCGCCGTCGCCGTCTGGGCGTCGGTGTCGCTCCTCGCGCTGGCGCTCGCGCTCGGATGGAGCACCTCGTACACGGGCGGTGCGCGCATCGCGGCGGTCGCAGCCGCCATGGCGCCCTGGTGGATCCTGCTCTCGGTCTACGTCGGGCAGGTCGTTCCCCTAGTGGCGGCCGCAGCGCTGGTCGCCTGGCGGCTCGCGCGCACCAACCACGACGTCGCCGCCGGCCTGGTGCTGGCGCTGCTGGCCCTCAAACCGAACACGGCCATCGTCGTCCCGTTCGTATTGCTGGCCGCCGGACGTTGGCGAATCGCTGCAGCCTGGGCCGCGGGCACGGCCCTGATGGCCGGGTTCAGCCTGCTCACCATCGGCTTCGACGAGACGCGCGAGTACCTGGACGCGCTCGGCCAGCCGCCACCGGGCGCGTCCGCCCTTACTCTGAGCGGCGCATTCGGCCTGGCCGGCCCCCTCGCAACGGCCTGCCGCGTAGCCATCGTCGGCGCTTCCCTGTTTGTGGCCCGCGCACTCAGGACAACGCCGGGGCTGGTGATGGCCGCGGGCGTGCTGGCGTCGATGCTCGTCGCCCCCTATCTCCACAACTCGGATCTCTGCCTGCTGGTGGCGGCCGCGTGGATGGTCTGGGAGGAGGCGCCGATGTTCCGGGTGCCGCTCATCGCGATGTGGCTCGCCGCTACCCCGTTCGTGGTCCAGCGGCAGATGGGCCCGAGCCTCGAAGGGTGGGTCCGCATCGAGCTCGCGCTGTTCGTAGGCCTCGCCGCCCTCGCGGTGCTCGGCGGACGGTTCCGCATCTCCGGCCCCGGCACGGCCTTAACAGACACGGCTGAATTAGGCAGGCACGCCCCCGCATGATCCAGGGCGCCCGGACTCAATCCTAGGGAGCCCTAGCCACTGAACATCCAGGACGCCTCATCGCGTCTGGCGACCACGACCGCTGCCGCTCAGGCGGGCGTGAGCGCCTCGACAATCCGCCGGCCCCAGCCGAGCCCGCGCACATAGCCGATGATGAACTTGGCCTCGACGCCCGGCGCCATTCGGATGATCAGCTCTCTGACCTCTTCAGCCAGCGGCGGCCGACCGGTCCGCGGGCGACCTCGGTACGCTGCCCACCGCCGTCGAACCAGTTCGCGATGCCAGCCCAGCACGGTTTCCGGCTGTACCAGCAATGCAGCCCAGGCCGAGCGCGGCAGCCGCTCCCGCAGAGCGGCCAGGATCATCCGATCACCCGGCTCCCATCGGACGCGTTTGATCTGTCGCTCAAGCACCTGAACCTGCCGGCGCAGCGCCAGCACCTCGGCCCTCAACTTGGCCTCGTTGCTGTGGCTCGTTGCGATCGCGTCGAGTACGACGCGCACGAGCGAGTAGAGCATCGAGGCC
>PLYZ01000073.1 GCA_003151935.1 Candidatus Dormiibacterota bacterium | reverse complement strand
CGTGTGGCAGGACCGCCGCACCGCCCCCGCGTGCGACCGCCTGCGTGAGGCCGGCCACGAGGAGCGCGTGCGCGAGGTCACCGGCCTCGTGATCGATCCTTACTTCACGGCGACCAAGCTGGCGTGGGTGCTCGAGCACGTCGACGGCGCCGCGCACGCCGCGGTGGGGACGGTTGACAGCTGGCTCGTGGCGCGACTCTCCGCCGGCGGCGACCATGTCACCGACGCGTCGAATGCTTCGCGGACCCTGCTGTTCGACATCGGTCGCGGTGAATGGAGCCAGGAGATGGCCGAACTCTTCGGCGTCTCGCTGAAGAACCTGCCGACTGTGGTCGATTCAGCGGGCGAGATCTCGGTGGTCGACCCGGACAGCTTCGGAGGTATGGCGGCGCCCATCACCGGCATCGCCGGCGACCAGCAGGCCGCCCTGTTCGGGCAGGCCTGCATTACTGCGGGCATGGCGAAGAACACCTATGGCACCGGCTCGTTCGTGCTCATGCAGACAGGGGCGGATCGGGTCAAGTCGGAATCCGGGATGCTGACCACCGTCGCGTGGCGCCGGTCCGGCCGGCTCAGCTACGCGCTCGAGGGAGCGATCTTCGTGACCGGGGCGGCCCTGCAGTGGCTGCGCGACGGCCTGGGCATCATCGGCAGCGCCGCCGAAGCGGGACCCATCGCATCGTCCGTGCCGGACAGCGGCGGGGTCTTCATGGTGCCAGCCTTCGTCGGGCTCGGCGCTCCTCACTGGGATGCGTACGCGCGCGGGACGATCGTCGGGCTCACGCGCGGAAGCGGTCGTGCGCAGCTCGTCAGGGCGGCCGTCGAATCCATGGCGTATCAGACCCGCGACGTGGTGGAAGCGATGGAAAAGGACCTGGGCTCACCTTTGCGAGAGCTGCGCGTCGACGGCGGCGCGGCTGTGATGGACGTGCTGTGCCAGTTTCAGGCGGACCTGCTCGGCATCCCGGTGCGCCGGCCGCGGCACACCGAGACGACGGCATTGGGGGCCGCTTTCCTCGCTGGCCTCGGCGCCGGAGTTTGGAACGACGGCGATCTGAAAGACCTCTGGAAGGTGGACCGCGAGTTCGAACCGGCGATGTCGCGAGACGAGGCGGACAGCCTCCAGTCGCGATGGCGTGACGCCGTGAGGAGAAGTCGCGACTGGGCAAGACCCGATAATCAGTAGGCGTTGAGCACCGAAGCGCCGACTGGGACCGTCCGCCACCAGAACCTCCACGCCCATCACATGTGGCGCCAGCAGCGCTTTTTCGCGGGCTTCCTGGTTGCCGTGGGCGTCGTGATGACTGCTCTGTTGGTCTACCAGCACCAGATCGCGCACACGGCCAACCTGATCTGGCTCCTCTACATCCCGAGCGGACTGCTGTTGGGAGGGGCGTTTCTCTACTACCGCCACCGCAGTCACGTGTCGGTGCAGGACGACGGAGTCAAGGTGTCGACGCTGCTCTCGAGCGTGCTGATCGACTACGACTCCATCAAGTCGGTCAAGGCGTCGCCGCTGCGCCAGCACTTCCAGGATCGTCGCAGCCGGCTCATCGCCCCGGTGATGAAGCAGTACGTCGACAAGCCGGCGCTCTTCATCAGGGTCCGCGGTGACGAAGCCGAGCTGGCGGCGATGAAAAAGCGCCTCGGGGCGCGGATCATGCACGAGGACACGGTCGCCATCCCTGTGCCCGACGCCGACGCCGCCGCGTGGGAGATCAGCTCGCGCCTTCCGTACCGCCTCGGACAGAACCAGGGCGGCGGTAGGCGCAAAAAACGGCGGCGGTGAAGGGGCCTCACGCCGACGAGCTAGAGGAGACCCAACCGGCGGAGGTTAGCCGCAAAAGGACGTATTTCGACCACTGGGACCTGATCGCGGTGCTCGCGCTGACGGCGGTGGCGTTCGTGCTGCGCTTTTACAGCCCGATCATGCCCGACTTCTTCCTCCATCCGTTCCAGGGTCCGCTGATCACAAACTGCGTGTCGAACACGCCCATCGACGCCAAAGGGGACCCGGGTACCATCTGCGGCCTCGCCTATCCGTTCAACCGCGGCTACGCCGATACGCAGGGAGTCCTGTCGCCGCCCAACGGCCAGGTTTTCGACGAGATCTATTTCCCGGTCGACGCCTACGACGACATCAAGGGGATTGAGCTGTGCAAGCCCACCACGACCAACTGCAAGTACAACTACTTCGACCCTGAACCGCCGCTTGCGAAGCTCTTCATCGCCTCAGGCGAATGGGGTTATGGGTGGTACCGCGCTCACTTCCAAGGCGCGTCCGGAGACTACATCGACCTTGGGTTCAACACCTTCGGGTGGCGGATCGCCGCCTGCCTGTTCGGAACGCTTTGCATCCCGATGATGTACCTGTTCGCGCGCCGCCTCTGGCCGAACCGGATTTTCGCGATCACCGCCGCGACGCTCGCGTGCTTCGACGGGATGTTCTTCATCCAGTCACGGATCGGGATGATCGACATCTTCCCGGTCTTCTTCATCCTTCTGGCGTACTTCCTGTACCTCGTTCACATTCAGAGCCGCACCCCCCGTTCATCGCTGATCTCGCTCGTGGCGTTGGGCACCGTGCTGGGCATCGGCATCGCGTCGAAGTGGATCGTGCTCGCCGCGTTCGCGAGCATCGTTTTCCTGATGGTCGTGAGGGCGATCCGCCGCCACGTCGACATCCGCATTGGACCGTCCAACAGACCGATCTGGTCTTGGGGACGGGGCGACTCGCCGGTCATACCCCAAGGCCTGCACTGGTCCACGTATCTCGTGGTCGCGGCGGTCGCGCTGGTGGCCATCCCTCTCGCGATCTACGTCGAGTCCTGGTACCCGTTCTTCGCGCGCGGCCAGTTCCACAACCTCGCCGACCTGATCGAGTACCAGAAGCAGTCGTACATCTACCACGCCACCCTGACAGCGACCCACCCGTACGGCTCGAAGTGGTGGTCGTGGCCGCTTCTCTCGCGGCCGGTCCTGTACTACGCCGAGTACACGAACCTGGGCATCGACCACTGGACGGGCCAGCAGCTCATCTCGCGGATGGCCAACCTGGGCAACCCCTGGATCTGGTGGACGAGCCTGCCGTGCGTGGTGTCCCTGCCGTACTTCATCGTCCGGTACCGCAGCTTCCCAGCCACCGTGATCCTGCTCGGGTTCCTCTCGCAGTACCTGCCGTGGTCGCAGATCAGCCGCGTGCTTTTCATGTACCACATGTTCGGAGGCCTCATCTTCATGGTGCTCGCCCTGGCCTTCGTGCTGGCCCGCATCGCTGAGCAGCTGAAACGCCCCGGCCGGATCATGCTCGTCGGCAGCTTCCTCGGCGTCGCGGTGCTCTTCTTCTTCTACTTCTATCCGATCTGGACGGGTCTCCCGATTTCAGGCGCGGCTTACTTCGCCGGACCGCAGACTCCTCCCTGGGGCCCGAAGACCTGGTTGGTCAACTGCCGCAACGACCTGCCTCCGACCCAGCAGCAGCTCTTCTGTTGGAACTAGCGCCGGCAGCTTTCCTCGCGGTTTGCGTGGTGGCCGGGTTCGGCCTCACGTACCTCATCGGAATCAGCCTGCTGCTCGAAGAACGCATCGCGTTCGGGGCGGTCCTCGGTGCGGCGACCGTCGCGGCTTTGAGCCTTGTACTGTCGCTCGTGGTTCGCGACGTCACTGCGTTGACCGTGCTGGCGGCGCTCGGGTTCGTAGTTCTGCTGGGCGCGGCCGCGCTGGCCTGGCAAGCGAAGCAATTGGTCGTCGACCTCGCTGGCGCCCGTGCCCGATGGTGGGCATCGCCGCGGACGCCGGGTCACCCGTGGCCGCTCGCGGCGGTCGTGCTGGTTTGCGGCGCTTGGACGGTGCACTTCCTGCACCAGGCCTACGTGTACACACCAGGCGGCCTGTTCGCCGGATACGTGAACATCTGGGGCGACTGGGCGGCGCACCTCAGCTTCGCGGGATCGTTCGCCTACGGGCACAACTTCCCGCCCGAATATCCCATCGATCCCGGCCATCACCTGGGCTACCCGTTCATGATCGATTTCCTGGCGGCCAACCTCGTGCCGCTGGGCAGCAGCTTGACCTCCGCGCTCGTGTTGACGAGCGGCCTGCTTGGGCTGGCCTTCCCCGCGGTGCTCTACGTGGCCGCCCAGAGATTCGCCGGCGGCCGCGCCGCCGCGGTGATCGCCGTCTTCGTCTTCGTGCTGGGCGGCGGCCTGGGCTTCTATTACCTGCTCGGCGACATTCAGCACTTCGGGCTGTCCGCCCTCGCTCACCTGCCGCGCGAGTACACGCTGAACCGCGACCTGAACTATCAGTGGCTGAACCCGGTGCTTGCCTACCTCGTGCCGCAACGCTCAACGCTGTTCGGCTTCAGCCTGGCGTTGATCCTGCTGATGATCCTGTGGATGGCGGCGCGGGGCGGGTCGGGGTGGCAGCCCTTTGTCTTCGCGGGCATCGTCGCCGGGTTCTTGCCCGTCTACCACGTGCACGCCTACGGCACTGTGGTTGCGCTCTCGGCCTTCTGGGCTCTCTTCAGTCGGCGGATTCAATGGCTTGGATTCTTCATCCCCGCGCTGGCCATCGGCATCCCGATCCTTGCCTGGATGTGGCCACCCGCCAACACGAGCGTGTGCGGCAACGGTCCCACCCTCCACGGTTACTGCTTCGAGGTCGGCTGGCTGTCGTACCTCGATTGGCAGCACGACCTACCGATCTGGTTTGGACGCGACTGGGCCTTGTTCTGGATCAAGAACACATCGGTCTTCATCCCTCTGCTGGTCGCAGCTCAAGTGCTGCGGAATTGGATCCCGACTGCCTTTCCGACCTGGTTCGCGCCCATGTGGCTGTGGTTTCTCGTCCCGAACGTCATCGTGCTGCAGCCATGGGACTGGGACAACACCAAGTTCTTCATCTTCTGGGCGCTACTGGGCAGCATCCTGGTCGGCGGCCTGCTGGCGCGGATGTTTCAGCGAGGACCGGGCTCCGCCATCGTCGCGTCCGTTCTGCTCGTCGTGCTGGGACTTTCCGGCGCGCTCGACCTCGCGCGAGCGTCTGACTACAGCGTCAGCGCTGTTCAGTTCACAGACGCCGGCGGCCTGCAGGTCGCGGACTGGGTTCGCGGCCACACGAGCCCAACCGCCTTGTTCGTCGTGGCGGACGAGCACAACAGCCCCATTCCCACGCTCGCTGGAAGGCGTGTGGTGATCGGCTATCCCGGCTGGTTGTGGACCTACGGGCTGCCCGACTACGTACAGAAGGGGGCAGACGCGATGCTGATCCTCGATGGCGATCCGGCGGCCATGGACCTGGTGCGCCGGTATGGCGTCGACTACGTGATGATCGGCCCGCAGGAGATTCCGCGCGGCGCGAGCCGGGCCTACTGGGACCAGCACGGCACGCTCGTCTACGACAAGGACGGGTACGCCGTCTATAAGGTCCTGCGCTAAGGCGCGGGAAGGCTGATCGGCGGGCGCTCGGGTTCAGCGGGTCGCGGCGCCGGCGGGTTTGTCGTCGTCTCGATCACCACCTCGAGGTGACGCGCGATCCGCTTCATCTCGCGGTCGCCGCGGTCGAGGCGGTTCACGATCTGCAGCAGGATCTCGTCCTGGTGCATGAGGTGGTTCATCAGCGCCTTCAGCTCTTCCTCGGCTTTGACGTCGAGCTCGTAGTCGTGCTGCGCGCGCAGGCGATCGCGATCCGCGAAGCGGTTGAGGGCCATCAGCACGACTGAGACCCAGATGGCGGCCTCGAGGCTGAGGATGAAGTTGAGGAATAGAAATGGGTACCGGTCCCACGGATGGATCAGGTTGAAGGCGTTGAGCCCGACCCAGAGGACCATGATCCCGACCTGCGCGAGGACGAAGACCCAGCTCCCGACCAGGCGGGCGAAATCGGCTGCGACGCGGTCCGCGAAGGTGAGCTTGCGCTCGACCTCGCGGTTGAGGTCTCGGACCGGGGGGTGGTCGTGCTGGTGCTTGATGAGGTCCCGGGCGATGTCTTCGATTTCTCGTCCGATCGACATGGATCCTTCCTTTGGGGCTGCTGTGATGAGTGCCGCGGCTCAGTCCGAATGCATAGCTTCGCTCAAAAGACCCCCATCTGGCTACGGAAAGTAAGCCTTACCAGGCTCGGCTTTATCGGTAGTCGTGCGATTTCTGGGGCGGGCGGGGCACGCCCTGGAGGGCCTCGATGTGGCTGGCCAGCACCGAATACACGCCGTCGTTGCGCTGCATCACTCCGTCGATGACCAGGATCGGCTGGCGGTTGGCAACCTGGCGGTAGCGGTCGTAGACGTCGGGCTTGATGGTCACGTTGACCTGGCCGAACTCGTCCTCCAGCGTGAAGAAGCGGATCTTCTTCGCGGTCGAGGGAGCCTGTCGAGTGATGACAAGGCCGGCGACTCTCACTTTCCGGTTATTGGCGATTGCGGCCAGCTTGTTGCTCTCCAGCGCTCCCATCTGCTGCAGGCGCTCGCGACAGAAGTGGATGAGGTGGTGGCCGGTCGAGAGATCCGAGATCCGGTACTCGAGCTGGTTGGCGTCGAAGGCGTCGATGGTGGGAAGGTCGGGTGCGGTGCCGTTGAGGCGCAGCTCGGATTGCGTCTCGATGCCTTTGCGCAGCCCGTGGCCATGCCACCTTTCCTGCCAGCCCCAGAGCAGCTCGCGTCGTGGTTGGCCGAGCGCGTCGAAGGCGCCGACCATGACGAGGTTGCGAACCGCGCGCGGTCCGACCGGGGCGCCGCGAAGCCGGTGGAGAAAATCGTCGAAGGAGGTGTAGGGGCGTTGGGTACGCTCGTCGACGATCGCCTTACGGCCCTCTTCGCCGAGGTCGCGGACGTAGTTGAAGCCGACGCGCATGGCGTGGGTCATGGTCTTAACAGGCTGGGTTGACTTGGTTTCGAGCTCGGAATAGCTTGTGGGCAGGAGTGCCGGCTGGGGGAGGGAGTCGGACAGAAGGGAGGGCCCCAGCGGGAGGTCTCGGTTCTGCTGAGTGGGGGGCAGAGGTTCGGGGAGGCATCGAACGGCGGAGCGGTTGACGTCGACCGGAAGCACGGTCACCCCGTGGCGCTTCAGGTCCTCGACCAGCACGCTCGGGTGGTAGAAGCCCATCGGTTGGTTGTTGAGCAGGCCGCACCCGAACTCGACCGCATGATTGAGCTTGAGCCACGCGGTTTCGTATGAAGTGCGCGCGAATGCGGCCGCGTGGGAGCGGCAGAATCCGTAAACCGCAAAACCCTGCACTGCGGCAAAGAGCTGGTCCGCGACCTCACGAGGCACCTCGTTGGCCAAGCACCCGTTGATGAAATCACCCTCGAGCGATGACATCTCGACACGGTTGAGGTGGCGGGTCATTGCGCGCCGGAAGCCGTCTGCACCGCTTGGCGTCATGCCTGCGACGTGCATCGCGATCTCGATGATCTGTTCCTGATAGAGGATCACGCCCAGTGTGTCCTTGAGGATGGGTTCGAGCAGCGGGTGCGCGTACGTGACCATCTCGCGGCCCTGCTTGCGTCGAATGTATGGGTGGACCGCGTTCCCCTGGATCGGGCCCGGCCGGATGATCGCCACCTCGACCACGAGGTCGTTGAAGGTGTCCGGGCGTGTGCGCGGGAGAGTCTGCATCTGCGCCCGCGACTCGATCTGGAAAACGCCGATCGTGTCCGCGGCGCTGCACATCTCGAAGACCTTCGGGTCGTTCAGCGCCAGCTGGTCGAGGTCGGGTCGCGTGCCGGTTTTGTCTTTGATCAGCTCGAGGCACTCCGCCACCACTGAAAGCGTGCGGAGGCCGAGCATGTCCATCTTGATCAGCCCAAGGTCCTCGACGTCGTCCTTGTTGAACTGGACGACGCGCCGGCCCTCCATGGTCGCGGGCTCGACCGGCACGATCTCGACCAGCGGCTCGCCGGTGACCAGCATGCCGCCGTTGTGTATCGACAGGTGCCGTGGAAACTCGATCACCTCCCTGCACAGCTCCAGGAACTGCTGCCAGCTCTGAGGCCGCATGTCAGGAGGCGGCACCGCGTCCAGCATCGAGTCCGCGACGTCCTCCGTGAACCATCGGTCCACGCCCTTGGCCAGCCGGTCGAGCAGCTCGGCCGAAAAGCCGAGCGCCTTGCCCACCTGGCGGATCGCCATCCGCGGCTGGAAGGTCACGACGTTGCAAACCATCCCGGTGCGCTCCCAGCCGTACTTGTCATAGATGTACTGGATCACCTGCTCGCGATGCGCGGTCGAGAAGTCGATGTCTATGTCCGGCGTGCTGGTCATCTCTTCGTGCAGGAAGCGCTCGAAGAGCAGGTTGTGCTCGATGGGGTCGACCCGCGTGATTCCGAGCACGTAGGCGACGATCGAGTCGGCGGCCGAGCCGCGACCCTGGCCCGGAACTCCATGCTCGCGCGCGAACCGCATCAGGTCCCAGTTGATGAGGAAGAACTCGGCGAGGCGGGTCTTCTCGATCACGTCGAGCTCGCGCTGCAGGCGGCGTGCGACCTCGGGTGTGATCGGGCGGTAGCGCTCGCGGACGCCTTCGAAGCAGAGCTTGTAGAGAAAGGAGAAGGGCGTTTCGCCCGCGGGCACGGGATAGCCTGGAAAGCGCACCTTGCGAAAGTCGAGGTCCACGTCGCATTCCCGCGCGATGTCCCACGGTGTGGCCAGCGCCTCGGCATGGCCCTTGAAGAGCGGCCTCATATCCGCACCACCCTTCAGGTGGTGCTCGGAGTTGGGAAAGAGGTGTGGGCGGGCTGACTCGAGGGTGGCGCGATGGCGGATCGCCACCAGCACGTCATGCAGCCTTCGCCGTTCAGGGACGTGGTAGTGCACCTCGTTCGTCGCCACCACCGCGGCTCCGCAGCGTTTCGCCATCGCCGCGCGGCCCTCGAGCACCCACTGGTCCTCTGGGCACAGGTGATGGTGCAGCTCGCTGAAGACGTTCTCCTTGCCAAGCGCCTCCTGCAGTTCGCGCAACCGCCTCTCGTCGTCGGTCGCGCTGAGATAGAAGAGATCCCCGCGATGCTCGGCGACCTTGGCGATGCTCGCGCGTGCTTCGCCCTTGGGCTGGTCGGCGTGCGCGAAGCTCAGCAGCCGGCAGAGGTTCGAGTACCCGCTGAGGTTGCGGGCGATCATGACGACCTCCTGGCCGTCCACCTCCAGGGCCGTGCCGATGATCGGCTTCACGCCCAGCTTGCGGCAGGCCTGGAGAAATCGCACCGCCCCGTAGACGCCGCCGCGGTCGGTGATCGCAAGCGCGGGCATCTCGAGCTCGGCAGCGCGGGCGGCCAGCTCATAAGGGTGAGATCCGCCGTCGAGGAACGAGAAGTTGGAGTGGCAATGCAGCTCAACGTATGGGTTCACGCGGATGCGGCTACCTCGCGTTGCCAGGCGACCCAAATCAGGGATTGCAAGCTCTCGGTGGGCGCGTTACGTTTTCCAACGGCCCCGAAGGAAACGTGCGAGGGATCTGGCACCAGCCGCAAGGCAGGCGCCGGAGCCAGCGAAGCGAGCCGGCGGGGTCATTTCTTTTTCTGAGGAGGCCCTTCAAGCCATGACTCCCAACGATGAGTTTCTGCGCGCTTCTTCAGCGTGAGCTTGCCCCCCTCGGAGTTCAGGCGCCGCGACCACCTACGCTCGCGTGGCTTGCCGTCCGGCGTCATGGCGCCGGCGCGGCGGAGGAAGTCGTGACCGCTGGCATCCAGAGGTTTGCCGAACACAACAGCTAAGGACCGCTCTATCACGACACCATGACCAGGTTCTGGGTGCGGCTGGTCGCGCACGCAGTGTCCGACCGGCCGGAGATCGCGAGCTTTGAAGAGTTCCTCGCCGCCTACCCGCTGCTGCTCAACAAGAACACTCCGCTGCGGCACTGGAGCCGGGACGCGATGTTCGGCACCGATGCAAGAATGGGGTGGAGAGAGCCGGACGTGGTCGCGCTGCCCTTCTGACCTCTCAGTCATAGACCCGCTCCAGGAACCATTCGTCTCGCGAAAGGTCGTGGTACAGCTCGCAAAGAAGGTTGCTGTTGAGCAGCGCCTTCCAGTACTCGCGGACGACGGGCTGCTTCCACCACTCGGTTTCGACCTTCCAGCGCGCGATCGGGTCGATCGACCCGCTGAAGGCGCCGGTGATGAAGGCCGGCGTGCCGTCGCCGGCCAGCGTGACCTCGATCGCGGCGGGAGGCGAGAGCAGCCGGGTCACGCGAAGCGCTGCGATGGGAGTGGGGAGGAGAGCAGCGCTGGGCGTGGCTTGTGGACCACCTCGGCTCCAAATTGGTCTTGCCACCGTTCCTGCAACCGCTCGAGGGCGGCGATCACCTCTTCGCTGTTTCCATCCCCGCCCGCCCACAGCCGCAGCTGCCGCCGCCCGGCGCCCTCGAGCACCGGCAGCTCGATCCACAGCTCGGTGATCGGAGCGCGCGGCTGCCATTCCTTGACCCAAGAGCCGATCAAGCCGAACAGCTCCGCCGCGCTGCTCAGCGGATGCCGCACGACGGTCTCGCGCTGCTCAGTTTCTAATAGAAGTGCGCCCTGCGCGCGCCCGGCGGACTCGAACATCAGCCGCACACGAATGCGCTTGGCGCCCGCCCCGCGCAGGCCGAGCTCCTGTGCCAGGTCGCCGCACAGCGCGCGGGCGACGAACAGCAGGGCCTCGCGGTCTTCGACCGGCTCCTCGAACTGTCGATGCGCGCTGGTGAAAAGAGGAGGACGCCAAGGCGTGAGCTGGTCGGGCTCGAGACCTCGCGCGAGCATGACCGCATGACGTCCGTCGTGGCCGAGCTGGCTCTCCAGCTCGCGTGGACCGATCGCCGCCACCGCGCCAAGTGTGCGAAGACCCAGGAGGTCCAGGCGCTCGAGCTGCTCCGCGTCGAGCGGGAGCTCGTGAGATGAAAGCGGAGCGAGAAATGCGCGAGCCTCATCGACACGCACCAGACGTCCAGGTCGCGCGCGTGCGGCGGCAAGCCGGGCTGAGAAAGGGCCTGGCGCAAGACCCAGCCTCGGTTCACGGCCGATGGCGGCACGCAGCCTGCGCCGTGCCTCACTTATCGCGCCTCCCTTCACGACGCCGCTCACGTCCAGCCACGCGATCCCTTCGACATGGACCTCGACCGCCGGCGCGAGGTCGTAGAGCGCGGAAGAGATGAGCTCTCGCAGGCGCGCGGCCGCTTCAGGGTCAGGGGGAAGGAAGTTCGCTTGCGGGCAGAGATGCTCCGCCTGGCGCAATGCCATCCCCGGCGCCACGCCAAACGGAGCTGCCTCTTCGGAAACAGCGATCACGTGCTCGAATTTATTGATGGGGGACTCCCCCCTGCCCCCTGGATGTCCGACCACGACGGGATTCCCGTACAGGTCCGGCCGCCGGGCGAGCTCCAGGTGGTTGGTCAGACCACAGCAGACGTGCATTCGAGCCCTTCCACGCGAATCGAAGGAATTTCAGACACCTGGCCACGGTGGTCGGACAGCGCCTTCGTGCCCAGCGGGTAGCGGATCTCCAGCTCGGTTTCTCCAAGCGGAGGGGCGACGCGGTTTTTAACGCACCGAGCCGAGGCGCGAAGCCCCACGAGCTGCCCGCGTTCCCAGATCCAATCCGTGCGCGAAAAACCAACGCTCAAGCTCGAGGCGTGCGCGAACGCCCGCCCGGGCGCGTCGACCACTCCCACGATCACGGTTCCCGAACGGCTGGCCCCTGACTCCAGGGGTCCCAACCAGTGCTCAGGGATCTCGCCCATTAATAGGATGAAGCCGGCTCCAGCCCTGGCCAGTGCCACCGCGGCTTCTCCAGCCGGATCAGGAGCCGGCGCGCGGACCACGGTCAGCGCGCTCAGCTCGGGATAGAAGGGAAGCAGCGTCCAGGGATCGAAATTCGCACTGGTCTCGATCACCATCGCGTGCGCGAACTCGCGAGTCGCGCTGGCCAGCAGTAGAAGAGCGAGCGTGAGCTTGCCGCACGTTCCGTGCCCGCTCAAAAGGGTGAGCCGGCCGTGAGGCAGTCCCCCGATCCCGGTCAGGCGGTCGATCGGAGTCCGGCTTGGCCAGGGCTGCGGGGGCGGAAGCTCCGCCGCCCTCGTCAGCGCCTCGCTGCCGAAACGGACCCGAATCGAGTTGATCGCAATGTTGAGTGCTTCCTGCATCTTTGGCCGCCTCGGGGGAGAAGACGCAGGGGAGGTGTGGAGGCATGCTGACCATATCGAACAAATGTTCGTAAGTCAAGGACTGCTTATCTTCTCTATATGGCGAAGGTCGTCGTGATCGGAGGAGGGGTGATCGGATGCGCGGTCGCCGAGCGATTGAGCTTCGAAGGACACCAGGTCACCCTGCTCGAGCGCGACCAGCTCGCGTGCCGTGCCTCAGGCGCCGCCGCCGGCGAGCTGAGTCCACAGAGCACCACCGTACCGGCAGAAGAATCGGCCAATCAAAGCCTCCAGCTGTTTCCCGAGCTCATCGCGCGCATCGAAAAGGACAGTGCGATGAACGTCGAATACCGAGTTCAAGAAGGCCTGCAGCCCGCGTTCGAACCGGAGGAGGTGGCGAGGCTGCGCGCTGCAGGCGGACGCTGGCTCGATGCACAGGCCTGCCGCAAGGCGGAGCCCTCTCTGAGCGCCGACGTCCTGGGCGCCGTGCTGCTGAAGCACGCGCACCTGACACCGCCCCGGTTTGTCCGCGCCCTTGCCAGGGCGGTGGCTGCGCGCGGTGCGGCGATACGCGAGGGCACACCGGTCATTGGCTTTGAGCGCTCCGGCGATGAGGTCCACCGGGTCATCACCGCGGCAGGCTCGCACGAGGCCGATTGGGCGGTGATCGCCGCCGGGCCGTGGAGCAAAGAGGTGGCTTCGACGGCGGGCGTTGATGTTGATGTGCGTCCGCAGCGCGGCCAGCTCGCGGCGCTCGACCCACGGGCGCTTGTCTTGAAGCACAGCGTCTTCTGGTCCAACGGCTACCTCGTGCCGAAGGCGGACGGAACCATCATCGCGGGCGGCACCGAGGAGGATTCGGGCTTCGATGATCGTCCGACCGTCGCTGGAATCGCGACGCTGCTCAACCTTGCGCGCCGGTTGGTGCCAGACCTTGGCGCCGCGAGCCTGCTGCGTGCGTGGGCGGGATTGCGTCCGGTGACCCGCGATGGACGTCCGATCGTCGAAGCAGTGGGCGTCCGAAACCTGATCGTCGCGACCGGGCATCACCGCAAGGGGATTCTCCTGGCTCCGCTCGCCGCGATGCAGGTCGCCTCTCTGATCTCTTGAAGCGCTAACGCTGTATGGGCAGCCGGGTTAAACCCGGCTGCGACTTTGTTCTCTTCGCCTCCATGCGTCGCGAGGAGGGAGGGTGAGCCATGAGAGGGAATCTTGGTTCCCTCTCATAAGAAAAGTGCCGGGGCTCCACAGAACCCCGGCACGGAACGGACTAAAAAAAGAATGAAGAAGTTTTAACTACTTCTTCTTCTTCGCGGCTGGCTTCTTCTTGGCGGCGGTCTTCTTCGCTGCCTTCTTCTTAGCGGCCATAATGCATAACCTCCTTCTCCGGTGATACGACCCGATAGGTTCCGTTGATCCCACGGGCTTCGTCGCGAAGCCTCAATGACGAGGACTCCGAGACGTTGGCGGTTGTACGAAATGACACGCTGACTCGAGTCGGGTCCGTCGCCTCTGTGGTGGCAACCACGAGCAGCATCGCCATACAAAGTGTTGTGATACCTGAATGAACCCTCTCACGTCAATGGTTCGCGCGAAATATTTTTCGTCAGGCCTGTGGAAAATTTTTCCAATGCGGGTCGATAAAGACCTCGCATGACCTCTTGACGTCGGGTGCACCAACAACAAAAAGACTGCGACGATAGACATCATGCGAGTCGTCCTCGGTCATGGCGCATCAGGCAATGCGGCATCGATGAAGCCCTACGTCGATGGGTTCAAGCGCCGTGGAATCGATGCCATCGCGGTGGATCTTCCACGCGGAGGTGCGGAACGCGCGGTCCCGGTCTTCATCAAGACGTCCGGTCGTGGCCATGAGGTCATCGGTGGTGGTCAATCGTTCGGCGGAAGGGTTGCGAGCATGGCCGCGGTCGAGGCGGACTTCGGTGGCCTCGTCCTTTTTTCATATCCACTCCACCGTCCGGGCTTCACGGACCAGCTCCGCATCGAGCACCTGCCATCAATCCGCTGCCCGACCCTCTTTCTGAGCGGCGATCGCGATCCTTTTGCACGCCTCGATCTCCTTAAGCAATACACAAAGCTCGTTCCGAAGTCCCGGCTCGAAATCTTCAAAGGCCAGGGACACGGACTGCTGGCCGTGCTCGACCAGGCGCTCGACGTGGCAGCGGAATTCATACTCACCAACTGCAAGTGACCGCCTCACAGCACATGGTCCAGGCGAACGGCCTTCGGTTCCGAGCCATGGTCGACGGGCCGGCCGACGGAGAGATGTTCATCCTGCTTCACGGCTTCCCCGAGGGCGCCGAGTCCTGGACGAAACAGGTCGACGCGCTCGCAAAAGCGGGTCACCTCGCCGTCGCCCCGGATCTCCGGGGCTACGGACTGAGCGATGCGCCGGAGGGTGTGGAAAACTACGCGATCGATCATCTCGTCGAGGATGTGGCCGGGATCATCAAGGCCTTCGGCCGCGCCGAAGCCCACGTGGCGGGACACGACTGGGGTGCCATCGTCGCCTGGTTCTTCGCGTCGCGCCATCCGGAGATGACCAGGACGCTGACCGCCCTTTCAGTGCCGCACCCGGCCGCGCTGGCCGAGGCCAGCCGCGTGGACGAGGACCAGCGCGACCGATCACGCTACGTCGCGCTGTTCCTGCAGGAGGGCAAGGCCGAGCAGGTGCTCGCGGACGATGACCATCGCCGGCTCCGCGCAATGTTCGCACTCGGACCCAACCCCGATGCCGTGCCTCGCACCCTGGTCGAGCACTTCATCCGGTCGCTGAGCCGCCCCGGCCGCCTGACCTCTGCTCTCAGCTACTACCGCGCCAACCTTGGCGCCGGAGGCGGCGCCTGGGCCGCCCTCACGCACGAGTTGAAGATCACGGTGTCCACACTTCTGCTCTGGGGTGACCAGGACCCCGCGCTAGGCCGGCGGGCTGTCGAGGCCACTGCGGGACAGGTCGAGGGTCTCTACGAGCTCGTGGTGCTCGACGGAGCCGGCCACTGGTTGCAGTTCGAGCGACCCGACGAGATCAGCCGCGCCCTGACACGCGCCGGTCAACCTCATTAAGCTTTCTGCGGTGCTCAACCGGTCCGATCAGAATCGGCGGCAGGGTCTGCGCCGGCTGGATGACATCCTCGAAACGCTGGAGCAGCTAAACCTCCACGACAAGACAGAGCTGCCCGACGCTGTGGCGGAGGCCCTCGTCCTGCTCGGTATAGAGGGGCCGCACAGCGTGCCGGTCCCGCAGCTCATCGAGCGCGTGTGGGCGATGCAGCAGCCATACCTCATCACGGTCGTCGTCGAGCGGCGGCGCCGCCGGCGCAGAAAAGTGTCGAGCGACTCCGGTCTTGCTTGAGAGCCGGCCCTAGCCTGAATCCCGGCGAGTGGCTCGAGCTCTTTGGGCGCATCGGCGCCGGCGTGCGCAGTGCTGTCCTTCCGATTGCCGGGACCGACGCCGGGCGGGTGGGGTTCGAGGTCGGCGCCGGCGGGGACACGACGCTCGAGGTCGACCGCGCAGCTGAGGCGGTCGTCTTCGCCGAGCTCGAGGCGGTGGCAGGTCGCGGTGAGAGGTTCTCGGTCCTGTCCGAGGAATCCGGGCTCCGCAGTTTCGGCGCCGACCACCCGCTGGTCCTGGTCGACCCCGTGGACGGAAGCCTCAACGCGAAGCAGGGCGTGCCGGTATTCGGCCTGATGCTGGCGGTGCTCGACGGCCCGGCCATCGATGACACCTTCGCGGGCTACGTGCTCAACCTCAACACCGGAGAGGAGTGGACGGCGATCCGCAAACATGGCGCGCGGCGCGGGGGCGTGCCTTTGACCGTGATTCCACGGCAGGACTCGAAGAGGATCCAGATCCTCGGTCTCGAGAGCTCGCCGCGTGCAATCGCGGCGGCTCGACCTCTCGTGGAGCATTCGAGCAAGCTCCGCATACTGGGTTCCATGGCGCTCTCGATAGCGCTGACCGCATCCGGCGGGTTCGACGTCTTCTGCGCGCCGATGCCCGCGCGCGTCTTCGACATGGCGGCGAGCCTGCTGCTGCTCGCGGAGGCAGGCGGCGTCGCCACCGACATGCAAGGGAATCCCATCGGTCCGCTTCCGGCCTCGCTCGACCGCCGCACGACGCTGCTCTGCGCGCCGACCAGGGAGCTGCACGAAGCGGCACTGAAGATTCTCGGTCCGCAGCTGTGATCTTCACCCCCGACCGCACGGTCTTCGTCCTGCTGAGCTTCGAGGGCCCTGATCTCTACAGCCAGGCCGGCGGCCTGGGGGTGCGGATGAAGGGCCTGTCGCGGTCGCTCGCGATCCTCGGCTACGACACGCACCTCTACTTCTGCGGCGATCCCGATCTACCCGGAGAGGAAACGCTCGAAGGGGGCAGGCTGCACTACCGCCGTTGGTGCCAGTGGATCTCGGCTCAGCATCGCGGCGGCGTGTACGACGGCGAGGAAGGCAAGATCCGCGACTGGAACGCGAGCCTGCCGCCGAGCGTGATCGACAACGTCATCGCCCCGGCCGCCGTGGCCGGCAAGAACGTCGTCGTACTCGGTGAGGAGTGGCACACGTCGTGGTCGATGAGCCTGATCTCTGACAGCCTGTATCGCCGCGGCCTGCGCGACCGGGTGGTGATGCTGTGGAACGCGAACAACACATTCGGCTTCCACCGGATCGACTGGCCCGCGCTGGCGCTGGCCACGACCATCACGACAGTGAGCCGCTACATGAAGTTCATGATGTGGAGTTCGGGCCAGAACCCCGTGGTGATCCCCAACGGCATTCCTCGCTCGTCGATCGCCGACGCGGATCCCGCGGCCGTGGCGGCGGTGAGAGCCGCTGCCGGGGTGGACCATCTCTGTTTCAAGATCGGCCGCTTCGACCCGGACAAGCGCTGGCTGATGGCAGTGTCGGCAATGGCCTATCTCAAGCGCCATGCACAGAGCGTGAAGCTCCTGATGCGCGGCGGGCGCGAGCCGCACGGCGGCGAGGTGCTCGACTACGCGCGGCACCAGGGCCTTGACGTGGTGGACACTGTCACGCCCGGCGATGCATCCGGACTGGTTTCGCTCCTGCGCCAGAATACGCAGGCGGACGTGATCAACTTCACCAGCTTCCTCAGCGACGAGCTGGTGGCGGTGATCTACGCGGCGTGCGATGCGGTGCTCGCCAACTCCGGACACGAACCGTTCGGCCTCGTCGGCCTCGAGGTGATGGCTGCCGGCGGTCTGGCCGTCACCGGCTCGACTGGGGAGGACTACGCCGAGGCGTACCGCAACGCGCTGGTCCTCGAGACCAACGACCCGGTCGAGCTCGTCACCGAGCTCGCGCTGTTGAAAGAGCGGCCCAAGCTGGCGGCCTCGATGCGCAGGCGCGGCCGCACCACGGCACGTGAGTACGTCTGGGAAAAGGTCATCGACCAGCTCTTGCTGCGCATCGAGTTCGCCGCGGCACAGCAGGCGGTGCGGCCGCCGCCTGCGGAGAAGCCCGTTCGCCGGTCGGTCCGGACGATTGCTCCGACACGTGACTGAGAACCTCGTCGTCTATACCGTGGTCCACCAACCGAAGCGGTTGAAGCTGCCCGCGCAGGTCATCCCGGCCGGGACGCCGCTCGACGATCTCGCCGGCCTCATCTTCGATGAGGCGATGGACCGGCGCTACTTCGACCAGGTGGCGCGTGCCGCGTACCTGCCGGCGACCGCGATGTTCCGCGACCTGACCAGGCGCGGATGGCGCATGTCGATCGGGTTCAGCAACTCGTTCTTGGTCCAGGCCGAGGCGTGGGGACCCAGGGTGATGGACTCCTTCAAGCGGTTGTGCGCAAGCCCCAACGTCGAGGTCGTGTGCGTCGAGCCGTACCACTCGTGGCTCTTCTACCTGGACATCGTCGAGTTCAAGGAGTCGATGCTGTGGGCGCGCAGGCGCCTCGAGGACCTTTTCCAGAAGCCCGTCACCGTGACGGACACCACCGAGATGTTCATGTCCAACGACGTGTACTTCGCCCTTCAGCAGTGCGGCTTCAGCGGAGCCTTTATGGAGGGTCGCGCGTGGCAGCTCGCCTGGCAGGAGCCCACGCACGTATTTCGGTACCCCGGCCAGAACATGGCGCTGCTCGCGCGCCACCACGAGCTCTCGGACGATGTCGGCTATCGCTTCTCCAACAGCAGCTGGAGCATGTGGCCGCTGTCTCCTGAGACCTATGCGGGCTGGCTGCGCGACAGCTGGGGCGACGTGGTCACCCTCGGCTGGGATTTCGAGACGTTCGGCGAGCATCACCGCAAGGACACCGGAATCTTCGGTTTCATGCGCGCTCTGAGCACGCAGCTCAAGAAGCGGAAGGTACGCATGATGCTGCCGTCGGAGGCCATCGCCGAGCTGGACCAGCCGCGGTACGAGATTCCGATCAACGAGTACGGGACGACCTGGGCGGGCGAGGGCGGCATGGAGTTCTTCCTCGGCAATTCGGCCCAGCAAGGACTCTTCCGCCTGATGCACCACGCGTACAACAAGGCGCGGCTCACTGGCGACCCCAGGCTGATCGAGATCGCCAGGTGGCTTCTCCAGTCGGACAACCTGCATCTCATCCAGTGGTTCGGCCGTTCGGGATCGCCGGCGGAGGTCAGCGCGTACTTCACGCCGGACGAGTGGTGGGAGCTCGGTGCGAACGGAATCATCCGTGAGCAGCAGCGCGTCTACTTAAACTTCATCCGCGCCCTTGATGAATACGTATGAGCGGAAACCGCGGGTTTCCGCTCATCGCCCGGTCGGCTTCGCCGACGGGGCTGCTCACCTTCCCGCTGAGGATTGGATTGACTGAATGAATACTCCAAACGACGTATGGGTGGTCCGCATGCAGCGCGGAGTCGCGGCCGAGGTGAACTCGGCCGCCCTTGCCACGCTGAATATCCTCGGACCGAACGGCATCATCCGAGAGCAGCCGCGTGTGTACTTAAACTTCATCCGCGCCCTTGGTCAATTCGTTGGATAACCGATGAAACCCATACACGTCGCCTTCGTTTGGCACATGCACCAGCCCTACTACAAGGACGACCTCACCAGCACTTATCTCCTGCCGTGGGTCCGGCTCCGCTCGGCGAAGGACTACTACAAGATGCCGGCCCTGCTCGACGGCTATCCCAAGCTTCGCGCCACGTTCAACCTCGTCCCTTCGCTGCTGGCGCAGATCGAGGACTATGGGAAAGAGGAGTCTGTCGACCTCTTCCTCAACCTGAGCCGGCGTCAAGCCAACGAGCTCTCCGCCGAGGAGCGCGACTTCCTTCTGCGCTGGATGCGTGAGTCGCCACGAGCGCTCCGCGTCCAGCAGTCGCCCCGCTATCTCGAGCTCGCCTCCCGGCCCGTCGACGCGCAGTTCACCATGGCCGACATTCGCGACCTGCAGATCTGGTTCAACCTCGCGTGGTGTGACCCGGTCTGGGTCGAGTCAGACCCGCGCCTGGCTGAGCTGAAGCGCAAGGATCGCGACTTCTCGGAAGCCGACAAGCAGCCGCTCTTCACGGCCCAGCTCGACCTGATGGCGAAGGTCATCCCCAAGTACCGCGAGCTTGCGGATCGCGGCCAGGCCGAGCTCACGTTCTCGCCGTACTACCACCCGATCCTCCCGCTGCTATCCCACGTCGATTCGGCCCGCATCGCCAACCCGCAGATCCAGCTTCCCGAGCACCACTTCTCACATCGCGAGGATGCCGAGCGCCAGATCAGCCTCGGGTTCGCGCTCTTCGAGCGACTGCTGGGGCGCAGGCCGAAGGGAATGTGGCCTTCTGAGATGGCGGTGGGGGAGACCGTCGTCGGGCTGGCCGCGAGCGCGGGGCTGGACTGGATGATCAGCGACGAAGAGGTTCTCGCCCGCTCGATGGAGAGTCGCTATTCGCGGGAAGAGGACCTGTACAGCCCCAAGCATGTGACCCGGGACGGCCAGAGCGTGACCATGGTCTTCCGCGACTCGCAGATCTCGAATGCGATCGGCTTCGACTATCAGCGGATGTCCTCGCTCGACGCGGCGCGCGCCCTCGTTGGTCGCCTGAAGCTAATCGGCGAGCAGCAGAGCGACCGCAACCTCCTCGTCGTGATCGCCCTCGACGGCGAGAACGCATGGGAGTTCTACCCGCGAGACGGTCATGACTTCCTCAACGCTCTCTACACCGAGCTCGAATCGAGCCAGGACGTCGTGACCACCACGGTCACCGACTTCATCGCTGAGCATCCGCCCGAGCAGCAGCTGCACCACCTGCACACCGGCAGCTGGATCGGCGCCAGCCTGGACACCTGGATCGGTGACCCCGAGCACAACGTCGCCTGGGACCTGCTCGCCGAAACCCGCGCCTGGCTCGACGACCAGGCGCGCCAGCGGCCGAAAGAATCGGATCAGGCGGCGCTGGCCTGGCGGGAGATCCTCATCACCGAGGGAAGCGACTGGTTCTGGTGGTTCAGCCGAAAGCACGACTCGGGGATGGACCCGATCTGGGACAACCAGTTCCGGCTGCACCTGCGCAACGTCTACAAGCTCATGGGCTCACGGGCGCCCGCACGCCTGTTCCAGCCGATCATCAAGCGCGCGCCTGCGCCGGAGAGTGGTATCCCCGCGGTGGCCATCAGCCCTGCCTCGTATGACGACCCTGAGTGGAGTAAGGCGGGCTACTACCTGGTGGGCTCGGGCTTCGGCGCTCTGCATCGCCCCGCAGGGATCGTCGAGCGCGTCGCTTACGGCAACGACGACGAGCAGCTCTACTTCCGGATCGACACGCCGCGCTCGCCCGCCGAGCTGGAGGCTCAGCACATCGATTTCTGGCTCTACTGCTCGGGCAAGCCGGCAGGAGACGGGGCGGCGGCGGACATCGACCTTCCGCTCGCGGAAGCCGCCACGGCGGACCTGGGCTTCGAGCCGGCGTACGCCGTCCGTATCGTTCCGCGCGCGCTCGGCGGCTCCGTCACCGTGGCGAGAATCGTCGAGCCCCAAAACCGCGGGGTGGTCGAGACCGCATGGGAGGTCCCGGATCCGTTCTTCGTCGCGATTCCATTCCAGCGGCTCGGCAAGAGGGCGGGTGACACGCTCGAGATGGCGCTCGTCGTGACGCGCGACGGGAAGGACATCGAGGTCGTGCCGCCGGCCGGCTCGCTCGGCGTCCGTGTGCCGGGCGAGGCGCCCGCCGCCGGCGTTCCTCACTCCCAGCATCTCAAGGTCCTCGTGGCCACGGCCGAGCTGGCGCCCTTCGCCAAGCTCGGGGGCGTGGCCGACGTGGCGGCCGCCCTCTCGAAGGAGCTGCGCCATGCCGGCCACGACGTCAGGGTCGTGCTGCCCCGATACCGGCAGATTGACATCGCCAAGCACAGCCTGCGCCCGATCGTGACGGGTCTACAGGTCCCGCTCGGGGCTCAGAAGATAGAAGCGACGATCTACGAAGGCCGCCTCGGCGACGTGATCGTGTATTTCGTCGATTGCCCGGCCCTGTACGACCGCGACGGGATGGTGGGTTTCGGTGACGACGACGCGCGTTCGGTTTTCTTCTCGCGGGCGCTGCTCGAGATGCTGCCCGCGCTGGAGTTTTTCCCCGACGTCATCCACGTGCATGACTGGTTTGCCGCCCTCGTAGCGAACCTGCTGGACCGCGTGTATTCGGCGGGCCCCTACTCCGAGATCGCGACGAACCTCACCATCCACAACCTCGCCGCTCAGGGCACCTTCGGATTTGGCGCCCTGATGCTGGCCGGCCTCGAGGAATGGGGTCTGATCCAGGTTGGGATTCCTGGGCTGGACAACGTGGTCAACGTGTTGGGCCGCGGCATCCATTTCGCCGACGTGGTCAACACCGTCAGCGAGCGGTACGCGTCGGAGATCCAGACGCCGCAGTACGGCGAGGGGCTGGACGAGCTGCTTCGCCGCAACGCGCACAAGCTCCACGGCGTGGTCAACGGCATCGACTACGAGATCTTCGATCCACAGAAGGACCCCAACCTCAAACACCAGTATTCGGCGGACGCTCCCGAGGCCAAGGCTCTGTGCCGCGCCGAGCTTCGCGCCGAGCTGGGGCTGGACGACGTGAACAAGCCCGTATGCGCGATCGTGTCCAGGTTCTACGACGTCAAAGGCATCGACCTGGTGGAGCAGGCGATGCCGCACCTACTCCACCTCGGCCTGCAGGTGGTGGTGATCGGCACGGGCGACCGGCGTTACGAAGACATGTTCCGCCGGTGGGCGGGCGAGGCTCCACACCAGGTCTCGGCGTCGATCGGATTCGACGCGGCCCTCGCCCAGCGAACCTATGCCGGGGCCGACATGCTGTGGATGCCGTCGCGCTTCGAGCCGTGCGGCCTGGCGCAGCTGATCGCGTTGCGGTACGGGACCGTTCCGGTGGTGCGGGAGACAGGCGGCCTGGCGGACACGATCAGGGACTACGACCCGGTCGCGGCCACGGGCAACGGGTTCACGTTCGACGCCTACGATCCCTGGCAGTTCTACGCCGCGGTCGTGCGTGCGGCCGAGACCTTTCGACATCCGGCACCGTGGTCGTGGCTCGTACGGCGGGACATGACCGAGGACGTGTCGTGGTCGCGCTCAGCCCACCGGTACGTGCAGCTCTACCTCTCGGCGATCACCGCAAGGCGCGAGCGCCGGGGCGTGGCAGCAGTAGCGGACTAAGACCTCGATTCGGTACGTGTGGCGCCAGCCGTGCGCCATTCGGGTGTCCTTTACGCTCGTCTGCCGTCAGCCGTGCGCGACCTTTACCCGCCCCAGTCAGGGAGAAGTCGCAGCTGCTCCACCCGGCGCGCGCCTGGCGCATAGGCCAGGTCGAAGTAGTCGATCACCATCCGGCGCGCGGCAAACCCCGTGGCCGTGTGGCGGATCGACGCCCGCATCATCTCGACCCACCGCACCGGGATTCCGTCCTTGTCCCGGTCGTAAAACGCCGGCACGACCTCACGCTCGAGCAGGCGGTAAAGCCCTTCCGCCTCGGCGCGATCGTCGATCTCCGGGCGCTCCAGGGTCGCAGCCGATGGGATCGCCCAGCCCAGCTCCGGGCGGTAGGCCTCATCCCACCACCCGTCGAGGATGCTCACGTTGAGGGCGCCGTTGGCCCCCGCCTTCATGCCGCTCGTGCCGCTTGCCTCCAGGAAGCGCCGCGGGTTGTTGAGCCACACGTCGGCGCCGTGCACCAGGTGGCGGGCGAGCTCGATGTCGTAGTCCTTGAGGAAGACGACCCGAGGCTCCTCTCGGGCGAACGCGACGATGCGCGCCACGATCTCCTTACCAGGCTGGTCTGCCGGGTGTGACTTGCCCGCGAACAGCAGCTGCACCGGCCGTTTCGAGCTGTTCAGCAGGGCGGTCAGCCGCGTGACGTCCTGGAGCAGGAGGTTGGCGCGCTTGTAGGGCGCGAAGCGCCGGGCGAACCCGAAGGTCAGGGCGTCGGGGTCGAGCTGCGCAGGCTTCTCCGAGCGCTTCTTGGTGAACTCGATCAGCCGGCGCTTCAAGTCGAGATGGGTCGCCCACAGGACCGGCGCGGGTATCTCCATCACCGCCTGCCAGCGGCCGTCCCGGCCGTCGAGGTCCCACCAGTCGGGTCCAACGTAGCGGCGGAGGAGGTCGGCGATCTCCGGCGCGATCCACGTCGGCATGTGAACGCCGTTCGTCACCGAGGCGATCGGCACCTGCGTTTCGGGCAGGCCGCGCCAAGCGTCCTTCCACAAACGCCGCGAGACCGCCCCGTGCAGGCGGCTCACGCCCACCGACTGGTCGGCGAGCCGCAGCGCGGCGTAGGTCGTGCACAGGCGCTCTCGCGGATCGCCCGGACGCTGCCGTCCGAGATCCATGAAGCGGTCGAACGAGATGCCGACCTGAGTCAGGTAAGGGCCCAACAGATCCCACACGAGGCCCGAGTCGAAATAGTCGCTTCCCGCGGCGATCGGCGTGTGCGTGGTGAAGACGATTCCGGCGCGCGCGACGAGCCTCGCCTCCTCGAGCGTCATCTGTCGCGATGCCCGCAGCTCGCGGATTCGCTCCAGGGCGCAGAGAAAGCTGTGGCCTTCGTTCAGGTGGAACACGCCCGCCGTGAGGTTCATCGCACGCAGCGCCCGGACTCCGCCGATCCCCAGCACGATCTCCTGGCGCAAGCGCCGGTCGGGCTCTGGGACATACAGGCGGTCGGTGATCGCGCGGAGGTCCGGCGGGTTCGCCTCGAGGTCGGTGTCGAGCAGGAAGAGCGGCACGCGACCGACCTGTGCGCGCCACACCCCGATCCGCACGCTGCGCGTTCCGATCGGCGCTTCGACCTCGACACCCTCGACACGACGTATTGGCAGGTCGCCGCCGCGGCTCTCCGAGTACACCTCGACCTGGCGGCCGGCGGCGTCGATCTCCTGACGCCCAAAGCCCTGCTTGTAGAGAAGACCGACCGCGACCAGCGGCAGTCCGAGGTCGCTGGTCGCCTTCAGGTGGTCGCCCGCCAGGACGCCGAGGCCTCCCGAGTAGATCGGCAGGCATTCGGCGAGGCCGAACTCCAGCGAGAAGTACGCCACGACCAGCGGGGCCTTCGCGTCCATGAAGCGAGGCTTCTGGTCGTAGTATTCGCTGCGGGCGGTGCGCGCCGAGGCGAGTGCCGTTTGCACATCCGCGCGCTCGCACGCGCGGGCCACTCCCGCCTCGCCGAGCTGGCTGAGCAGCAGGATGGGGTTCTGCCGGGTCGATTCCCACAGCTCGGGGTCGAGAGTGCGGAATAGATTTTCGATGCGGGGCTGCCAGGTCCAGAGCAGATCGAGAGCGAATTCTTTTAGTTCTTCCACCGCGGACCTACGATGGTAGCGAGATGAAGGCGGTGGTCATGGCGGGAGGGGAGGGTTCTCGCCTCCGGCCGCTCACCAGCCGTCAGCCCAAACCGCTGGTCCCCGTGGCGGGCCGGCCGATCATGGAGCACATCCTGCTGCACCTTCGCCGCCATCAGATGCGCGACGTCGTGGCCACAGTGCAGTACCTCGGCGCATCCATCCGCAACTACTTCGGCGACGGCTCGGAGCAGGGTGTCTCCCTCAGCTATTCGGTGGAGGATTCACCTCTCGGCACGGCGGGCTCGGTCATGCTCGCCCGCCAGGCCTTGACGGAACCGTTCGTCGTCATCTCCGGCGATTCGCTCACCGACATCGACCTCGCCGCCGCGGCGCGTTTTCATCGGGAGCGACGGGCGATCGCCACGATCGTCCTCAAGCCGGTGCCCAACCCGCTGGAGTACGGCGTGGTCGTGGTCGACGAGGGTGGGGCGGTCCAGCGATTCATCGAGAAGCCCAGCTGGGGCGAGGTGATCTCCGACCTCGCCAACACCGGCATCTACATCCTCGACCCGGCGGTGTTCGACTTCTTCCGCCCGGGCGAGGCGACCGACTGGTCGGGCGACGTCTTTCCGAAGCTGCTCAAGCAGGGCGAGCACGTCTTCGGCTGGGTGGCGTCGGGCTACTGGGAAGACGTCGGAAGCCACGCGGCCTATGTCAAGGCGAACTTCGACTGCCTCGAGGGCAAGGTCAAGGTCCAGATCCCAGGCGACCGCGTGGGCGACTCCACCTGGATCCATCCGGATGCGGAGGTGTCGCCTGGCGCTCGCATCGACGGCCCAGCGCTCATCTGCGCGGGAGCGAAGGTGCGTGCCGGGGCGTGGGTCAACGGGCCGTGCGTCGTGGGCGGATACACGACCGTCGACTCCGGGGTCAAGATCTCCAACTCGATCACCTGGGACCACACTTACATCGGGCTGAACTCGCGCCTGCGCGGCGCGGTGGTCTGCCGGTCGGTCACGATCAAGAACGGCTGCCTGCTCGAAGAGGGCAGCGTGATTGGCAGTGACGTCGTCATCGGCGCCGGATCGACGGTCAACCCGAACGTGCGCATCTGGCCGAACAAAGAGGTCGAGCCCGGCGCGGTCGTCCACGAATCGATCATCTGGGCCGGCTCCTGGAAGCGAGGCCTGTTCAGCTCTTACGGACTGAACGGATTGATCAACGTGGAGTTCACCCCGGAGTTCGCGGCCAGGCTTGGCGCCGCGGTCGGCGCGCTCACCTCCAAGGGCACGGAGATCGGGATCTCGCGCGACTACACGAGGTCCGCGCGGATGATCAGCCGCGCGCTGATGTCGGGCATCATCTCGTCGGGCACCAGCGTGATCGACCTGTCGGTGCTGCCTGCGCCTGTTTCACGTTACTGGGCGCGCCACAACCACGTCGCGGCCGTGCACGTGCAGACCTCGCCGGTGGATCCCCGCTCGGCCGACATCCGCCTGTTCGATGACCATGGGCTCAACCCTGACAAGCGCAGCGAGCGCCGCCTCGAGGGCCTGTTTTTCCGCGAAGACAGCCGGCGCGCATCGCACTACGAGATGGGCCGCATCGTGCGGCGGGACGGACAGACCGACCGCTACGTCGAGGACACGATCGCGAAGCTCGACCTGGAGGCGATTCGAGGCGCCGCGTTCAAGGTGCTCATCGACTACAACAACGGCTCCGCGGCGATGGTGCTGCCGAGGGTCTTGCAGGAGATGAACTGCACGGTCATTCCGCTCAACGCCTCGCCCGCGGAGATCGTCATGGAACAGGACGAAGGAACCTTTCGCGAGCACCTGAGGGAGATGGGGTTGATCGTCGCGGCGGTGAAGGCCAGGCTCGGCGTATTCATCGACACGCCGGGCGAGAGATGCTTCTTGGTGGACGAGACCGGCATCGTGCTGGACCACGATGCCGCCTTTGCCGTCCTCGTGCAGCTCGCGCTGGCCAAACGGACCGGCATGGTGCTCGGGCCGGCGTCGTCGTCGCTCGCATTCACGACGATCGCCGAGCAGATGCACAGCAGGTTCGTGCCGACCAAGATCACGCCGGGTGCCGTGCTGCGCGCCGCTCAGCATGCCGACACTGTGGTGGCGTCAGACGGTGGGGGCGGGTACTGCTGGCCCGATTTTGCCGTGTCGTTCGATGCGATCTTCACGACCGTGCGCGTGCTGGAGCTGCTGGCGCAGACCGGCTCTTCGCTGGGCGCGCTGCGGGCGCGGATCCCATCCGTGTCACATCGAAGCGCGGTCGAGTTCTGCCCCTGGGAAGTCAAGGGCCGTGTCATGCGAACCATGATGGAGAGGCACATGAGAGACCGCGTCGACCTCACCGACGGGGTCAAGGTGTTTGTCGACGGCGGGTGGGTGCTGGTGGTGCCGGACGCCGATCGGCCGGAATACCACATCATCGCCTCGACCCTGGACCCGGTCCAGTCCGACCGCCTGGTTGGGGAGTACTCGAATCTCGTGCGCTCCGTGGTGGCCGAAGCGGCGCCGCAGGCCGAGGCCGTGGTCGAAACGTAAGATTCGCTTGGTGCGGGCGTAGCTCACCTGGTAGAGCGCAACCTTCCCAAGGTTGAGGTAGCCGGTTCGAGGCCGGTCGCCCGCTCCATTTTTCATCAGGCGATGGTTGGAGGCATGCAATGAAAAAGCTCGCGAAGGGTGGCTTCGAGATCGAGGACTGGAAAGAGAACCCCGCGGGTGCGAAGGCGGGCCCAAAGGTGACAAGGGCGTCGGTGAAGCAGCGCTACATCGGGGACATCAAGGGCACCGGCACGATCGAGTACGTGATGATCTACCGTCCCGACAAGACCGCGGAGTACTCGGGGGTGGAGGTCATCACCGGCAGCATCGGCGTCAGAAAGGGCTCGATGGCCCTTTTGCTCCGAGGCGTGTACGACGGCAAGGAAGCCGTCACCAGATGGCAGGTCGTCCCGGGCGCGGGTAGGGGCGGCCTGAAGGACCTGACCGGCAAAGGTGAGTTCTCGGCGCCGATGGGAAGCAAGGGCAAGTACAAGCTGACCTACGAATTGTCCTAGCTCAATTGGGTCACTTGATTTAGAGGGGCCCGGAAGCGCCCCGGCGGCCACTAGCATTGACCGACTACCCACCCCCGGTCGAGGAGGATCCCGATGGCGCGCACACCCTTGCTGACCCGGTTCCAGGAGCTCTTCGGCGATTTCGACGAGGCGGAGAGATCGGGACGCACCGTCGAGTCCGTGCAGCACGAGCGCCGCCAGATGCGTATCAGTCGCCGCGACTTTCTCAAGGTGGGCGGCGCGGCGTTGGGCGCGGCGGCATTGGCGGGCAGGTTGCCGGCATATGCTGCGGGGGCGCCTCGCATCGCGATCATCGGAGGAGGCATTGCCGGCCTGAACGCCGCGCTCACCCTTCACGACGCCGGCATCGCGTCGACGGTCTATGAGGCGTCCGGCCGCGTGGGTGGCCGGATGCACTCAGACACGACTTCATGGCTCAACGGCCAGACCAGCGAGGACTGTGGCGAGCTCATCGACTCCGGTCACACCTCGATCCTGGGCCTGGCCCAGCGATTCAACCTCTCGACCGTCGACCTCCACGCCGCGGAGCCGCCGGGCTCGACGGAGACGTATTTCTTCGGCGACGCGTACTACCCGTTCGCCCGGGCCAACAAGGACTTTCAGCCGCTCTTCGCCAAGCTCAACGCTGAGAACAAGGCTGCGCCTTTCCCGACTCAGTACAACAGCTTCACCGAGGCCGGGTTCGACCTCGACCACATGAGCGCCCACGACTGGATCGAGACACGCGTGCCGGGCGGGCATGGTTCGAAGCTGGGTCAGCTGCTGGACGTCGCCTACAACATCGAGTACGGGAACGTAACTAGCCAGCAGAGCGCGCTCAACGTCGTCTATCTGCTCTTCAACACCCGGAAGTTCAACGTCTTCGGCGCCTCTGACGAGCGGTTCCACATCGTCGGCGGCAACGAGCGCCTCCCCAGGGCGGTAGCCGCCGCGCTGCCACCAGGCAGCGTAAAGCTGAACACCAGGCTCACGGGCATCGTGCACAACTCGGACAACAGCTACCGGCTGACCTTCCATGGACCCGCGGACACCTTCAGCAAGTCGGTGGATCGAGTGATCATGGCGGTCCCCTTCTCGGTGCTGAGGACGATCCTCAACACCGACGCGGCATACCGCGCTGCTGGCTTTACTACTCTGAAACAAACCGCCATCACCCAGCTCGGTTACGGCAAGAACTGCAAGCTGCAGCTGCAGTTCGACCGCCGGCTGTGGGACCAACGCGGTCCATGGGGGATCAGCACCGGGACGAGCTACGCGGACACCGGCTACCAGAACGGCTGGGACGTCACCCGCGGGCAGGATGGCTCCACGGGGATCATGGTCAACTACACGGGCGGCGGGGTGCCGCTCGCCTCGTTCGGCGGCGACCCCGGTGATCCTGAGGTGGTCGAGCGGTTCGCCAGAACATTCTTGTCGCAGATCGAGCCCGTGTTCCCCGGCATCAGCAAGCTCTGGAACGGGCGGGCGACCCTCGATGTGCCGCTCACCGACCCGTACTCTCTGGGCTCTTATTCGTACTGGAAGGTCGGCCAGTACACACAGTTCAGCGGCTATGAAGGAGCGCGGCAGCCTGACGTCAACACGGGGAAGTGCCACTTCGCCGGCGAGCACTGCTCGACCAACTTCCAGGGCTTCATGGAAGGCGGGGCGGAGGAGGGCGCCCGCGCGGCTGGCGAGATTTTGAGCGACTACAAGGGAGGCATATTCCCCTAGGGCCCTGCCGGCTTTTGTGCGGATGATGAGAGGCGAAGGGGCAGCGCCAGCCACGCCATGAAGGCCGTCGCGGCCACCCCTGGCGCGAAGGCGAGCGTGGCCACGCCCGTCAGGTCCCAGAGCGTTCCCGCGACCAGCGGCACCACGAATGCGGTCCCGTACTGCACAGTGAAGACGGCCGCGCTCATACGGTGCACGTCTCCGGCGGCGGCGAGCCTCGGCGGCAGGGTGAGGGCGACGATGAAGGCGAGCGCGGCGGCAAATCCGAGCACGAACGCCCAGGCGATCACGCCCGGGCCGGGCGTGAGGACGATGCCCAGCTGAGCAATCGCCATCAGCGTGGCCGACCCGATGAAACCGACGCGGCCGGTGAGCAAGCGTTCCCGGAGCGCGACCGCGGGCGCCGTGAGCAGCTGGGCGGCATTCAGCACGAAGAGCGTGGGGGTGATCAGGGAGTGGCGGCCGGTCTGGTCGAGAAAATCAGGGATGTATGCATTGGTGCCGAAGTAGACCGCTGAGGCCATGCCCATGACGAGGCCGATCCGCACCGCAGGCCCCTCGCGCCAGCTCGGCCACCACCGCGCGGGCACTGCGGGCCGCGGGCCTCGCACGGGTGACGTGAGCACGATCGCGATGCCGCTCACGAGGACCAGCACCGACCACATCGCGATCGCCCAGCGCCAGTCGCCGTGTGCAAGTGGCAGCACGCCCACCGGGGTCGTCAGCCCGGTCGGCACCGTCTCGCCGATGAGGATGCCGTTGCTGTAAACAGCGGTGGCGATGGCGATCCGCCGTGGGAACCACTCGCGGACCAGCGAGGGAAAGGCAGGTTGGCTCACAGCGATGCCGACGCCCATCAGGAAGGTCGCCGAAAACAGCACGGTGGTGCTCGGGCCGAATCCCCGCACCGCTCCGAACACGGCCACGCAGCCAAGCCCCACCGCAAGCGCACCGCGCACGCCGAGCTTGGCGATCAGGAGGGACCCTGGCACGGCGGCGGCGGCCAGCAGCAGCACGGGCAGCGAGACGAGAGCACCGACCGCCTTCTCGTCGAGATGCAGCTCGCGGTGGATGAGCGGAATCAGCGGAGGCACCGCGAGCATGGTCAGCCGGAGATCGACGCCACCGAGCCAGAGCAGCAGCAATCGCACGGCATCGAGCCGGCTGAGCCTCACCTCATCACCTTGTGGGGAGGTCGGCCCGAAGGGCCGGGTGGGGGGATGGGGGGCCTCTTAGCCTCCATACTTGCGCCATGCCGGGCTTGTTGATCGTCACCTCCGCCGGACCTGAGGAAGCGACTCGGGCCAGCATCGCGTTCCACATCGCGGTCAACGGGGCCAGGCCAAATGGCACCGAGGTCGCGGTCGCGCTGGCCGGCGACGCCGCCGAGCTGGTCAAACCCGACGTGATCGCCAACGTGCTCGGCCAGGGCCTGCCCCCGCTGCGCGAGCTGCTTGACAAGTGCCTCGACCAGGACGTTCATCTTTACGTTTGACGAGGCTGTGCCGAGGCCCGTGGGGTCTTACCGGAGATGCTGACACCGAACGCATCGTTCATCACGCCGCCGGACCTGGTGCGCCTGACGATGGAGGCGGAAAAAGTCCTCAGCTTCTAGTTGCGCCGATGACGGCGAGCGCGCTGGGGTTCTCGAGCGACGACAGGTCGCCAGGGTCCTTGCCGGTGTAGACCGACTTCACGACCCGGCGCAGGATCTTCGCGTTGCGCGTCCGGGGCAGGTCAGCCACAAAGTGAATGGCCTTCGGACGCAAGGGCTTGCCAAGCGCGGTCGCCACGAGGTCCTCGAGCTCGGTCGCAAGCTGTTCGCTGCCTTTCCGGTTTGGACGGAGGATGACAAAGCAGACGAGCACCTCGCCCTTCAGCTCGTCAGGGACCCCGATCGCCGCCGACTCCGCCACCCACGGATGCCCCACCAGCACCGACTCGACCTCGGCCGGCCCCAGCCGCTTGCCCGCGATCTTGATCGTGTCGTCGGAGCGGCCCAGCACGTACCACAGGTCGTCCTCCGGGTCCACGTAAGCCCAGTCGCCGTGGACCCATACGCCCTCGAACCGGCTCCAGTACGTATCGAGGTAGCGCTGGCGGTCTCCCCAGAAGCCGCGAGTCATACCCGGCCAGGGATTGCGGATCGCCAGCTCGCCGACCTCGCCGCGCACCGAGTGGCCTTCGGCGTCGAGCACGTCCGCGGCGATGCCAGGAACCGGGCCGGCGAACGCGCAGGGCCGCAGGTGCGTGATCACGTTGCCGCAGAGGATGCCGCCCGAGATCTCGGTGCCGCCCGAGTAGTTGATGACAGGGATCCGGCCGCCGCCGATGTTCTTGAAGAACCACTGGAACGGCTCGGGGTTCCAGGTCTCGCCCGTGCCGCCGAGAATGCGCAGGCTCGAGAGATCGTGGTGCGCGGGCACCTCGTCGCCATGGCTCATCAGGCCGCGAACCAGGGTGGGGGAGACGCCAAGCACCGTGACCTTGTGGTCGGCGACCATGCGCCACAGCCGATCCGCCGCCGGGTAGTCAGGCGTGCCCTCGTAGAGGACCATCGTCGCGCCGAGGATGAGCGACCCGAAGATCAGCCAGGGACCCATCATCCAGCCGATGTCCGTGTACCAGAAGATCGTGTCGTCGGCGCCGACGTCGAAACCGTGCGCCATGTCCTGCGCCGTTTTGATAGGAAACCCGCCGTGCACGTGCAGGCAGCCCTTGGGCTTTCCCGTCGTGCCCGACGTGTAGATGATCATCAGCGGGTCTTCGGGGTCGAGCTCGTGCGTGTGCATCGTGTCCGGCTCGTCCTCGACGATCACCTCCCACACGTAGTCGCGACCGTGGGTCCAGGGCACCTCGCGCACGACGCGGCGATGCATAATCACGCGGTTCACGGTCGGGCAGGAGACGAGCGCCTTGTCGAGGGTCTCCTTCATGGGCACGACCTGGCCGCGCCTGTAGAACCCGTCGGCGCAGATGACGAGCTTCGCCTCGCCGTCGCGCAGCCGGCTCGCAATGGCTTCGGGGCCGTAGCCCGAGAACAGCGGGATGATGACCGCGCCAATCTTCGCCGTCGCCAGCACCGAGATCGCCACCTCGGGGCACATCGGCATGAAGATGCCGACGCGGTCGCCGGGCCGGATGCCAAGCCTCTTCAGCACTCCCGCGAGCTTGCACACCTGCTGGTCGAGCTCGCGGTAGGTGAGCTTGCGCACCTCGCCAGGCTCGCCTTCCCAGACGATCGCGAGCTTGTCACGAGACTCGGTGTTGCGATATCTATCGAGACAGCTCTGGACGATGTTCATCCGCCCGCCGATCCACCACCTCGCCCACGGCTTGCCTTCCGAGAGGTCGACGACCTTGCCGTAGTGGCGGTAGAAGGCGATGTCGATGTCCTTGATCGCGGCGTCCCAGAACCACTCGATGTCCTCGTCCGCGCGCTTCAGAAGTTCGGCGAAGCTTTCGATGCCGTGCTGGTCCATGAAGCGCTTGAGCCGGCTCTTCGAGATCACCTCGGGGCTCGGCTCCCACATCACGTCCCCGATCACGACCGGCTGCATTACGTTGCGATTCTAGTTCGGCCTCTTACACTCCAATCGATGGGCGCGTTGCCGGACGACTTCGCTGACACGCTTGCCCAGGTGCTGGAACCGGGTCATCGCGACGCCGCCGCAGGCGTGATCGAGGCCGCGACACTGCTCGACGACCAGGGCCTGCGTCGCTTCCTGGAGCTGTTCGCTTCCAGGATCCGAGCCTCGGCTGCGCCGGTCAGGTTTGATGAGCTCCATAGTTTCTTGCGCGTTGCCCGCGAGCGCGCAAGCGCTCACTGATCCGCTCAGCCTCCACCAGCAGCTCCCAGTAGTTGGACCACGCGGCATGGGCGACAGCCGCCGCGACATGCGCCTTGAAACGCTCGCGCGCCGCCCGCACGGCGTGGTGCTGTGCGTAGCACCAGCGATCCCAGGCCCGCTCGACAGTGCAGTCGACGAGCTCCAGCCACTCGGCGTCGGGGGCGCCGTTCGGCGGAGACGGCAGTGTGAGCACCTTCCAGACACGGTCATCGGTGACCATCGTCATGACCGGCTGGCCGCTGGGCCTTCCCGCATGCCGGTTGGGGTGTGGATGGTTCGGGTTGGCGGCCATCAATCGTTGCTGGACGGCGAACACGAGGTCGTGAGCAGCGTGAAGCGTCGCCGGAGGAAGCGGCGGGTTACGCCTGCCGAGCCGGAGCTGCAGAGCGTGGATCGCTTCGCGCAGGGGGGCAGGCGCTTCCGTCTTGTCATGCAGTCGCAGCGTCTCGACGTCATCGAGGAGGATGTCGGATTCGGCGAGCAGAGACTTTCTGCGCAGCTCGGTGGCTTCGTCCAAGGGAGCGAGGATGGTCGCGGTGGCCATGGTCAGCACAATAAACGCTTCGAATGGGTTGTCAAGTGGACATTTACAGGTTGCCCGACCTTAACAGCCTGGGTTGTGGCTGCGCCGATCCAGTCATATGGTCGAGTCGTGATGAGGCGCTGGATGACCGCTCTGCTTGCTTTGGGCCTGGGTGTTGGCGTGAGCGCGGCGCTTTTGGTGTTCGCAAACCCGGACCGCAACGCCATCGACGTGTATGCAGCCGCTCGTGACATTCCTGCAGGCTCCTCGCTCACCTCGGAATCGGTGGTGCTGGTGCGACTGAACGCCGCCGGCCTTCCACCGTTGGTGTTCAAAAGCGCCGATGCGAGGCGGCTCGCGGGCATGCGCGCGACGCACGACCTGGCGGCCGGCCAGCTCATCCAGCGCTCGGACACCACGGGCCAGGACGCGCTGGCCGATCGCCGTCTCGTGTTCATGCCGGTCAAGGACGCACCGCCCGCGGCCGTGGGATCCAGGGTCGACCTGCTCGTCGTTGCCGGCTCACCCGATCACCTGTCCGTGTCGCCGTTCGCGCTCAACGTCGAGGTCCAGTCGTCCGTCGCAGGCGGCCTTGTGGTCGTCGTGTCGTCGAAGCAGGCGCCGGCGTTCGTCTACGCGGCCGTTGCAATGCAAGTGACCGCGGTGATCGCAAGCGCAGGGGACGCAAGCGGTGCGGAAGGTGCAATCTCGACCCCGGAGCAGGCGATGGCGGTGGCCGCGGAGCCGTGAACGCAACGGGAGCCGGCTCCCAGCCGTGAGCGCAGCGAGCGGACCCTCAATGGAAGAGAGCATCCGTGCACGCGTCGAAGCTGAGCTGGCGGCGGAGCTGGCGCGCCGCGATCGCACCCGTCTGCGTGTCGAAGACCAGGGTTGGATCTACCAGCTCGTCGGCCGCGTCGTGGGCGAGGAGCCCGGTCTCGACGGCGCGCAGGCGCAGGAAATCTGGCGGCGGATCTTCGCGTCGGTGACGCCGCTCGGGCCGCTCGCGGAGCACCTGGCCGACCCGGACGTCGAGGAGGTGCGGATCAACGGCACGGAAGCATGCTTCGTCTTCAGGGCAGGGAGGCGCCAGGCTGTCGCCCCTCCATTCGACGACGAAGACGCATTGATCGAGCTGGTCCACTGGTACACGGATGGCACGCCCAGCGCCCGGCTGGACCGTGCGAGCCCAATGGTGACGATGACCCTTCCAGAAGGCAGCCGGCTCCATGCCGCGCTGTCGCCACCTGCCCGACCGATGAGCGTGACCATCCGAAAGCATCCACCGGCCCGATTTGCCGACCTAGCGGCGCTGGCCACGGCCGGCTTCTTGCCCGGTGCGCTGATCGAGTTCCTCGAGGCATCAGTCGCCGCTCGTTTGAACATCCTTGTCTCGGGCGGTGCAGGCGCCGGAAAGACGACCTTCATGCGCGTGCTGGCCCGCCTCATCGCTTCCGACGAGCGTGTGGTCACGATCGAAGACCAGGCCGAGCTGCATCTCTGGCGTGAGCTGCCCGACTGCATCGCGCTGGAGGGGCGGCCGTCCAACACGGAGGGACGTGGTGCCATCACGATCCAGATGCTGGTCCACGAGGCGCTGAGAATGTCCCCCGATCGAATCATCATCGGCGAGGTCCGCGGCGGCGAGGCCCTCGATCTCCTCGACGCAATGAACACAGGGCATGCAGTATATCTAAAGGTGTACAATCGCACTCGGTGGGGGTTTTCACCAGCGGCCCGGCGGCAATCTACGTTCGGATCTCCGACGACCCCGATCTGCAGCGCCTGGGAGTCCAGCGGCAGGAGAAGGAATGTCGTGGGCTGGCGGATCATCTCGGGTGGGTCGTAGACCGCGTCTACGAAGACGACGACCGGTCGGCCTTCAGGCGGACCGTCGTCCGGCGGGCTTATCAGCAGCTCCTGGATGACATCCGGGCTGGCCAGTGGCGACGCTTGATCGTCTGGCACCCCGATCGCATGCATCGTCGTCCGGCTGAGCTCGAGGAGTTCATCGCCGTCGTCGAAGAGGCAGGGGTGGAAATCGCGACCGTCAAGGCTGGAACGCTTGACCTGTCGACCCCGTCCGGTCGAATGGTGGCCCGGATCGTCGGCGCGACTGCGGCCTACGAGTCGGAGCACAAATCAGAGCGCATCCGCTCCAAGATGGCGGAGATCGCGTCGGCCGGACGATGGAAGGGTGGTACTCGGCCCTTCGGATGGCAGCCGGACGGCGTGACCGAGGTACCCGAAGAGGTTGAACTGCTGCGCGAGGCGAAGGATCGAATCCTGTCGGGAGAGTCGGTGCGCGCGATCGCCATGGATTTCGATCGCCGCGGCGTGCGAGGGAGTCGCGGCCGGCCAATGGGCCCGACCGGCATTCGCAGCCTGCTGATATCGCCGCGCATGGTGGGCCTATACGCCCGAAAGGACCGAACCATTGTCGGTCGCGCGGTCTGGGAATCGATCTTCCCGGAGGACGAATGGAATCGGCTGCGGGCCATCCTGACCGATCCGAGCCGCAATACTCGGGCGCGTCGCACGCCGCGGACCTACCTGCTCACCGGGGGCCTGCTGCGGTGTGGGCTGTGCGGCTCGCCGATGTACGGTCGACCCGCGTTCGCCGGGCGTCCGTTCGCCTACTACGGGTGCAAGAAGTCCACCGGGTACCCCGGTTGCGGCAAGGTCCACATGCCCGTTCCGCAGGCGGACACCCTGGTGGAACAGGCCGTCTTGGAGATGCTCTCGAGTCCGGATTTCGCGGAGAGGCGCCGTCGACTCGTCGGAACTGAGCCGGACGCGCAAGGCGCGATTGACGAGCTGACGAGAGTCAAGGCGCAGATGCAGGAGCTCGCGACTCAATACGGCGCGGGGACCTTCACGATGGTGGAATGGGTGGAGGCAAGGCGTGGCCTGGAGGGCCGCCTTGAGGCGGCGGAGCGGGCCATGGAGGCCGCCCGGAGAGGCGCGGTCGCCATGCTGGAGGTGGTCAGCTCGGATGACTTGGTCGAGGATTGGTCGGAGCTGCCGATACTGCGGCGGCGAGCGGTGATCAGGACGCTAATCGAGAGGGTCGAAATTCATCCTCACCGGGGTGGCCGCAAGCCAGATCCCGAACGACTCCGACCCGTTTGGCGGGCCTAGGGGGCCCGAAGATCCGGGCCACAAGGTCCAGTACAGAAGCGTCGGTGATCGTCAAAGGCAGGTCCTGAGCCTTTCGTGAGCGGACCACGAGGTCGTGGACTTGCTCCCGCGTGAAGACTGGCCGCTCCGCCGCTTGTCGGCGGCGGTTCGACGACTGCGGCGCGTTCACGTGCTCGTCATCTGGATGCAGGCCGAGCCCGCCAGGCAGCCTCTTTTGGGCTGACGCCGTGATCTCGCGCGCATGCGCATGCGCGGTGATGGGGGCTCTAGCGGCTTGGCTGTCCGGCCGGCACCTCATGCCAGCGGATCACCCTCTTCCGTCGAGGGAGCCAGTGACAGGAAGCCGAGGCGGTCTAGAGATCGGATCAGCGGCTCGTCGGAGGCGACGTTGATCGTGTCGGCGCCCTCCCGATCGGCCACATTGATCGTCCGATCACCGACCGCGAACAGCAGCCGCACGTCGTCCGCCAGGCGAAGGCGATGCATGAGACGGTCAGCGACGTCCGCGCGCTCGTAGTCCGGGTCGTCGAGCAGGGCGGCGACCAACCCGCGGAACGAGTCGGCCTCACAGGCTCGGTGGAACGACCCGTCGCCGAGCGGTTGGTAGAGCATCCGCAGCGGCATGCGTCGCTCGCTGGTCGGGTTGACCCGTCGGTACATCAGGCGACCCTCCTCGCCGGCTGCCAGGCGGAGCGCTGGAACAGCCAATAGAGCTTCAGCTTGTCCTGCGGCCGGACAAAGATCGTGTCCGCGAACCGGCGGAGCAGGCCGTCACCGGCGTCAGTTACCTCACCCCCCGCGTGGCTCCCGAGCCGCACCCGCTCAGTTGGGATCGCAGAGTCCGGGAGCGTCGAGGCACGCTTGGTGATCCAGCAAGCCAGCTTGANNNNGGCCCGCACCACCGGTAGCCGTTGCCCGCTCCCCGGTGGCGTCGTCCACCCCGTCCAGTTGCTGCAGCCAGACGGTACATGAGGTCCTCTGCCCATGCGCACGCGTTGGCCACGCGGCGGAACTGGCCAACGTCGTGGTCCATCCCCGCCGAGTCAGCGCCAACGTGGACGTGGCCACCAGTTCTCGTGGTGACTGTTGCGCCGTTCTCCCGCAGGATCGCGCAGGCCCTTTCCAGCTGCGCCCAGGTCTCGGGCGTGTCACGCAGTACCGGGCTCACGACTTCTCCATTGACCGTTGTGTCGCGCT
>PLYZ01000022.1 GCA_003151935.1 Candidatus Dormiibacterota bacterium | reverse complement strand
GTACATGCGGAAGAGGTCGCCGGCGAAGAGTGCCGCCTCCTCCCCACCCTCCGCGCCCTGGATCTCGACCACGACGTCGCGGTCGTCGTTCGGGTCTTTGGGCAGCAGCAGCACCTTGAGCTTCTCCTCGAGCTCCGCGACCTGAGCGGATGCTCGATGCTCTTCGGCTTTCAAATACTCCTGCATCTCCGCATCGCGCTCGTTCTTCTGAAGCTCGCGCGCCGACTCGAGCTCCTGGCGCGCCTTGCGGTAGGCCTCGTAGGTCTGCACCATGTCGCGCAGCGCGCGCTGCTCGCGGGCCAGCCTGGTCAGCTGTGCGTGGTCGGAGGCCACCTCCGGCCGGCCCATCTCGGCCTCGATCTCCCGGTAGCGCCGCGCGATACCGTCCAGCCGGTCTATCAATTCCGCTTCTCCGCGTGACCTGTCTCCGCCAGGTCACCCCCGCAGCACGTCGGAAACGACAATCCGACCCATTGGGGGTTGCAGACAAGGGGGGCCAGGCACCCCTTGTGCCTTTTCAAGCCGCTGCTCCGGCGGTTTCCTCCTCACCCTCGCGAGCGCTGTTGAAGGCGGTGATGGCGACCTCGAGCATGTCATCGGAGGGCTCGCGGGTCGTGAACTTCTGCGTCCCGAGCACAGGCAGAAGGAGGACCTTGATCACCGGGTTGGTGCGATGCCGCGCCATGAAGCGGATGGCCTCGAAGCCTGCGCCGGCGATGATCGGGATTGCCAGGACGCGGCTTGCGATGAGCCAGAACCAGTTCGGGTGGAAGATCGCAACGATGCTGAAGACGACCACGCTCACGACCATGACGACGATCAGGAATCCGGTCCCGCAGCGGGGATGGAGGGTGCTCGCTCGACGCACCGACGGGACGTCCAGCGACCAGCCGGACTCGAACGCATTGATCGTCTTGTGCTCCGCGCCGTGGTACTGGAAGACCCGGCGAACGTCAGGCAGCAACGCGATGGCGGCTAGGTATCCCAGGACAAGCCCGACCCGGATCACGCCCTCGACCAGCACGAAAAGGAAGCTCCCGCTGCGATGCACCGCGACCCCGGCGAGCAGAAGTGGGAGGCCGATGAAGATCGTGAGCGCGAAGACTCCCGCCACGGCGACCGAGCCCGAGATCTCCTTCTTGCCGATCACGATGTCCTTGCCCCCGGCGTTCATGTTGGCCGCCCAGATCAGCGACTTCATGCCCAGGTGCAGCTGCTCGCCGATCAGCGCCAGGCCTCGCACGAACGGAAGCTTCCAGATCGGATTGACGTAGATGGACGCCTTGAGCTCCCCGCGGTCGACCACGATCTCCTTGGTCGTGGGCAGTCGCACGGCGACCGCGTAGTGGCGCTTGCCGCGCATCATCACGCCTTCGATCACGGCCTGGCCGCCATAGAAAAATGGCTGCTCAGCCTTGGCGGGCGGCTTGGGAGATCCCGCCACCGGAGCGGTTACCTCCGGGGCGGCCATCTAGGACCGGGTCTTAGCAGCCCGCTTGCGGAACCGCTCGACCTGGCCTCCGGTGTCCACGATCCGCTGCGTGCCCGTGAAGAACGGGTGGCAGACGGAGCAGATCTCGGTCTTGAGCTCCTTGCGCGTCGATCCGGTCGTGAACGTGTTCCCGCACACGCAGGTGACGACCGCGTCTTCGTAGTAGGTGGGGTGAATCTGTGCTTTCAAGGCATGCCTCCAGGCAGATATAAGTCTAGCGAGCGAAAGTGGCGAACAAGTTCGTGGCTTGCAGCAGAGCGACGCCCAGGTAGATTACGAGTGCGAGCCACGCTGCCCCGAGCGCCCAGCGTGCCCGAACCGGAACCGATGTGTAGTACGGGTTGTTTGAGTCGCGGAAGCGCTGGATCAAGGTCGGGATCCCGAGCACCGCGACGATGATCAGCAGAACGCTCGCGGCGTGGAGAAAGAGCACGCCGGCGGCAATCATTGCGAAGCCGGCGACCTGCAGCCAGGGTGACACCGGCGCCAGGATCCACGCGCCATCCAGCTGCCAGACCGGGATGAGGTTAATCAGGTTGAGGAAGAAACCCAGCCAGGCGGCCAGCAGAAATATCTCGTTGTGCGTCGAGCCGTAGAGGGCGAACGCGGCCGTGGCCCCGATTGTGCCCGCGATCGGGCCCGCGATGCCGATCTGGGCCTGCTTCAGGGCATCGGTCGGGTGGGAGCGCTGGAAGATGGCCGCTCCGAGGAAAGGGATGAAGATGGGGGCGGTAGCATGCATCCCCTGTCGCCGGATCTCGACCACGTGGCCCATCTCGTGCACAAAGAGCATCGTCAACAGCGCGACCGCGAACCAGGGCCCGTAGAACACCGCGTAGCCTCCAAAGCTGATCACGAGCGAGATGAGGGTTGCGGCCGCTGGGATCTTGAACAGCAGCGCCAGCAGGTATCCGCCCTTGGTGACAACCGCCGCCAGGGCCGCCAGCAGCCCGCCCGTGACCCCGCGATTGGTCTTGCGCGCAGGCGCGGGCGAGTAGTGATACGACGAGTCCGGGGGGATGTCGGAGGTCACGGGATAGGCTGGTGGCGGGGGCGGTAGCTCGCCTCCACCCTGACCAGGAAGGAACGGATCCGTTTGGCTCATTTGCTCAATAAGTGATACCCCCGGCCGGTCACAGCTAATCCCGGTAGGTGATCGAGGTGGATTCGAGCTTCGAGCCGCTCTTGAGGATCAGGGTCACCGTGCAGCTCGGCTGGATGCAGCGGCCAGGCACGAGCTGGCCCGGCGTGTCGCCCGAAGGGTCGGTAACGGGCAGGCCGTTGACGACCTCCTGGATCGTCACCGGGTCGGTGAAGCCGGGCGCCCGCAGGAGGCCGTAGCAGATGGGCTGGCCCGGGGCCAGCTGGACGTTCGGGGGGGGCGTCGTGATGGCAAAGGTGTTGACGACCAGGTCGAGGCGGCCGTTGTCGCTCTCTGTCACAAGCACGTTCTGCGCGGCGTCGAAGCCGAGACCCTGAGGATTGCGCAGACCCGTGGCCAGGTTGGTGCCGGCCGTGACGTCGAACAGGCGCCCTGAGGCAGGCAGGATGACCAGCAGGTGGCCGGTGTCGGTGCGAATCGCATCGTCCACTCCGGGAAGACCGCCGGCCAGCCGCTTGACCGTCCCGCCCGTCAGCTCGAACACGGCGCTCGCGTTCTCGTCGGCGATCAGGTATCCGCCGGCAGAAGGATCCGGTGAAGCGCCGGCGGGGCGCGCGAAGCCGCCGGTGCGGCTTATCACGCTTCCGGCAACGCTGACCTGCAGAACTGTTCCGTGCGGACTGTCGGGCACGATCAGCCCGTCCCCTTTGAGATTCGAGCTCATCCCGTCAAGGTTCTCGCCGCTGGCGACCGGCTGCAGCTGGATCACGGTCCTCACTCCGGTGTCGGTCAGTGCGACCACGCGGGCGTGGAACTGGTCGGCGACGTAGGTCACGCCGCCCACCTGGACGATCCCCTCCGCCTCGGGAACGACCTGGGGCAGGCGGACCAGGCCGGCCGCTCCGCCCACCCTGGCGATGTGCCCGTCGGTGTGCTCGCCGACCAGCACCGTGCCATCGTCGGTGTACAGCAGGTCGTCGGGGCCGTTCAAGCCCGAGGCAAGCAGCAGGACCGGGTCGGCGGAGGAAACACCCGGCGCGACCGCTCGCGCCACGGGCTGGACGCACGCAAGAGGACTTGGAGACGGCGAAGGTGTCTGGAGAGGCGACGGCGAAGGTGAAGGGTGCGCCGCGACGGGTGAGGTGCTGCTACACGCGACCGCACACGCCAGGGCGACGACGAGCCAGGTAGTCCTGAACTTCAGTTCGGAACGCCAACCACGTGGTGGCGCGTGGTGAGGCGCCGGATGGTCGCGTGGCGGCTCGACATCAGGAGCGATGACGTCTCCGCGTAACCGCTGCCGAACAGCACTCCCGGCAGCAGCTGGCCTCCGCTCACGCCTGTGATCGCGACTGCAACATCTGCCGCGGGCACCAGGTCGGAGACCCCGTAGGTGCGGCCGGCGAGGTCGCCGATCAACGCTCGCTCCTCTTCGTTACGCGGCCAGAGCCTGGCCTGGAGCTCACCCCCGAGACAGCGCACCGCGCACGCCGCGATCAGCGTCGCATGCAGCCCGTCGATCCCGATCGCGGCGTCGATCCCGGTGCCGGGGACCGCGGCCATGACCGCGCCCGCCACGTCGCCTTCTTCGAGCGTCCTCACGCGGGCGCCGGCGGCATTGACCTCCGCGATGATCTCCTGGTGCCGGGGGCGGTCGAGGATGACGACCGTGAGGTCCTGCACTCGAGCGTCGCGGGCAAAGGCGATGCGTCGAAGGTTGTCGGTGATCGAATCGTCGAGGTCGATGGCCCCGCGTGCTCCGGCGCCTGCCACCATCTTCTCGGCGTACCAGACCGGAGGCAGCTCGGCGAAGCCACCCGGCTCGACCGCCACGAGAATCGATAGCGCGTTCGCCGATCCCCGTGCAACCTGGCTCGCCCCCTCGACAGGAAAGAGGCCGAAGTCGAGGTTGTCGTTGCCGGCCAGCGAAGAGCCGGACGCGAGGTTGGGATCGTTGCGCGGACCGAGCACGATCTTTCCGCCCAGGCCCGCGTCCTCCAGCACTCGCTTCATCGCCTCGCCGGCGATCTCGCTGACCCGGTCGGGATCGCCCTTGCCGAGCAGGCGCGCGCACGCGAGCGCGGCGGCCTCGGTGGCGTGGACGAGCTCGAGCGACAGCTCTCGGCGCGCCTGGAACGAGGGGATCCCCCTTCTCTGCTGCTCCACGATTGGGTCAGTTGCCTTCGGTCTCTTCCAGGAGCTCCGCCGGGCGAAGCTCCATCTGGTCGATACCGCTCTGCAGGAAAGCAGCCCTCACGAAGTCACGGAACAGCGGGTGCGCGCGGTTGGGCCGCGAGCGGAACTCTGGATGGAACTGGCTCGCGACAAACCACGGGTGATCCGCGAGCTCGATGATCTCGACCAGCCTTCCATTGGGCGACACGCCGCTGAACACCATGCCCGCGTCGCCCATCACCTCGCGGTACTCGTTGTTGAACTCGAAGCGATGGCGGTGGCGCTCGTAAACGACCTCTTCGCCGTAAGCCTTGTGGGCCAGCGAGCCTGGGAGCAGCTTGCAAGGGTACAGGCCGAGTCGCATCGACCCGCCCATCTGGTCGACGTTTCTCTGCTCGGGCATCAGGTCGATCACCGGCGTGGATGTGAACGCGGCGAACTCTGTGGAGTTGGCGTCCGGCGCGTCCAGCACCTCGCGGGCAAAGTCGATCACGGCACACTGCATCCCGAGGCACAGGCCCAGGTATGGGATCCGGTTGTGCCGGGCGTAGCGCGAGGCCTGCACCTTGCCCTCGATACCGCGGTATCCGAAGCCCCCAGGCACGACGATGCCCGCCACCCCCATCAGGGGCGATGTGTCACCGGCGTCCAGCTTTTCCGATGACACCCAGCGAATGTCGATCGCTAGATTGTGGTGGATGCCGGCGTGCTTCAGGGACTCGATGACGCTGAGGTAGGCATCCGGGAGGGACACGTACTTGCCGACCAGTGCCACCGGCACCGTCGCCCTTGGGTGCTTGATCCGTTCGACCAGCTCGGTCCAGGGGCCGAGGTCCGGAGCGTGGGCGGTCTCGTCGAGCTCGAAGTGCCTGGCCATCACCTTCCCGAGCCCGGCCGCCTCAAGCATCAGCGGCACCTCATAGATCGAGTCCACGTCGGGCACCGAGACGACCGCTTCACGCGACACGTCGGTGAACAAAGCGATCTTCTCCTTCAGGTCGGCGTCGATCGGCAGCTCGGAGCGGCAGATGATCGCATCGGGCTGGATACCGATCGCGCGCAGCGCCTGGACCGAATGCTGCGTCGGTTTCGTCTTCATCTCATGGCCATGCACCACAGGCACCAGCGAGCAGTGCACGTAAAACACGTTCTGGCGGCCGAGGTCGTTCTTGAGCTGGCGGATCGCTTCGAGGAAGGGAAGGCTCTCGATGTCTCCGACGGTCCCCCCCACCTCGACCACCAC
>PLYZ01000045.1 GCA_003151935.1 Candidatus Dormiibacterota bacterium | reverse complement strand
TCGAGCCCGCCCTGGACTACTGCGTCGTCAAGATCCCTCGCTGGCCTTTCGACAAATTCCCCGCGGGCGACCGCCGCCTGGGCACGCAGATGGCGTCGACCGGCGAGGTGATGGCGATCGAGAGGACTTTCGAGGCGGCCCTGGTCAAAGCGATGCGCTCGCTCGAGCAGAAGCCTCCGGCCGCCCAGGAGCTGGGCCCGGAGACGATCGATCAACCGAACGACCGGAGGCTCTTTGCGCTGCTCAACGCCTTGAGGAATGGGGCGAGCCCGGAATCCCTCGCGGAGCGGAGCGGAATTGATCGGTGGTTCATCGACCGGATGGCGAACCTCATCCGTCTCGAGGTGGAAGGCGACGTGCGCGAGCTTCGGCGCGCCGGGTTCTCCGACGCGATGATCAGCGCCCTGCGCGGCGACACCGTGGAGAGTGCAATGCCGACCTACAAGCTGGTCGACACGTGCGCCGCGGAGTTCGAGGCGGCGACGCCGTACTACTACTCCTGCTGGGAGGAGGAGACCGAGAGCGTGCCGGTCGCCGGGCGCGCGCAGGGCGCAGATTCAAAAGGCAGCGCGCTCGTCATCGGCTCCGGCCCGATCCGCATCGGCCAGGGCATCGAGTTCGACTACTGCTCGGTTCACGCCGCCTGGTCATTGCGCGAAGCGGGTGTGCGTGCGGTGCTGGTCAACTCGAACCCCGAGACGGTCTCGACGGACTTCGACACCTCCGACCGCCTTTACTTCGACCCGCTCGACCTCGACGGTGCCCTGCACGTCGCGCAGGTCGAGCAGGTGGATGGCGCCGTGGTCCAGTTCGGTGGCCAGACCGCGATCAATCTCGCGGAGCCCCTCAACCAGCATGGCGTGGAGATCATGGGGTCGAGCGGCGAGGCGATCGACCTGGCGGAGGATCGGCGCGCCTTCGCCAGGGCGCTGGACGCAATCGGCATCCCGCAGCCGGTTGGCGGCACCACGACCACCGTCGAGGAAGCGGTCACGATCGCTGAGCGCGCCGGCTACCCGGTGCTCGTCCGGCCCTCATATGTGCTGGGCGGCCGGGCGATGGAGATCGTGCGCAACCGGGAGGAGCTGCGGCGCTACATGTTCTGGGCCATCGGCGCCATGCCCCGGGGCACGGTGCTGGTCGACAAGTACCTGCAGGGCACCGAGGTCGAGGTCGATGCGATCACCGACGGGGAGACCGTCGTCATCCCCGGCGTGATGCAGCACGTCGAGCGCGCAGGAGTGCACTCGGGCGATTCGTATGCGGTGTACCCGGCCCAGAGCCTGGAGGCGTCCGAGCTCGACCACGTGGTCGACTACACCGTGAAGATCGCGCGTCACCTCCGCCTGCGCGGCATGGTGAACGTGCAGTACGTCGTGCATCGCGGGCACGTGTACGTGCTCGAGGTCAACCCGCGTTCGTCGCGCACGGTCCCCTTCCTTTCCAAGGTCACGGGGGTGCCGATGGTCAAGCTCGCCATGCGCGTGATGCTCGGCGAGAAGCTCGCGGATATGGGTTGGTCGACCGGGCTCGTCCCTCCGCGCGACCTGGTCGCGGTCAAGGCGCCTGTTTTCTCGATGAACAAGCTGCCGGCGGTCGACTCGTACCTCGGACCCGAGATGAAATCCACTGGCGAAGCGATCGGCATCGCGAGCACGCTGAACGAAGCCCTCCGAAAAGCCTTCGCCGCCTCCGGGATGCAGATCGAGCGAGGCGGTTCTGCCCTGCTCACCATCGCCGACGTGGACAAACCCGAGCTCTTTCCGATCGTTTCCCGCCTGATCCAGATGGGTTGGTCGCTGGTGGCGACCGACGGCACCGCGCGGGCGCTTCGACAGGCCGGCTTCTCTCCGCGAGTGGTCGCGAAGATCGGCGAGCCGGGCCCCACTGTGGTCGACATCATCATGCGGGGCGACGTGGACCTCGTGATCAACACGATGTCGAACATCTATGCCGAGCCGGGCGAGCTTGGGGGACCGGTTTTCAAGGACGGCTTCGAGATCCGGCGCGCGGCGGTCGAGCGCCGCATCCCGTGCCTGACCTCGCTCGACACCGCCACCGCCCTGCTCGAATCCGCCGTGGCCGCCTCGCGCGACATGGAGGTGCGGACCATTGACGAATGGAGGGCGGGTGTCACCTCCCCGCCCGCGGGGAGGTCCGGCGAAGCCGGGGTGGGGGGACCCGGCTAGTGTTCCTGGTGGACGCGCGCATAACCGGCAAGCGCCTCGTCGCCCGGGATATGTACGTCATCACGATGCACGCCCCGCCGATCGCCTCCACGGTGTTGCCCGGTCAGTTCGTGAACATAGGCTGGTCACCGGGTCCGATGCTTCGCCGGCCGTTCTCCGTGTATCGCGTCGACGGCGAGCGAATCGAGATCGTCTTGAAAGCAGTGGGCGTCGGGACGGCGCAGCTGCTCTCGATGACGCAAGGAGACCGTGTCAGCTGCCTCGGACCGCTGGGACATGGATTCGAATTCGGCGCTGGCCCTCGCTCGGCGGTCCTGGTCAGCGGCGGGCTGGGAGTGGCGTCGATGACGCTCGCAGCGAGGCAGGCCGCTTCGCTCGGCATCCGCGTGACCTGGGTCCACGGCGCCCGCACGAAAGAGGACCTGTGCTCCGAATCCGACGGGGATGACCTCATCTGGGCCACGGACGACGGCTCGAAGGGAGTGAAGGGCACCGCCGTCGCAGCCGCGCCGGACGCCGACCTCGTGCTGGCGTGCGGGCCGAACCGCATGCTGGCGGCGGTCGCTGCCCGGTGGCCTGAGGCGCAGGTCGCGGTCGAGACCTACATGGGCTGTGGCACGGGCGTGTGCCTCGGCTGCGCGGTCCCGCTCAAGCGCGGCGGGTATGACCGCGCATGCAGGGAGGGGCCGGTCTACCGCGCATCGGACATCGATTGGGCGACCTTGCCATCCCATCTCTCGTATGCGGCCACCCCGTGACCAAGATGTCGGTCGATGTTGGCGCGCTGACGCTGCGCGGCCCGATCCTGGCGGCATCGGGCACATTCGGCTACGGGACCGAGGTGCCGCTGCTCGAGCGAAGGGCGCTCGGAGGCATGGTCTCGAAGGGCATCTTCTTGCGGCCGCGGTCGGGCACTCCTCCCCCGCGCATCGTCGAAACCCCAAGCGGGATGCTCAATGCGATCGGCCTGCAGGGACCGGGAGTCGAAGCGCTGATCCGCGATTACGCGCCGAAGTGGGCGGAGTGGGATTTCCCCGTGTTCGTCAACATCAACGGGGAGTCGGCGGCCGAATACGCAGAGCTCACAGCACGGCTTGACGGAGTGCCTGGAGTCGCGGGCTTCGAGATCAACATCTCCTGTCCCAACGTCGAGCAGGGCGGCCTCTACTTCGGCAACGACCCGCGCGCCGCCGCCGCCGTGACCGATGCCGTGCGCAAGCGGACCCGCCTGCCTGTCTGGGTGAAGCTCACGCCGATGGTCAGCGACATCGGCGTCATCGCGCGCGCGGTCGAGGCCGCCGGCGCCGACGCGCTCTGCGCGATCAACACGTTCGTCGGCATGTCGATCGACCTCAACGTTTATCAACCTCGGCTTAGCTTCAGGACCGGAGGCCTTTCCGGGCCGGCGATCCGCCCGCTCGCTGTGCACCTGGCCCACCAGGCCGCGCGGGCCGTGCGCATCCCGGTGATCGGGATAGGTGGTATCGCGACGGCGGAGGACGCGCTCGAGTTCCTGGTCGCCGGATGCACCGCGGTCCAGGTCGGAACCGCCACCTTCGTCAACCCGCGTGCGATCGCCGAGGTCCACGACGGCATTGCGGCGTTCCTCGGAGCCCGGGGTCTCAGCTCGCCGGCTGATCTCCCGCGCTACCTGCCCCGGGACTGAGGGCCGCGTCTGAGTTCGGTCGATTCATCGGTGCAAACACCTCCGGCCTGAGAATCGCGATCCCGGCCAGGACCGCGCCCGCGACGACTGCGCCGATGGCCATCGCCCAGGGCGCGCCGAGCCACTGAGCCAGGGCGCCCGCCTGCGTGCTGCCCAGCGGCCCGACGCCGATCAGGGCCTGCGCATAGAGCGACATCACGCGGCCACGCAGGCGGTCCGGCGTGAGTGTCTGGATCCTGTTGTTGGCGGTGGCTACGAACGAGATCTGGCAGTAGCCGGCAACGAGCAGCGCGGCCATCGAGAGCACGAAGACGCGCGAGACCGAGAACTCGAGCAGGGCCGCGACCCAGATCATGGCCATCCAGAGCTGGCGCCTCGGGTCCGCCCCGAGGTCAGGAAAGAACGCCAGCGTCAGCGCGCCGACCAGCGCGCCCAATCCCATCGCGGCAAGCAGGAATCCGAAACCGTGCGCGCCGACGTGCAGCACCTGGTCGGCAAACAGCGGGATGAGGGTCAGTCGGTTCATGGCGAACAGCGAGAAGACCGCGACCGCGATCAGCAGCATTCCGACCACCGGCTCGCGCCGGGCATACGACGCACCTTCCGCAATTCGCTTGACGAACGGCAACTGGTCGCTGTGGTGCACAACGCCGGGCAGGTCTCGCATCAGCAGGAGCGCGACGATCGCCGCCAGGTAGCTGATCGAGTTGGCCAGGAAGCAGATCGGCACGCCAACCGCCGCGATGACCAGGCCGGCGATCGCGGGCCCGATCACGGCCGACGCGTTGAAGACCGACGAGTTCAGCGCGATCGCGTTCATGAGGTCCTGCCTGCCGACCATCTCGATCACGAAGGCCTGGCGAGCGGGGACGTCGATCATGTTGATGGTGCCGGTGACGAACGCGGCCACGATGACCATCCAGTACTGCGCGTGCCCCGAATAGCTGACGGCGAACAGCACGAAAGAGGGGACGGTGAAAAGCGACTGGGTGATCAGCAGGACATTTCGCTTGCGATAGCGGTCCGCGACCACGCCGCCCAACGGTCCACCGACCAGGACCGGCGTGAACTGCGCCGCAAGCACGAGCCCGACCAGCAGTGCGCTGTGCGTCAGCTCCAGGGCGAGCCATGGCATGGCCACGCTCTGCATCCACGTGCCGGCCGTCGAGATGATCTGGCCGGTCAGGAACAGCCGGTAGTTCCTATGCCGCAGCGCGCCGAGCATCCGCTGAGGAACTACGTCGGCCACTCGTGGGATCATCGCAGGGTGAGCAAGATTCACGAGACGGTCGACATCAAGGCGCCGGCATCACGAGTCTGGGCGGTGGTGCAGGAGGACGCCGAGCACGCGCCGAAATGGTCGTCATACCTCGCCAAGGCCGAGCAGCTCGACGACGGACCTCCCGGCAAAGGCACGCGCTATCGGTACCAGCTCGACCTTCCGGGCGGGTTCAAGGAATCGATCGAGGTGGAGCAGACCGTCTATTCGAAGCCGAAGCATTGCGCGGGCCGCTTCATCCGTGGCCCGCTGAAGGGCACCTGGGCGTACACCTACACCGAGAGAAAGGACGGCACGACCCACGTCCTATATGAGATGGACTACGAGCTTGGCGGGCTGCTTCGCTTCACGGGCGGGCTGCTCACCAAGCAGTACGCGGAGGGGATCCGCAAAACCATGGCGGCATTGAAACAGTACGTGGAGTCCGGCAAGGGACCGAAGGCCAAGGCGTAGCCGGGCGCGCGCAGGGCTCAATCGTAACGAGACGGTTCAGCCGAGGTCGGCTTCGGCCTCGATCTCCACCTTCCAGCGCCCATCCAGCAGGCCTTTGACCACGACCATCGTCGCCGCGGGGGCGGCGGGGCCAAACGCCTCGCTGTGCGCCTTGCCGACAGCCTCCGCGAACGCGCTGTCGGTCAGGAACATGCGCGTCCTTACCACCTGCTCAGGTGACGCGCCCGCCTCGCGAATCGCCGCCTCGATGATCTCAAAGCACCGTTTCGCCTGGATGTACGGATCCGGGTCGACTGTTCCGTCCGGCCAGATCGGCGCCGTGCCGGAGACCAGGACGCGGTTGCCCGCGCGAACAGCACGACTGAACCCAATCGTCTTTTCGAATGGGGATCCCGACCTGACACGCCGCCGGTCGCTTGCGCCTGGGGAGGCGCGGCCGGAAGCCCTCGACGGATCTTCGGCGCCCATGCGGCCCATCTGCGTCGTTGCGGCCTGCGCTTCTCGCTTACGCATCAACGGATGCGCGCGCTGCGATGCTCGGCCGCGCCTAGCACCTGGGCCACCTGGATCGCTGAATCTCTCGCCGAGGTTTCCGTCCGCGCCTCCTAGGGGCGTTTGAAGGGCAGCAGCTCCAGCTGCTCGAAGCGATCCTGGACAGCGGTCCGCAGCTCGTTCGAGAGCGCGGTCAAGCGCTGCTGAGAGCTCTCTTCGAGGCTGAGGGCCCGGACCTTTCGCAGCAGTGTCTGCATGGCATAAAGCCCAGCCGGCTCGCTGCTCGTCAGCCTCACCGCCGCACCGCGAAGCTCGCGCGACAGGTCTTCATGGCTGTGAGCGCGCAGCCAGTTGGACAGGCGGGCGGCAGCCACGAGCACGCGCTGGGTCTTTGAGTTCAAGCCAGGAGATGCAACCTCGCGCGACCGGCTCTGAAATACGGATGGAACGCTGGCGGGGCGCTGCATCGAGCGAATGCGCCGGATCGCGCCTTTGAGGTTGGGGCCGAGAATCACGAGGATGCCGGCCACCACGAGGAGGCCGACGACAAACCCCACCAGGACCTCCAGCATTTTCCCTAGGGTACGCTTAGAAAGCGCCGGTGTTGTCATGCAACCGGGGGTTTCAGCGAACTCACAGCGAAGCCCAAGGTTTCGTGCGGTAAATGGAGGTAGGGGTACGAGCAAATCCACACCGGTCGCAGTCATCACCGGGGCGTCCTCAGGGATAGGCGCGGCCACGTCGGTGGCGCTTGGGCGAAAGGGCTTCCAGATCGTCGTCGGCGCGCGGCGTCTGGATCGTCTGAAGCGGGTTGCCGGGGAGGAAGGCATCGCCATTGCGCTCGACGTCACCGACAAGAAGAGCATCGAGGCGTTCGTGCGTGAGGTCTCCAAGAGGTTCGGGCGCATCGACGTGCTGGTCAACAACGCGGGCGGCGCGCTGGGGCTAGCGCCGATCGAGAAGGCGTCGGACGAGGACTGGATCGGCATGTGGAAGGTCAACGTGCTCGGGTTGATGTGGATGACCCGAGCATGCCTTCCCCTGCTGCGCAAGGCCAAGCACGGGCACGTCGTGAACATCGGATCGATCGCCGGCTTTGAGACCTACAAGGGCGGAGCGGGCTACACCGCCGCCAAGCATGCCGTACGGGCGATCACGCGCACGTTGCGGCTCGAGCTGAACGGAGAACCGATCCGGGTAACCGAGATCGCCCCCGGGCTGGTCGAAACCGAGTTCAGCGTCGTGCGCTTCCACGGCGACCGCAAGGCGGCCAAAGCTGTCTACGAGGGCCTGAAGCCTCTGTCCGCCGAGGACATCGCCGATTGCGTGGTCTTCGCGGTCACGCGGCCTCCGCACGTGGACATCGACGAGATCGTCGTACGCCCGGTGGCGCAGGCCACCGCCCAGGTGGTGGCGCGCAAAACGACGAAGGGCCGGAGCTAACGCTAGTCCGCGTGGCAGGTAGGCCTGGCTTCGCCAGGCCGTCTAACCCGCATCCATGAATGTCGCCTGCTCGTAGTGAGGAGTGACACTTAGATAGGTCCGATCCGTATACCGGAAGGAGAGCAGCGCCTGCGGCGGAGCCGCACGCGCGATGAGAGGAAACCATCCGGGTTTCCTCTCATTATTACTCGTAATAGTTCTGCCCAAACTCGATCCATCCGGGGTTCGGACACCCGCTCGAGGTCTGGGCGTGAGTGCAGTGCACGCCGATCTTGGGTCCCGGATCGATGTAGAGCTGGCCGTGGATCACGAGCGTGTCTCCCGCATGGACCGGGACTGATGGAGCGAGCGTTGTGTTGTGGTCGATCTCGAGCACCTCGCCGGTCGAGGCTTTGACCTCGAACCGCTCATGCCCGCCGGATTCCACAGGGTCGTTCACCATCGTCGCGTCGAAAGTCACCTCCGCACCGTTGGTGCCGTTGACGATGTCCTGGTGAAGACTCTGGTCGTCCGGGGTCTCGCGTCCGCCGCAGGCGAGCAGCGCAAGGGCCATCGCGAGCGCGACGCAGAGTCGCCTCAGTTTCCCAGCGCCTGATCGAGCGTGATGCGGCCCTCGTAGAGGGCCTTGCCGAGAATGACGGCCTCCGCACCGGCTGAGGCAAGGCGCTGGATGTCATCAAAGGTGGAGATGCCTCCCGAGTACAGCACCGAGAGGCCCGTCATGGAGCGAACCCGGGCTAGCGTGACCAGGTCCGGACCTGAAAGGGTGCCGTCCCTGTCGATACAGGTCAGGATCACGCCTGCGAGATCCAACTTGTCCCAGCGCGCGAGCAACGACCCGATCATCACCGGCTCGGTCTCGGTCCAGCCGCTGACCGAAGCCTTCTCGTCCCGCACGTCGAGCGCGGTCAGCAAGCGTCCCGGGTGCCGGCGCGTGCACCTCTCGAGCAGTCGCGGGTCACGCACCGCAGCTGTGCCCATCACCACCGTGCGGGCGCCGGCGCTGAGCCACGCCTCGACAGCCTCGTCCGAACGGATCCCGCCGGCCACCTGTACCTCCACATCGTTCCGCCGCACGATCGCCTCGATCACCGCCCTGTTTTCTCCAGTGCCGCGCGCGGCGTCCAGGTCGACGACATGCAGGCGCACGGCTCCCGCATGAACAAACTCGTCTACGACCTCGAGGGGGGTTTCCGAGTACACGGTCGGGAGGTTGTAGTCCCCTTTGACCAGGCGAACACATCGCCCGCCGAAAAGGTCGATGGCCGGGATGACCAGCAAGGTACCTAATCCTCCGTTGCCGGAGACCTATCTGTAATTGGTGAACTGAAGGGGAACCGGGATGTCCTCCGCTTCGCGCAGCGCCTTGATCACCAGCTGAAGAGTGTCTTTGTCCTTGCCGACGACGCGAAGCTGGTCGCCCTGGATGCGGACCTGGACTTTGGGGCTCACGTTCTGGATTCGCTTTCGAAGATCACGCGCGATGTCGTCGGTGATCCCGGCGTTTAGCTGAATCTCGATCTGGCCTCGCCCTTTGCCGACGGTCTTCGGATCGCCCGCTTTGAAAAGCTTCGGTGAAAGCTGTCTCCTGGCGCCCTTCTCGCGCAGGACCTGGAGCGCGGCCTTCGCCCTTTCCTCGCTTGCCGAATCGATCAGGATCTTGTTTTCCTGGTGGTCGTACACCGTGGCAGTGTCCTTGAAGTCATAGCGCGTGCCAACCTCGCGGCGTGCCTGGTCCAGCGCGTTGGTCAGCTCGGCCGCGTCGAACTCCGAGACGACGTCGAAAGAAGACTCAGCCACTGTTGGAGTGAAAGATCGCGTTCAGGCCGATCACGACCACGGCCACCGCCAGCGCGAGGCCGGCCAGTGACGTGATCGCCAGCAGCGCTCCGATGCCCGCGGTGCCCTCGTCGAGTGGCTCGACGGGGGGCTTGTCGTACGGGTCGGGACCGTAATCGAGCTCGTACACGCCCGCCTCGCGCGCTCGCCGGACGAGCTCGTCGAGCACGGGTTTTCCGCCCGGTGGAAGCTGTTGGTCGCTGAGCGCGGCGACCGCGTCCCTGAGGTTGTCCCGGGTCTTGCCGAGCTCCGCCACGACCAGGTCGAGCGTCTGCATGGCAGCCGGGGTCGGTTGCTCCCGGCGCAGGTCCGCGATGATTCCGTAGAGGCTCACAGCCGATTCATAACAGAAGCCGGGCGCGTCGTGCAGCCGGGCCTACACTTATTTTGATGAGCGTCGAGACGAAATCGAAGGCCGCAGCGAAGAAACCTGCGCCTCACCCCAACACCTGGGTCTTCCACGAAGGGGAGTTCGCCCGCTACAACGACGTGCGGCTCGGACTGATGACGCACGCTCTTCACTACGGCACCGGCGTCTTCGAAGGCATTCGCGCCTACTGGAACGCCAAGCAGGAGCAGCTCTTTCTCCTCGAGGGCGCCCAGCACTACGAGCGCATGCACCGGTCCGCCAACATCATGCGCATGACGCTGCCGCACTCGACCGAAGAGCTGGTCAACTTCACGCTGGAGCTGCTCCGCCGCAACCAGTTCAAGTCCGACGTCTACGTCCGTCCTCTTCTCTATACGTCGAGCGAAGAGATCGGAGTTCGCCTGCACAACCTGGAGCACAGCTTTTTCATCTACGCGATACCGTTCGGCAACTACGTCGAGATAGAGTCGGGGATTCGCTGCATGGTGAGCACGTGGCGGAGGGTCCCGGATCAGTCACTGCCGGCGCGAGCGAAGATCACGGGCTCTTACGCGCAGTCGGCGCTCGCGAAGTCGGAGGCGGTCGAGTCAGGGTTTGACGAGGCGATCGTGCTGACGGTCGACGGTCACGTCTCCGAGGGCTCGGCTGAAAACCTGTTCATGTTCAAAGAGGGGACGTTCTTCACCCCACCGGTCACCGACGACATCCTCGAAGGCGTGACGCGAACGCTGATCATGAAGCTCATCAAGGACGAGCTGGGCCTGCCCGTCGTCGAACGGAGCATCGACCGAACGGAGCTGTACACATGCGAGGAGCTCCTGCTCTGCGGCACTGGAGCGCAGATCTCGCCAGTGGTCGAGGTGGACCGCCGTCCGGTCGGAAATGGCAAGGTCGGCGAGTTCACCCACGAGCTGCAGAGCATCTACTTCGGGGCCGTCCGCGGCGAGTCCAAGAAGTACAAGGACTGGACGATCCCCGTCTATTAGCAATGCTGCCTGTAGGCCGGATTCATTCCGGCCGTCCCCATCTCGCTTGAATACGGCCGGATTCGAGGCCCTGCTCACCCTCCCCGGGGATGGGACTCGTCGAATCGTCACTCCCAGCAACGCATCGACGGTCTATTAAGCTCGCACCCAGCGGTGCACTTGTGAAGGTCGTGGTCGCCCCCAACGCTTTCAAAGGCTCGCTGTCCGCCTCCCAGGCCGCCGCCGCGATCGCGCGCGGCGTGCGCGAGGTGTTTCCGGACGCCGAGGTTTTCGAGGTGCCGGTGGCGGATGGCGGCGACGGAACCGTCGAGGCGCTGGTGAGCGCCCATCACGGCACCTACCTGACCGCCGATGTGGAAGGACCGCTCGGCGATCCGGTGCGGGCCACCTACGGATTGATCGACGCGCGCCGGACCGGGGTGCTTGAGCTCGCGTCCGCCAGCGGGTTGACGCTGATCCCGGCGGAGCGGCGCGACCCGCGCACGGCATCGACGTTCGGCTTCGGGCAGCTGCTGGAGGCGGTGCGCCGGACGGGCGCCGGCCAGATCATCGCCGGCATCGGTGGCTCGGCGACGAACGACGGTGGCGCCGGGATGGCGCAGGCGCTCGGCTACCGGTTGCTCGATTCTGCCGGGACCGATTTGACGCGAGGAGGCGCGGCGCTGGCCCGCCTGGAGCGAATCGACCCCGCCGGTTTCGATCCCGGTTGGCGTTCGGTGAACGTGATGGTGGCCTGTGACGTCACCAATCCGCTGACCGGTCCCCAGGGGGCCAGCGCCGTCTACGGACCGCAGAAAGGAGCCGGCGACGAGATGATCCGGGAGCTCGACGCCGCGCTGGCCAGGTTCGCGTCGGTGATCGAGCGTGATCTGGGAAAACGCGTGGCGGACGTGCCTGGAGCCGGCGCGGCCGGGGGCGCCGGCGCGGGCCTGATTGCGTTCCTCGACGCCAGGCTCCTTCCCGGCGCGCCGCTCGTTGTCGAGGCCAGCGGCCTGGACGCCAGGTTGAGAGGCGCCGACCTGGTCATCACGGGCGAGGGTCGAGTCGATTCGCAGACGGCCTACGGCAAGGCGCCTGGCGAGGTGGCAAAGCGCGCCAAAGCGTCTAGAATCCCGGTTCTCCTCATCGCCGGGAGCAAAGCGCCCGGCTGGGAGGCGTTGAGCGATCTCGGCGTCACGGCGGTGGTGACGCTGGACGAGGAAGGTGACAATCTGCATCAGCTCATGGGAGATGCCGGCGAAATGCTGAGGCGCGCCGCCGTTCGCGCTTGCAAGGAACGCGCTTGGGCATAGACGAAAAGGAGCCACCACCGACCAAGGAGGGTATTGAGCCCTCTGATGTCGAGCTGGTCAGGGCGTACCGCAACGGCGACATCCATGCGTTCGAGGAGCTGCACCGTCGCTACGTCGCGTCCATCTTCCGGCTCGTGAGGCGCAAGCTCGGAGATGCGCTTCTGGCCGAGGACATCGCGCAGGAAACGTTCATGAAAGCGCTGCGGATGATGGACCGCGTCGACGACTCCTTCAACTTCGGCGGCTGGGTCCACACGGTTGCGCGCAACCTGTGCTTCGACGAGCTGCGGCGCCGCCAGCGCGACCTGCGCGCCGACGATGGCGTGGAAGCTGACGAAGGAGAGCTGCTCGCCAACCTACCGTCGACGAGTAAGAGCTTCGACCCGGTCCTGGTTCAGGAATCGAACGAGATGCGTCGCCAGGTGTGGGCGGTCTCGCAAAGGCTGCCCGAGAAATACCGGCTCGTGCTGACGCTTCGCGAGCTGCAGGACCTGAGCTACCGCCAGATCGCACGCACGCTAAAGATGTCGGAAAGCGCGGTCGAGACGCTGCTGTACCGCGCCCGCCTGCGCTTCAAAGAGGAGTACATCGCCGCCGAAGGCGAGGGCGAGCTCAGCCATGCGGAAGCCGTGCCGCTGCTCGCCCCATACCTGGCCGGCAAGCTTCGCCGGAACCAGGCCGAATCCGTTCGCAAGCACATAGCCGTCTGCATGAAGTGCGCCCGTCGGATCGGGCGGCGCCGAGTCAAGGGCCCCGCCGAGCTCAAGGCAACGCCTCCGGGTTCGGAGGGCTAGCGCAGGAGTGTGGAGACATGAGGGTTAGTACAGTAGGTGTGAAATGGCCAAGGTAGTCGTCCGCTTCTTCGACGACGAGACCCTGGAAGGGGTCGCGCGCGATCTTGATTTCGACGAGCCTGACTTCCTGGTCGAGGTCGACGACGCCGGCGGCCTGGAGAACAACGAGACCGCCTGGATCCCGCTCACAGCGGTCAAATGGGTCGAGCTGCCGCGCGACCAGGAGCTCGCCTCCGAGACACCAACCCGAAAGGTCGCCATCCGCTTCCTCGACGGCGAGGTGCTGCGCGGCCACCTGGACGGGTCCCTCGAGCGCCATCGTTATGGCGTCGTCCTGCACCTCCACGCCGAGCAGGCTGACAGCCCCATCCGCAAGCTCGGAATCCCGTTCTCGGCGGTGAAAGCGCTGTTCTTCATCCGCGAGTTCGACGCGCGCGGCGAGGAGGCCGGGACCGCCTCCGACGCCTACCTGGCGCGGCGGACCATGGCCCCGCTGCTGGACGTGCTCGAGGAGATGGACATGCTGACCCGCCTGCATCGAGACGGGCTGCTGACCGATGGCGAGTACGCCTCGAAGCGGACCCTGGTCCTCGAACGGCTATAGGGCTGAAACCCCCAGCGTAGAAAGGCGCGGGTGAGGACAGGATGTCGCGCGCAGGCGCGACGAGGATGGGACCTACCGATTGCTCCCCCGCGGGACCCCCTCCTCTGCGCGCAAGCGCGAGCAGGATGGGACTTACTGATTGCCTCGGCCGCGCCTGGAGGCGCTTGGAATTAGGACGGTTGGGTGACGGCCGGAGTAAATCCGGCCTAAAGCTCCACTCAGCACTTACCCAGTAAGAAAGGCGCGGGTGAGGACAGGATGTCCTCCCCCGCGGGACCCCTCCTCTCCTCGGCCGCGCCTGGAGGCGCTTGGAATTAGGACGGTTGGGTAACGGCCGGAGTAAATCCGGCCTAAAGCTCCACTCAGCACTTACCCAGTAAGAAAGAACCCCCGGCGTAGAATTCCGGTCGTGGCCGAACGCAACGGTTCGCGTAATGGAAACGGCGCCGTGCCTAGGGGTATCAAGGGCTCTTTCAAGGTCAAGGCCGGCCTGGCCCAGATGCTCAAGGGCGGCGTGATCATGGACGTCGTCACGCCCGAGCACGCCCGCATCGCCCAGGAGGCGGGCGCCTGCGCCGTGATGGCCCTGGAGCGCGTTCCGGCCGACATCCGTAAGGAAGGCGGCGTAGCCCGCATGTCCGACCCCGACCTGATCAGGTCGATCATGGAAGCGGTGACCATCCCGGTCATGGCCAAGTGCCGGATCGGGCATTTCGTCGAGGCGCAGATCCTTCAGGCGTTGGGGATCGATTACATCGACGAGTCCGAGGTCCTTACGCCCGCGGACGAAGAGAACCATATCGACAAGCACCCGTTCAGGGTGCCCTTCGTGTGTGGCTGCAGGGACCTCGGCGAGGCGACTCGCCGGATCGCCGAAGGCGCGGCGATGATCCGCACCAAGGGCGAAGCGGGTACCGGAAACGTGGTGGAGGCGGTCCGCCACGCGCGCGCCGTCAACGCCGGCATCCGCAAGCTCCAGGGCTTGAACCACGCTGAGCTCGTCCACGAGGCGAAGCTGATCGGCGCACCTGTAGACGTGCTCGCGGAGTGCCAGCGGCTGGGCCGCCTGCCCGTCGTCAACTTCGCGGCGGGAGGCATCGCGACGCCCGCGGACGCCGCATTGATGATGCAGCTCGGAGTGGATGGGGTCTTCGTCGGGTCGGGCATCTTCAAGTCGGAGGACCCCTTGAAGCGTGCCAAGGCGATCGTCGCGGCCACGACTTACTTCGACAAGCCCGAGCGGCTGGCCGAGGTGTCCGCGGGACTGGGGAAGGCGATGGACGGTCTCGAGATCCCCGCCATCCCCAAGGAAGGATTGCTCGCTGCCCGAGGCTGGTAGCTCCGCTCCCAAAGGGAGCAAACCCCTGATCGGAGTCCTTGCGATGCAAGGCGCTTTCGCCGAGCACGTGCGTGCCCTCGAGAAGTCCGGTGCGCACACCCGCCTGGTCCGCACGAGTGAGGACCTCGAAGGACTCGACGGCATCGTGCTGCCCGGCGGCGAGAGCACGACGATGACGATGCTCATGGAGCGCACCGGCCTCCTCGAGCCGCTGCGCGACGCGATCGCCCACGGCCTCGCCACGTTCGCCACGTGTGCGGGAACGATCGTCCTCGCGCGCGAGGTGGTGGATGGGATGGCGGATCAGAAGGGCCTGGGCGTGCTGGACATTGCCGTCCGGCGCAACGGCTACGGCCGGCAGGTCGACAGCTTCGAGGCCCCGCTGGACGTTGTCGGTTTGAGTGGCAAGTCGTTTCCGGGCGTCTTCATCCGGTCGCCGCTTGTCGAATCGGTGGGATCTGCCGAGGTGATCGCCCAGTACGACGGGCACGCAGTGGCGGTACGCCAGGGACGCATCGTCGCGCTGTGCTTCCACCCGGAGCTGACCGGCGACCTGCGCCTGCACCGCGAGTTCGTGAAGCTCGCGGCGGCGTCATGAAGATCCGCGCCGCCGGCCTGCTGGACCTCGCGCGCATCGAAGAGATGCACCGCTCGGCGGACATCCGCCTCAGCGAAGCCGAGCCGCCGGCGGCAAGGCTGTGGTCGCTTTTGAGCTCGACCCTGTCTGCTCTGCTGCCCCTCACCCAGGAGACCCTGATCTACGTCGCGGAGGACAACGGCAAAGTGGTCGGCTTCATCCAGGCATCGGGCCAGCCGCTCGGACTCGACCTCCGACGGGCAAACGTGCTGCAGGTCCTGAACCTCCAGGTGGCCGACGAATCCGATTCCGACGAGGTGGCGCTTGCGCTGGTGGAGCACCTTTCGAACCAGGCGCTAGAACGGGGTGCGCTGAGGCTGTTCGTCCGCCTGCCGGACGGCCACCCGTTGCTCCCGGCGTTTCGGCTGCGCGGTTTCCGCCAGTACGCGACCGAGGTGGTCGTGTACGCCGACAAACCCGTGATGGCCTCTGAGCAGTTTCCCGAGGGCGTGCGCCCCGTCAAGCGCGGGGACAACCACATGCTCTATCAGCTGTACCGGAAGGTGACGCCCCAGGGTGTGTCTCAGCTCGAAGCCCCGAGCTATCGCGAGTGGAGGGCGATGCATGGCGGCGAGTGGACCGGCAGGCTTGCCGCGCGCGGGTCCGACAAGCACGAGTACGTCGTCGACCGCATCGAGCTGGTCGGGTGGGTCAAAGCCGAGCGCAGCTCCGGGGCTCGGCCGGACACCTTGAATTTCATGGTGCTACCCGAAGGCCCGCTACCGGGCGAACTGGCTGACTTCGGCCTGTCGCTGTTGGGGGATTCCGAGGCGCCGGCCTGGTCGAGCCTGCGCCACTATGATTCGCACATGATCGACGCCCTGCGCGGGCGTGGGTTCAGCGTGCTGTTGACGCAGCTGTTGTTGGTCAAGGAGCTTGCGGTTCTCGTACCGGTGCGCGAGAAGGGACTGGTGCCTTCGTTCGGATGACCTCAGAGGCTCGCACAGCTGGCCAGGTCGCCACGCGAACGCAAGACCCGAAGTGGGACGAGGAGATTGAGCTCCTCGCCCGGGCGTTGCCGCCCGACCTGGCGCAGGCACTGCACGAACGGACCGATCCCCGCGAGCTGCTCGAGATAGTGCTGGATCTTGGCCGCGAGCCGGAAGCTCGCGTGCCCGGACGTGAGGTGCTGCTCGCGGATCACCCGGTGTCCGCCTCCGACCTGGAGCACGTCGCCAACAACGTGGGGCAGTTCGGCGACGACAACCGCGCCGGCATCGAACGCACGCTGCACCGCGTCTCCGCGATTCGCAACCGCTCGGGCCGCATCACCGGCCTGACGATGCGGGTCGGCCGTGCGGTCACCGGCACCGGCGAGATCATCCGCGACATCGTCGTCAGTGGCCAGAGCATCCTCCTGCTCGGGCGGCCGGGCATCGGCAAGACCACGATGCTGCGCGAATGCGCGAGGCTGCTCGCCGACGAGCTTCGCAAGCGCGTGGTCATCGTCGACACGTCAAACGAGATCGGCGGCGATGGTGACATCCCGCACCCCGGCATCGGCCGCGCGCGGCGCATGCAGGTGAAGACGCCGATGCTGCAGCACGCCGTGATGATCGAGGCGGTCGAAAACCACATGCCGGAGGTCATCGTCATCGATGAGATCGGCACCGAGCTCGAGGCAGCCGCGGCCAGAACGATCGCGGAGCGGGGAGTGCAGCTCATCGCGACCGCGCACGGCCAGACGCTCGAGAACCTGCTCNNCTGGTCGAGATCCAGGACCGCGACCGGGTCGCCATCCACATGCCGCTCGCGGATGTCGTCGACACGGCGCTGCGCGGACCGCTCCTCACTCCCAAGGTCCGACTGCGGACGAGGGATGGACGCGTTATCTCCAACGTCGACTCGCCTGTCGTAGTGACTCCCGAGCTGCCGCCGGCCCCTCCAACGCCGAGCAAGCCGCTGGGCATCTTTCCCTATGGCGTGAGCCGCCATCACGTCGAGCAGACGATCAAGGAGCTCGAGCTGCCGGTGAGGGTGCTCGGAAATCTCGACGGCGCGAGCGCGGTGCTGACCCTGAAGAATCATTACCGCCGGCGGCCGGACAGCCTGCGCCAGGCGGAGAGCCGCGGTCTACCCATCCACATCTTGAAGAGCAACTCCGTGACGCAGGTTCGCGACGCGCTATCCCGAATCTATGGAGTCGACCGTCACGACGAGGCCACGACCCGGGCGTTGGCCGAGGCCGCGGACGCGATCAAGGCCGTGAAGTCCACGCTTCGTCCGGTCGAGATCTCACCCCAGAACGCCTATCTCCGGCGGCTGCAGCACCAGATGGTCTCCGAGAACGAGCTCTCCGCTCGCAGCATGGGCAAGGAGCCGCAACGCCGGCTGCGAATCACGCTCTCGCCCGAGGAACCCGCATAGAATCTCCCGGCACATGGCGCCTGGCCTCTTCATAACATTCGAAGGCACTGAGGGTTCCGGCAAGACAACGCAGGTCGAGATGCTGGGCGAGTGGCTCGCATCGCGCGACCCGGTGGTCGTACGGGAGCCGGGCGGCACCGAGCTGGGAGAGCGCGTTCGCGAGGTCGTCCTCTATGCCGGGCTCGAGATCGACGCTGAGGCCGAGATGTACCTCTTCATGGCCGCACGGCGCCAGCTGATCGCCGAGGTGATCGCTCCAGCGCTGGCGGCCGGTCAGATCGTGGTCGCCGACCGGTATCACGACTCGACGCTCGCCTACCAGGGAGGTGCCCGAGGCGTGCCGGCGATCTGGCCGTCCACGTTTCCACGCCCGCACATCACCTTCCTCCTGGAAGGCCCGGTCGAGAACGGACTCCAACGTCACATGGCGGCGGGCAAGGCGCCAGACCGCATGGAGCAGGAGTCGCTCGACTTTCACAAGAAGGTCGCGGCCGCCTACGACCGGCTGGCGGCGGCCGAGCCGGACCGGTTCGTGCGGCTCGACGCGACCGGTTCACGGGAAAAGATCCACTTCGAGGTGAGGGACCGACTTGCGCCGCTGATCGAAGCAAATCCGATCTAAGGCGGTCGATTCACTCCGATGATCCTGGTCGAGGGTCTCCGCAAGAGCTTTGGCGACGTACGCGCAGTGGACGGCGTCGACCTGCACGTCGAGGGCGGCGAGATGCTGGTCGTGCTCGGACAGAACGGCGCAGGCAAGTCGACGACGCTGCGCTGCCTCGGTGGGATCCTGCATCCCGACTCGGGTCTCATCGAGCTCGACGGGCTGAGGCTGCCCGAGCGCCTGGACGAGGTCCGCGCGCGGCTAGGGGTTGTCCCCGACCAGGCGCGGCTGTACGGCCGCAACACCGCACCTGAGTACCTGGACCATTTCGGATACCTGTACGGGGTCCCCGAGAAGGTTCGCCGGGAGCGTATCGGCAGCCTGCTCGAACGCTTCGAGCTGGCCGATCGCGCGGACACCGTGCTCGCCGCGTACTCGCGAGGGATGGCGCAGAAGGTCGCGCTGATCAGGGCCACGCTGCACGAGCCCGACTGGATTTTCTGCGACGAGCCCACCGCCGGCCTTGATCCTGTCGCCGCCGCTGACATGCGCCGGTACCTGGGTGAGCAGCGGGCTCGGGGCGCAGCGCTGATCGTGACGACACACGTGCTCAGCGAGGCCGAACTGATGGCGGATCGCATCGCCATCATGCGGAAAGGGGTCATCGTCACCCACGGCACGCTCGATCAGGTGCGCCGCAATGCAGGCGATGGCCGCAGATTCACGGCGCAGCTGGCGGCGTCGCCATCGGATCCGGAGTCATTGGAGAGTTGGCTTCGCGACCACGTGGTCAGCTACCACCTCGAGGGCGACCGCCTCGGCTATGTCCTTCCATGGGAAGCAAACACCCGCGATCGCGCGGCATTCGCTGCGCAGCTGCAGGCGCGGCTGGCCGGCCACGCAGCGCATTTCCACCAGCTCCAGGAGGAACAGACGAGCCTGGAGTCGGTCTACATCAAGGCCATGGACGAGACCGTTGCGACGAGGTCCGGCCCGCAACCGCCCACGACGCCATTCGTCTCAGGGATTCCCGCGTCGCGGATGTTCGGTTCGCTGCGCTCGCAGGGAAGCCTGCTGCGCCACGCACTCCCCTTTTATGTCAGCTCGTGGTGGCGGCGCGGAGACCTGAGCTGGGTCATGTACCTGAACGCTTTCGTGCTGCTGCTGGTGGCGGCGACCTCGCTCTTCGGCCAGCTGCCGGGCCCGGCGGGACAGGTCGCCCAGCGATTGGCCGGCGGAACGGCCCTTCAGGCGGGGCTGCTCCTCCCGCTGTTCTTCATGTCGTTTGCGCTCCTCGAATCGATCAAGAGCTCGATCGGCATCTGGTGGGAAAAGGCTCAGGGATCGCTGGAGGTGCTGCTCTACACGCCTGTTGACGATCCTTCGCTGATCTGGCTCGAGGTTCTGCCGGGCGCGGTGGTCAGCACCGTATGGGTGACGCTGTGGATGGCGGCGGGCATGGCTTTTCTGAGCTTTTTCGGCCAGCCCGCGCCATGGGACCTGCTCCCCGTGTTTGCCTTCGTCGCCGCCGTCACGGCGTACTGGGCGGCGATGGGCAGGATGCTCGGATTCATGCTGTTTCCCCGTGAAGGAGCGGCCGGCGGCGCGTGGTCCTTCCTCCTCTCGCCGGTGTCGGCAGCGGTCGCGGACCTGCCCCTCGCGCTCTTCGTGTTTCGCTCGCCTCTGGCCACGGCATCCCTGCTGCTTCCCATCACCGCGTGCTTCGCGCTGACGATCCTGTGCGGCACGACATTCGACCGCGAGCGGCTGATGGAGACGGGCCTGGGTCGCGTCCGCCGCCGCCGAGTGTGGATTCCGATCGCTGTTCTGCGCCGCAACGCCGCGGCCATCGCCGCCGGGGTGCTCATCGCAGCAGCCTCGGCGGGCGTCGCCGGCGCAATCACGTCGGGCGCGCACTGGCACTCCTGGTCAGACGTTCAAGCGGCGGTCACCGGGACGGCGGCGGATCCGGTGCCGGCGGCGGCCGCGTCCACGCCCGCGCACACCGGCGCATCCTCCGCCAGCGGCATCACCGTGGCGGCGGCCGCACTCGCGGGCGTCGTCGCGACGCTGGCGTTATTGCTCGCCATGGTGATCGTCAGCTTCTCCGCCTTCTTCCTGCTGGGCCTGCCTGCGCTGCTCGGTTTGATCGCCGCCGGCGCGGTGTGGGGCATGCAGGCAGGCTTCGGCGCGACGGCTCCGTTGGAGCCGTGGCTTGCGGGCGCGGGCGGCGTCGCCCTGCTCGCGCTCGCGCTCAACACCGGCGCGGCGCTTCCGATCTACTGGTCGCTTGTCTTCGGATCGGGCAGGCGGCTGGACCGCCTCCGCGAAGCGTGGTCCGGCTACTGGACCCTGTTTCGAGGGCTGGTCATCCCCGCGTGCGCGCTGTTCGGCCTGGTCGTCTTCCGCCTCCTCGCCGCGGGCTAGCGCCGAACGATTTCAACTCTGCCATAACGTTGGTGGTTGCCGCACGTTGCTGCTGTATGCGCCGCGTGCTCATCGGTCTGGTGGTGATGGTCACGGCTTGCGGTCAGATGCAAGCCCAGCCGGCGAGTTCTCCCGCGACGTCGCCGGCGGCCACGGCCAACACGCCAATGCTCTTCGCCGTTCTGGAAGCAAAAGGAACGGCGAACCTCGATCAGTGGAACACCGTCGCAATCGCAGGCCTGGACGGCGATACGATAGCCAGCGCCACCTTCACCCCGATGCCGGTGCCGAGCATTGGCGCTTGCATTGGTGCGATCGACCCTCCATCTGCGCACTTAGCGGCCGGCAAGGTGTTCTATGCGGACGGGAACGGCGTTGTGCGCAGCCTCGCGATCGACGGAGCTGTAACCACGGTCGCCACCTTCCCGATGACCTCCCCGCAGCAGATGCTCTCTTTCGCCGTGAGCCCCGATGGCGCCCGGATCCTGGGAACGATCTTCACAGTGCCCGAGAACGCAGTTCCGTGTGACGGATCCGCGTCCACGGCCACCTACAGCTTCGACGCGTATGCAGCCACGAGCGCCACGTCAAGCCGGCTGGTCTACCACCAGGCTTGGACCGGATCAGACGGCGTCATGGCTTTGACCGGATGGGACGCGGTCGGACCGATCGGAACCTATCCCACCGTGTGGGCGAGCCAGGGCGGAGGTCCGGGCTCGACGCTGGGGACGTTCGTCAGGATCGACGCTTCGACGATGAAGCCGCTTTCACCCTTCGCCGACCAGGGTTCGTGCATGGTCTGGGAGTCCGTGCAAAGCGGCGCTTTCGTGTGCACCCTTGACCCGGTGATGACAGGCGGCGGCACCGCTCAGCAACGCGTCGACTCACCGGTGAGCGTCCGGAGAGCGGACGGCAGCGAGATCTGGCGCTTCACGGTCACGTCAATGAACACCGCCTTTGGACCGATCCTGGCGCCGGATGAGCGCCATGTGATGATCTGCTGTGCGGACGTCGCCGGGCCCGGCTTCTCGCAGTGGATCGCCGGCCAGGACGGCAGCAAGGCGACCATGTCCAACGGGTTCACCGCGACCGGGTGGCTCGACTCGCAAACCATGATCGGCTATTCGCATCCCGATCCCTTGCAGCAGCCGCCGTTTTCGCTCGGCTACGTCCGATCGACCGACCTGGGCCAGTTCACCTCACTGGGGCTCTACGGCGAATTCATCGGGACCGTTCGCGACTAGAGATCCTGCGTCAGTGCGTCTTCGCGCCTGACAGGCTGACCAGCGCCACTCCGGCGACAATCAGGACCATTCCGGCGATCGCGATGGGCGGGACCGGGTCGTTGAACATGATCTTGCCGAAGATGGCGACGAGCGCGACCCCGACGGCGGCCCAGATCGCGTAGACGATGCCGACCGGGAGTGACTTCAGCACGATGGCGAGAAGTCCGAAGCTCGCGAGGTACCCGACCGCAACGGTGATCGAAGGCACCAGGCGGCTGAGGCCGTCAGAGGCGCGGAGCGCGAGCGTGCCGGCCACCTCGGTGGCGATTGCCGCGCCAAGGAGCACCCACGGCATGAGCGGCGCTAGAGATCCAGCGACTGCGCGACCAGCTCCCGGTGGAATGTCGCGTCGCCCAGCGTCACCTCTGAGGACTTGGCCCGCTTGAAGTACAGGTGCATGTCGTGCTCCCAGGTGAACCCGATGCCGCCGTGCACCTGGATGCCGTCTCCCGAAATCTTGCGATAGGCGTCGGAGACGTATGCCTTCGCCATCGACGACGCAAGCGAGCGGTCTGGCGCGTCGGCGTCGACCGCCCAGGCGGCGTAATAGGTCGCGGACCGGCCGCTTTCCGAAAGCACGAGCATGTCCGCGAGCTTGTGCGACACAGCCTGGTAGATGCCGATCGGCTTGCCGAACTGATGGCGCGTCTTCGCATACTCGGTTGACGTCTCGAGCACCTTCTGCGCTCCGCCGATCATCTCGGCGCACAGCGCCGCGGTCCCCCAATCCAGCGCTCGCCTGAGGTGAGGCCATGCGCTGTCAGCCTGGCCCATGAGCGAAGCACCGTCCAGCTTCACGGCGTCGAACCGGACCTCATTCCAGCGCCGTGTCATGTCGAGGGTCTTGAGTGAGGTCACCGTCATGCCCTTCGGCCGGCCCTTGACCAGGAAGAGTGAGATCCCATCCTCGCCTTCGCCCCGGGTACGGGCCGCGACCACGATGTAGTCGGCCGCCTCGGCGTCCGGCACGAACAGCTTCACGCCATCGAGCTGCCAGCCGCCTGTGCTCGGCTTGGCGGTCAGCGTCACCGCGCCCGCGTCCCATCTGCCCGATGGTTCGGTGAACGCCAGCGTGGCGCGCGCAGTGCCTTGCGCGATCGCGCCCAGCACCTCCTTCCTCTGAGCTTCAGTACCGGCTTCGATGAGGGCCGGCACGGCCAGGCCCATCGTGGCGAAAAACGGGCCGGGCAGCAGCGCGCGGCCGGCCTCTTCGAGGACCACGACGAGGTCGAGGAAGGTGCCGACGCCGCCGTACTGCTCAGGAATGCCGAGCGCGGTCCAGCCGAGCTCCACGATCTTCTTCCAGAGCGCGGGGTCGTACGCATCCGTGCTCTCCATGAGCTTGCGCACGACCTTCGAGCTGCATTCCTTGGCCAGGAAGTCCCGCGCGGAGCGGCGGAGCATCTCCTGTTCTTCGGAGAAGGCAAAGTCCATCAGTCGGCTCCTTCGGTGGGTGTGGTCGGAGAGGCGGGTGACTTGGGCGCGCGCCGGCGCCTGGGCTTGCGTATTGGCGCGGGAGCGGCAACCTCGGCAGGGTCGGCGGTCCCGACCGCCGGCAGCTCGAGCGGTTCGACCGGAGCCGTCAACTCGAGCGTGGTTTCGGGAGCGGGCTCGACCTCGGCCTTCACCGGGGCCGGTGGCGCAGCCGGCTCAGGTGTGACGGCTTCGGTGGGAGCCTGGGGCTTGGCACCCACCGGCGCGATTCGGCGCGCGGGCGGAGCGGCTGCTGCCGGAACAGCCCCGGTGTCGCGCCGGTACAGCGTGACGAGGCCGAAGAAGCCGGTCAGGATCGCGACGATCCCCAACCCGACGGCAAGGCCAAGGGCGTTCGACTCGCCGCTGGTCATCGGTCGCTCGAGGCCGGCGCCGCAGAAGGCCGGGGCGGGCGGACACGTGCCGATCACCGCGAGGCGAAGCGGCAGTGCGAGCATGGCGAGCATGCCGTAGACGATCGCGAGGCTCGCAATGAAGTACAGCAACGTGGCGATCGGCCGGCCCTGCGCATAGAGCAGGGCGCACGCACCGAGCAGGATGGCGCCAAGGGCGAAGGGGATGGCAGATCCGCCGATCCTTGAACCTCCGCCGAGCGCCAGGGGCACGACGCCTGCAATCGCGGACAGACCACACGCTAGCCAGAAGGCCCAGAGTACGCGCTGTTCGGTATGCGGGGTCGCCACGGTGTGCGGCCTAGTCTATGCGGCGCGCCTCAATTCCCGGGCTGCGCGCGCCCAGCCGCGACGTGGGCGGTCTGGCGCAGGGGGACCTCTCTGATCAGCAGCGTCGCGATGAACGCCACCGCGATGATCGGAAGGCCCGCCATGAAGACCGGATGTATGGCGTCGGCCAGACCGTGCCGGATGCCCGCGGCGATCGCGGGGGGAAGGCGGGCCAGCTGCGTGGGATCGAACACCGCTCCCGCGGTTGAGGCGCCCGCGGCCTGGAACTGCTTGAGGGCGGCCGCCGGCAGGTACTTGGCCATCGACGTCGCCATGCCCTGGGTAAGGATCGTCCCGAGGATCGCAAGTCCGATCGCCGCACCGATCGACCGCGACAGCTGCGTGGCGGAGGTCGCCACCGCCATGTCCTCGCGGCTGACCGAGTTCTGCACGACGAGCGTGTAGGTCTGCATGCTGACGCCGAGGCCAAGGCCGATCAGGATCATGGCCTCGATCGCGGTCTGGTTGGTCGTGTGGATGTCGAATGTCGAGAGCACGTAGAAGCCTGCGCCCATGACAACCAGCCCGATGAGCAGCGGGATCTTGTAGCGCCCGGTCCGAGAGATGAACTGGCCGCTGCCAATGCTGGTCACGATCATCGCGACCAACATCGGGACCAGGATCGCCCCGGAGTTCGTGACGCTGTTGCCGATCACGCCCTGCACGAAAACAGGCAGGAAAAAGATCGCACCGAACATCGACATCGCAACACCCATTCCCGCGATGTTGGAGAAGGTGAATATGCCGCTCTTCCAGAGCCGCAGCGGCAGCACCGGTTCGGGCGCCCACGTCTCCACCCAGACAAACGCGACGAGCAGGATCGCCGCGGCCGAGTACAGCCCGACGATCTGCCACGAGTTCCACGGGTACTGACCTCCGCCCCAGACGGTGGCCAGGAGCGCGCAGGTGATTCCGCTCGAAAGAGTGATGCTGCCCCAAACGTCGATGGCGTGCTTGCGGCGCTCGTTGGGGACGTGCATATAGGCAGCCACCACGAACAGCGTGAGGATCGCGAAGGGGATGTTGATGAAGAACAGCCACCGCCAGCTGAAGTTCTGGGTGATGAACCCGCCGGCCGCCGGTCCGATGATCGAAGCCACACCGAAGGAGGCGCCCATCATTCCCTGGTACTTGCCGCGCTCGCGCGGCGAGATGATGTCGCCGATGATCGCCTGCGACAGCGGCATGATGAAGCCCATCCCGGCGCCCTGGACGAACCTAGCGAACACCAGGAACCAGAAGTTCGGAGCGACGCCGGAAAGTGCGGAGCCGACCGCAAACACGACAATGCCCGTCATGTACAGCGGCTTGCGGCCGTAGATGTCGGAGAGCTTGCCGGCGACCGGCACGACGATGGTGGAGGCGAGCATCGCGGAGATCGGTATCCAGCTGTAGTCCGCGATGCCACCGAGCTCCGCGACGATGGTCGGCAGCGCCGGAGCGACCAGCGTCATGTTCAGCGACGCGATCAGCGACCCGAGCATGAGGCCGGCGAAGACGGCCATGACGCCCCGATCGATTCCCTTCTTCTCAGTCGCTTCATCGCGCTGGCGTGCGGCGACGGCGGTCATACGGCGGTGTGCTCCAGGACTGCGCCGTGGCTCGAAGCCACGTCAGCGAGCGCGCGCCAGCCGTGCGTCAGCGCCGCCAGGTCGTCTGGCGAAAGCGAAGACATCCAGCGGCGGAGGAGCGATTGGCTGCCCTCACGGAGGTCGGTGACCAGGCGCACCCCTCCACGCGTCAGGCTGAGCAGCACTCGGCGGCGGTCCGCGGGATCGTCGCGGCGTTCGACGTAACCGGCTCGCACGAGGCGGTCCGCGAGCAGGCTTGCCGCGGGCAAGCCGATGCCGAAGAGCTCCGCCAGGCGACCCACCGAAGCCTCCTCCTCGTCTCGGAGCAAGAACAACGCGCGCAGCTGCTGCATCGAGATGTCGAGGTGTAGCCACTTGCCGGCAGTCGACGTCAGCAGGGCACGGTGCAGCTTCCTGTAGGCCGCGAGCGCTTCATCGGTCGAGGGGTGGGGCATAGTTTCGATATTTTAAACTATTCAGTAAGGCGAAAGCTTCCAGTCGAGGCGAATGATTCGTTAGCGGCTGCGCGGCAGGCCCAGCACCCTCTCCGCCAGGATGTTGCGCAGCACCTCGGAGGAGCCGGCCTCGATCGTGTTTGCCCTCGAGCGCAAGAACTGGTAGAGCCAGCCATCGCCGTCGCCGACCTGCCCGGCCGGTCCTGCCATGTCGACGGCCGCCTCGGCCATGCGCTGGTTGAGCTCCGACCACATCAGCTTGAGAATCGACCCTTCGGGTCCTGGAATGCCACTGCGCTTAACCGCCGTCACAGCGCGATAGCCGTTGAGCTGTAGCGCCCGAGCCTCGATCGTGTACTGAGCGACCGTCTGGCGGATGAGCGGGTCGGCGCCTCGACCAAGCTTGCGCGCGTGCTCGGCAAGCTCGGCGGCGGTGATCTGGGCGCGGGTGGCGAGCGCCATTCCCAGCGTGCCCCTTTCGTGCAGGAGCGTGGTCATCGCGACGGCCCAACCGTTGCCGGCCTCGCCGAGGATCTGTGACTTGGGGACTTTGACATCTTTGAAAAAGATTTCGTTGAACTCGGCATCGCCCGTGATCTGGACGAGCGGGCGAACCTCTACGCCGGGGCTCTCCATGTCGACCAGCAGGTAGGTGAGGCCTTCGCGCGGATTGGCCTCCTTGCGCTCGCGGGTGACCAACATGCACCACTTCGCCACGTGCGCAAGAGTCGTCCAGACCTTCTGCCCATTGACCAGGTAGTGATCGCCCTTGTCCTCGGCGCGGGTCTGCAAACCGGATAGGTCGCTGCCGGCATTCGGCTCGCTGAATCCCTGGCACCAGATCTCCTCCGCGGAGAGGAGCGGCGGAAGGTATCGCTTCTTTTGCTCTTCGGTGCCGTGAGAGATGACGACGGGACCGCCCATGCCGAGCCCGATGACGTTGATCGGCTCGGGCGCCTTGGCCTGGATCATCTCGTCGTTGAAGATCAGCTGCTGCATGAAGCCCTCGCCGCGTCCGCCGTACTCCTTCGGCCACGTGATGCCGACGTAGCCGGCCTCGTAGAGCTTCCTCTGCCATGCCCTCCGGCTCTCGACGAAAGCCTTCATGTCGGACTCGGACGGGCCGTCCTTGCGCGGAACGTTCGCCTTCAGCCAGGCGCGGACCTCATCGCGAAACGTCTTCTCGGACTCGCTGAGATCGAAATCCATGTCGTTAATCTAGACCGTCGGGCCCTAGGCGACCGCCGGTATCACCTCGGAGGCCAGCAGTTTCAAGGCTTCGGCATCGTCGAGGAGCCAGTGCTGGAGCATGAAGAGGTCGACCCCAAGAGCCGCGACTCCATGCATCTTCTCCGCGATCTCTTCCGGCGTGCCTACGAACCACGCCTCTTTCCGGTCCTCGATCACCTCGTCGGGGGTCATGCCGCCCAGCTGTCGCACGATCTTGGAGACTTGTCCGGCGCGGTCACGCAACTCCGATTTGTCACGTCCGATGATGTAGCTCGTCATCACCGAGTGCCGGATCGAGCTCGGATCACGTCCGAGCTCGCGGCACGAAGCTTCCAGGTTTTCGCGTGCCTGCACGTACAGGTCCGTGTCCAGGCGCGACACATTCCACTCGGACGCTTCGCGCGCGACGAGCGGGATGGTTCGCTTCCGGCCCTTGCCGCCCATCAAGAGCGGCATCGGGTTGCGGACCGGCATCGGGTTTGACTTGTTCCAGATTTCGCGCATCGTCCGAATGCCCCGTTCGAGATGGTCGAATCGTTCCTTCTCCGTGAAGAAGGGGACCCCGAACTCCTTGTGTTCGTTCTCGTTCCAGCCGGCTCCGACACCGAGGATGACCCGGCCGCCGGAGAGAGTGTCCACGGATGCGGCCATCTTGGCCAGGATCGCGGGCAGCCGGAAGGTCATCGGGCTCACCATGGGTCCGAGCTCGATCCGCTTCGTCCATTCGGCGGCGACCGCAAGCGAGGCCCATGTTTCGATGCAGTCGCGCTCAGGCGAACCCATCAATGAGGTCAGGTGGTCGCTCCGGCGCAGTGAATCGAAGCCGAGGGTGTCGGCGTCGTGGCAGATGCGCCGCCACCTGTCCCAGTTGAGGCCTTCCTGCCCCTCGATCATGATGCCGACCTTCGCCACGTTTCAGATCGTAAGCTGCGCGCCGAGGCCTACGCGATCGGCGAGCAGAAACACCTCAGCGCAAGGCGTCGGTGAGCTCGTCCAGCGGCAGGAAGTTCAGGATGCGGTTCTGCGGGATGCCCGCCCGCTGTGCCAACCACATGCCCATCGGCACGTAGGAGAACTCGGCCGGCGCGTGCGCGTCGCCGTCGACGGCGAAGTTGCACCCGCACTCGAGGGCAAACCTGGCCATTTCGGGCGACAGGTCCATCCGCGCGGGGTCGCAATCGATCTCGAGCGCGACGCCATGGCGCGCGGCCTCTTTGAAGACAGCTTCGAAATCGTAGTTGGCACCTTCGCGAGAGCCCGGCCGGCGCCCTGTCGGGTGGCCGATCACGTCGACATGTGGGTGCGAGACCGCGCGCAGCATGCGCTCGGTCATTGCAGCCGGTTCCTGGCGGAGCTTGACGTGGGGCGACGCGATCACCACGTCGAGCAGCTCGAGGACCGTGTCCGGCAGGTCGAGCGCACCGTCCTCGAGGATGTCCACCTCGATGCCCTGCATCAAGGCCACGCCAGGCACCTGCGCCTGCACCTCTGCCATCTCCCGCGATTGCGAGAGCAGCCGGTCGGCGTTGAGCCCGTTCACGACCTTGATGCGCGGGGAGTGGTCCGTTACGCCGAGATACTCGTATCCCATCGCCTCCGCCCCGCGGGCCATCTCCAGCATCGTAGCCTTGCCGTCGCTCCAGCTCGAGTGGGAATGGACGTCACCCCTGTACTGGGCGAAATCGATTGCCGACTCGTCATCGCGAGCCGGCTGCTTCATCTCTTCGCGCAGGCGGTCGAGATAGCGGCTGCGGCCGGTGTCCAGCACCTCGACGAGCACCTTGGCGATGCCGGCGCCCACCCCTTCGAGCGATGTGAGCTCGTTGCTCGCATGTAGCGCCGCGAGGTCTGGCCGCTCGATCGCCAGCGACCACGCCGCCGCCGAGAACGCCTTGGCGCGGAACTTCTCGTCAGGGTCTTGCCTCAGCAGGTACCCGATTTCCGACAGTACCTGCGCCGCTCCGATCGCATCCACTCATCAATTGTGTGACCATGCCGGAGTGGCGAAGAGCAAGCCGCGTCCAGGCGATGGGATTCCCGACCTGGTCGAGTCGCTGCTCGCCGAACTGGGGGAGGATCCGCACCGCCAGGGCCTGAAGGCAACGCCGGAGCGGGTCTCGAGGGCGCTGCGCCAGCTCACCGACGGCTATGGCGTGCGGCCGGAGGATGTCATCTCCGATGCCGTGTTCGACCAGGACTACGACGAGATGGTCGTCGTCAAGGACATCCCCTTCTACAGCCTTTGCGAGCACCACATGCTGCCGTTTTTCGGCATGTGCCAGGTGGGCTACCTACCCCGAGGAAAGGTCGTGGGCTTGAGCAAGATCCCGCGCCTGGTCGGCGTCTTCGCCCACCGCCTGCAGCTTCAGGAGCGCATGACGAAAGAGATCGCCGAGGCCCTCAATGGGACGCTGACCCCCAAGGGTGTCGGCGTCGTGGTCGAGGCGCGTCATCTGTGCATGGAGATGCGGGGCGTCGAGAAGCCGGGCGGTCAGCTGATCACCTCGTGCATGCTCGGCACGTTCCGCAAGGACCCGCGCACGCGGGCGGAGTTCCTGGACCTTGTCCGCCGCCCCTAGCTCAGCCGCCGCGGGGGCGATCCACACATAACGGACCCTTTATGCGTTAGACTCCGTATAAAGCAACCTTTATGTTTCTACAGACCCAGCGTCAAGAGCTTCCGGACCACTTTTTGGGGTTTGCCAACCCGACCCGCCTGCGCATCCTGGAGCGCCTGGGAAAGGCCGGCGAAGAGAACGTCAACGATCTCGCGGCCCACCTGCACATGAGTCAGCCGCGGATCTCGTGGCACCTTCGGATGCTCCGCGTCGGTGGCGTCATCCGTACCCGCCGAGAGGGCCGGCAGGTGTACTGCTCCCTTGACCTGGAAAACATCGCGCGCGAGCGTGCGCGCCTGGATCACATGCTTGGAATCAAAGATCGAGTCAAAGTTCGCGAGGAGGTCAGAGCGTGAAAGACGGTCAAAAGAACGGCCATCGCAACGGCAAGGTGCGGGTCGCAGTCGTGGGGGTCGGCAACTGCGCCTCCTCGCTGATTCAAGGCGTGCACTACTACCGCAATGCCTCGGAGACTGAGGCCGTACCCGGCCTCATGCACGTCAACCTCGGCGGCTACCACATCAGCGACATCGAGTTCGTCGCCGCTTTCGACATCGACAAGAAGAAGGTCGGCCTCGACCTGTCGAAAGCCATCTTCGCCGGCGCGAACAACACCGTGAAGTTCAGCGACGTTCCGCCCCTGGGCGTCAAGGTGCAGCGCGGAATGACGCACGACGGCATCGGCAAGTACCTCGCGGACATCGTCTTGAAGGCACCCGGCGAGACCTCCGACGTCGTCGGCATCCTGAAGAAGACGAAGGCCGACGTGGTGGTCAGCTACCTGCCGGTCGGTTCGGAAGAGGCGACCAAGTGGTACGTCGAGCAGGCTCTTGCCGCCGGCGTCGGGTTCGTTAACTGCATCCCAGTGTTCATCGCTCGCGAGCCGTACTGGCAGAAGCGCTTCGAGGACAAGAAGCTCCCGATCATCGGCGACGACATCAAGTC
>PLYZ01000005.1 GCA_003151935.1 Candidatus Dormiibacterota bacterium | reverse complement strand
GCTCAGCTGGTGCGGGAAATCCTTGGCGCGGCTCTCGGCCGCGGGGATTCGCACCTGCTTCAGGAGCTCGATAGTCCGTGCATGCGCTTCGGCCCTCGACTTGCCGTGCGCAAGCATTGCCTCGTCCACCTGGAAACCGGTCCGCAGCACGGGGTTGAGCGAGCTCTGGGGATCCTGGAAAATCATCGCGATGTCGCGGCCGCGGATCTCGCGAATCTCCTCGCCGCTGATCTGCAGGAGGTCCTGGTCATGGAAGAGAACCTGGCCCGACACGACGCGGCCAGGATCCGGCACCAACCTCAGGATCGAAAGCGCAGTGATGGACTTCCCGCTGCCGGACTCGCCGACGATGCCGATGCTTTCGCCGGGATACAGGTCGAAGCTCACGCCGTCGACGGCCTTCACCACGCCACCATCGGTCAGGAACTCGGTGTGCAGGTCTTTCACCTGCAGGATCGGTTTCGGCACTATCGCTTCTGGCGCGGGTCTAGCGCGTCGCGCAAGCCGTCGCCGAGAAAGTTGAACGCCATCAGGGTGAGCGAGAGTGCGATCGACGGGGCGATCACCATGTGCGGAGCGATCCGGATCGCGGCCAGGCCCTCGGCGGCCATGGAGCCCCAGGAGGGGGTCGGAGGCTGCACGCCGATCCCCAGGAAGCTGAGGAAGGCCTCGAACAGGATTGCGGCGGGCACCCCGAAGGTGGCCTGGACGATGATCGGCCCCAGCGAGTTCGGAAGGATATGGCCGAACAGGATCTTGGCGGGCTTGGCGCCGCTCGAGCGGGCAGCCTCGATGTACTCGCGCTCACGGAGGGCGAGTGTCTGGCCGCGCACGAGCCGGGTCATGTCCATCCAGCGCGTGGCGACGATCGCGATGATGATGTTGTTGAGGCTGGGGCCGAGGAGCAGCAGAAGGATCATGGCGACGAGCAGGTCCGGGATGCCGTAGAAGACGTTGATGATGAACGACACAACGGAGTCGATCCAGCCCTTGTAGTAGCCGGCGAGCAGGCCGATGGGGACGCCCACCGCAACCACGAACACCTGCGTACCCACGCCGACGATCAGCGAGATCTGCGCCCCAACCATGAGCCGGCTCAGCACGTCGCGGCCCAAGATGTCAGCGCCGAACCAGTGCGCCCAGCTTGGTCCTGAGTACGGTGTCGCGACGCCAACCTCCCTGTACGAGTAGGGCGTGTGGACGATGGCGACCAGGGCAACGGCGACCAGCAAGACCAGGTACACGGAGCTGATCAACGCCATGCGGTTGCGGCGGAGGCGCCGCCAGGCGTCGGACCAGAGAGAAGCTTGAGCGGGAGCTTTGAAGCCGGCCGTGCCGAGCGCGGGCGCTGGGCCGGGACCCGGGACCGGATAGGTGACTGACGTGGCCATCAGTAGCGGATCCTCGGGTCGATCACGACGTAAAGCAAGTCCACCCCGAGATTGGCCAATCCGACCATCGCCGCGTACATCGTGAACACTCCGATCACGATGTTGTAGTCGCGATTGAGAATGCTGTTCGCAAACTCCTTGCCGAGACCCGGGATGCCGAATATGTTCTCGATGATCACGCCGCCCGTGATGATGCCGATGACCAGCGGGCCGAGGATAGTGATCACAGGGATGAGCGCATTGCGGAGGGCGTGGCGGACCATGATCACCGTTTCGCGCACGCCTTTCGCGCGCGCGGTGCGGATGTAGTCCTGCCGGATCACCTCGAGCATGCTCGCGCGCGTCAGACGGGCGACGATGCTCGCGTAGGGAAAACCGAGCGCGAAAGCCGGCAACCAGATCTCACCGATGGTGCCGAACCTACCCGTCCAACCGATCTGGAAGTAGAAGGTGCCCTGCGTGAAATTGTCGAGCCACACCGCGAACACCAGGAGTAGGAAGGTGGCGATGACGAAGCTCGGCATGCTGTAGCCGATGACCGAAGTGGTGCTCAGCACGTAGTCGACCCAGGTGTTCTGGCGGATCGCCGCGACCACCCCCAATAGCATGCCCAGCCCGATTGTGAACAGGAGGGCGAACAGGCCGACCTCGGCGCTGACGGTCAGCTCGCGTAGGACGAGCGGGGTGATGGGAACGCCTCGGTTGACCAGCGATTCGCCGAGGTTGCCGTGCAGGAAGAGGCCTGACAGAAAGCTCGTGTACTGGTCCCACAGCGGCCTGTCGAGACCGTAGTGATGGAGCAGCAGCTGGTACTGCGTGCCGTGAAGGTGCTCGTTGAACAGCGCATCGCCAGGCAAGCGGTGAATGCCCAGGAAGACGACCGAAGATACGGCGAACACCGTGAAGACAATCAGCACCAGGCGCTGGCTGATGTAGAGCAACGTGCCCCTGTTCAGCACTTCAATTCAATTGTGAGGTCATTTCAATCTCGGGTCGCCCCCCCACCCTGACCCTCCCCCTGCGGAGGAGGGGAAAAAGAAGAGGGCGCCCGCTTCGAACGGACGCCCTCTATTGCGATCGAACTCAGTGCGAATGGATCTGGATCTCGTTCCAGTAGTGGTCGAAGAAGGCGTTGGTTCCGGC
>PLYZ01000057.1 GCA_003151935.1 Candidatus Dormiibacterota bacterium | reverse complement strand
TCAACTGGATTCTCTACCGCATCGTCCTCACTCAGAGCCAGCACTCGGAACAAGCGCGCGCCTACCTCACACGACGTCGTCAAGAAGGCAAGACAACGCGTGAGGCCTTCCGTGCGCTGAAGCGCTACATCGTCCGCGCCATCTGGCGCCTCTGGCAACTCTGCCCAGGCGCCGTGCGCCGGGAGGTGGTCGCAAGTGCGGCGGCGTAACGACGACCGAGGGGTCAAACTTTGGCCCCCGTTTTTCGAAGGGACTGGACATAGGAGCGTCCCCCGGAGGTGGAAGGCGATGCCTTGAAGTGCCTCGGACTGGATATACAGCCACGGCGAACTCGAATCTGAACCCCGGGGCCTCACGGTCCCGAACCGTGTTGGTTCCATGTCCTCGAGTGTCCCGGCGGCTCCGCAGACGCCCGCCTGAACTCAAATTGCCGCTCGTTGGTGTCCGTCCGTGTCCTCCTAGGCCGCCTGGTGCCGGGAATCTGTGACCCGGCTGTGGCCCTGGGCGGGTCCAGATAAGGAGCTCGGGGGCCAGTCGGACGACCTCGAAACTTACCTTGGCGTCAGGCCCGAACCTTGGGTGAAACGAGGGTCAGGCGGCCATTTGCCAGGTCGAAGATGCGGTCGCACGCGTCTAGCAAGTCGGAATCATCCGAGCTGGCAATGACGATCCCACCATCGCGCGCACGTCGCGCTAGCAGAGCAATCACATTTGCCCGATTCTCCGCATCGAGTTCGGATGTTGACTCGTCGGCAAGAACCAGATCCGGCTCGCCGATGAGCCCACGCGCCACCGCGACCCGCTGCTGCTGCCCACCTGACAAGTCTTCGACCAAGCGCTCGGACACCTCTTCGAGTCCGACTTCCGCGAGCGACGCCCGTGCCCTTCCTTGAATGTCTTCTCGCGCTGGAAGCCGAGCTGGAAGCGGAAGGGCGACATTCTCGGTCGCGGTGAGATACGAGATCAGGCCGAAATGCTGGAACACGAACCCAATCTGTTGCCGCACATTTTCGCCATGTTCATGAAGGGTGTGACCGTTCAACCAGACATCCCCCTGGGTGGGCCGATCGAGCCCAGCCAAAAGCAGGAGCAAGGTTGTCTTCCCCGAGCCGGACGGGCCGCGCACACCAACCATCTCACCCGGCTGTACGGTCAACGTAACGCGATCGAAGACAGTTCGCCCGCCGATACGGAATGAGATCGCGTCGGCGCGTAGGCCATGGCCCGTCACTGCTGATCTCCGGAGTTGTGGAGGTCGACACCGCCCGGGTGGCGGGTGAGCTTTACCAGAGTGCCGGGCGGAAGTTGCTGGAGGATATCGGGCGGCAATTGAATCGTGCCATCGCGGCTCACGACTGCATAGTCCTCACCTCGTCGGCCTTCGCTGCCCACCCTGCCGTCGCGGATTGTGACGGTGCGCGGCATCGCGGCCGCCACCTCGGGGTCATGAGTGACCGCAATCAGAGTCATGCCGACCTCGTAGTTGAGGAGTCGGATCAGATCTATGACGCGATCGCGTTCCCCCGAGTCGAGTTGGCTCGTCGGCTCATCAAGCAGCAGCAGCCGCGGCTCCGACGCGACCGCTACGGCGAGCGCGATCCGCTGCTGCTCACCGCCGCCAAGCTCAGACACACGCTTGCTTGCCAGTGCTCCAATTCCAAGCTGTTCGAGCAATTGCCTCGGGCGAATCCGTCGGCGGCGTTGGGCAAACTCAACATTCTGTTCCGCGGTTGCGTATGGCAGGAGATTGCGGGCGGCGTCTTGAAGAGCTATGCCCACGATCCCAGAACGCAGCGCGACCAGATCGGCACTGGCGAGCGACCCCATATCCAACTCACCCACCAACACGCGCCCTGCAGTTGGCTTGATCAAACCCGCCAGCAAGCTCAGCAGCGTCGATTTGCCCGATCCGGATGGACCGAGGAGAGCCATGGCCTCACCTCTTGCTACGTCGAGATCGACCCCGCGCAAGGAGACGACCGCACCATTCGGTGTCTGGTATAGATGCACAACCCTTTCGCAGTGAACATCCACACCTGAGAGTCGATCGATCCCCTCAGGCACTAGACCGGCCCCGCACGGAGCTGGCTCGGGCCGGCGGATCGAAGGACTACCAACGAGGCGGCGATCGCCGTCGCCAGAAGCACTACAACAAACGCCGCGAAGACGGCTCCCAGCGCAATCAACGGTAGGTTGTATTGCAGTGGCAGATTCCACGTGGCCTCAGTGAACTCGGGCACTGAGGGTATGGCGAGCAAAGCGCCGGCAACGCCCCCACCGATGCCAATGGCACATGCCGCGGCGAGCACCACACCTTGCTCTCCAAACACCCCTCGAACGACAGCGGGTGCAGTCCACCCGCAGGCACGCAAGATGGCCACCTCGTAAGAGAGGCGCCGAGCGCCCTCCGCGAGAGCAAAAACGGTGCTGCCGATCGCCAGGATGGCAGCGGCCGCCGCGGCGAATAGTGTGAGGTCAAAGGCGAGGGCAAGGCCATCCCCATCGAGGTGGGCCTTGAGATCTGCGGCTCGATCCACAGAAGCAACGGTGACACCCATTTTGGCGAGCCTCTGCTCGATATCCGGCGCAGCCTGTGGTGAAAGCCAGACCTCCTGTTCGACCCTCGGCAGCGCGATTGTCCGTTGCTCGCGCCGCAGCAGGGTCAGGTCAACGAGCACCCCCGAAGGGCCTAGACGTGGTAGGGCATCTGCGTGCTCTCGACCATCAAGAAGCACTGTTCTTCCGTCAATTCCTTCTGCATGGATGGCGGCGTCGTTTCCTGCACCGTTCAAGCTGATCTCGTCGGGAGTCACTACTGCGGGCAGTGCGAGTGGAACGTCCGCGGACATCAGTAAGTCGTCTCCTCCACGGTTCGCGAACGAGAGCGCCAGGTCGGACGAGTTGCCACCACCCGCGATGGTCACATCCGACGATCCTGGTCGCCATTCAGCCGGCTCCGACCAACCTGCGGGGACTGTTTGCCAGGGGCCCTGTGGGCCCGCGGCCTGCTCAAGACTCGTAATGACCAGGGAAATGGCTGATTTTGCCACCACGCCAAACGGCAAGGTCAGCGTGATCGCAGTAACGCGGCATCCAGCTCCACAAGCAGCCGGGAGCGTGCCAATGTACTCGTGGTTCCCTTGCAAGAGCGGGCCGATGGTGAGGTCTTGCGCCTGGCCATTGGCGTCCCCTACCGTGGCCTGCAAACTGGGGGACAGATCGGCCAACTGTTGACCGTCGACGCCAACACGTATGGCGTTGCCGCGGACTGTGACGGAAGGCTCGGTCGCAGGCGAGAGCCACCGAGTCGTCCCGGTCGCGTCGCGATTCGCGATTCCGACTGGCCAGCTCGCGACCGCACCGAGACGGCTGCTATCGACGGCTAAGAGATTTCCCCCTGGGGATGCGTACCTGACTGCCGCCATGGCCAGATGGCCGCTCGGATCCACACTACGCACGGCGGCGAGGAGGTCGACACCTGGCGCGGTTTGGACGGTCAGAACGCGGTCGGCCCCGACCTGAAAGGTCGCCAGCTCGCTCCGGTTGGCATCGGCGATAGACCATGCGGACACGCCGAAAGTAGCTAGACCGAGAGCAAGGGCGGGCACGAGCAGCTGGCGCGACACATCAGGCAGACGAACCAACCGCCGTATCGCGAGAAACGCTCCCGACGCGTTTGATCGTGACGTCGCTCGAACCAGTGGCGCGAAGAGTATGGGCAGCAAGCGCATGGCAATCACGGCGCCGGCGAGAACTAGCAGGCCCGGAGCGATGACTGCGAGTGGACTTCCGGCGCCGCCTCGCAGGATGCCACTGGCGGAAAGCTCGATTAAGCCGGCCGCAGCGAGAGTGACCATTACAGCGTCCGCCACCTGACCGAACCTTCCCCGTCCACCCTGACCGGGCTTCAATCGAAGCTGCTCGTGGAGGGCACGCATGAGCAAGCGCCCGCCTCCGAACATCGCCGCCGCTACGCCGCCCGCCAAAGCAGCGCCTGCGGCGGCGAAGGTCAATGCATCGAGGGCGACGGGAGTGCCTGCAAGCAGTAGCCGGCTCAGCACCAGTCGAACTGTCAGCCAGGCTAGGGCAGTCCCGAGTGGGAATGCCACAACTAGGAGCGCGAGTGGCTCGCGAAGGCCAACCGCCAGCACACCCCAAGGGCCATGGCCGCGGAGCCTGGCCAGCGCTACCTCGTGTTCACGAGTCTGCGCCGAGGCGGATACGACGCCATTTAGAACAATTAGCGCGAGTAGAACCAGCTGGACGATCGCCAAGGCGACGATCGCTGCCATCTGTCCCTCCTCACCCTCAAGCTGCGCGAGCGTTGCCGGAAGCCTGGACGCGGTGGAGACGGACAACTTTTCGTTAATTGAGACTGCGTACGTGGCGAGATCCACCTTGAGTGTCGCGAGATTCGCCTGCTTGACCCTGTCGAGCTCTAGCGGCAGTTCCTCTGTTACCCGAGGAAACCCTATGAACGGCAGCGACTCGATCATCGTCTCGGTGACGAAAAACGCGTCGAGAGAAAACGGAGGGCTGGGGCCCAAAGTTGGAGGCGGCGGCTCGAAGGTGAAGAAGTTACGCCCGAACCAGTAAGCGTCTCGAAGGTTCCCGGGTACATATATCCCGACAACTGTGAGTTCGGAAAGTGGCTGCGTTGCCTCTAGCTTGTACGCGACCTGCCCCCCAAGAGCGACCCCGAGCTGTCGTGCGCTGCGATCACTGATCATCAACTCGTTGCCTTGGACCGGGCAGCGGCCGCCGACCAGGTGAAGATGACTGCAGACGCCTTCGCGGGCTACAAGGTCGGTCTGGAAGCCTTCAGTCGCCGAAGCCGTGCCCGGTAGCGAGATGGGCATCAAGACCGTTCGGATTGGCGTTCCGAACCACTGCTTCGGTGTCGGCTGTGACGCGGCCTGCATCGCCTGCTGGGCCATCTGCTGAGCTGGGGCGAGAGCAAAACTTACTGGCTGGTCAGCTGTCAGGGTCAGGCCCCGGTCCGACAAGGAGGTCGCCTCGAGAGTGTTCTTGATCACCGACTCATCTGAAGCGAGGAGATAGATGGGCCCGATTGCAGCGACAAGGATGGCGGCGGTGGCGACGACTAGAAGGATGAGAGACGACGTGGCTCGCCAGCGCAACGCTTGGATGAGCAGCGAGAAACGATTCATGGAATTTGTGACCACGCGAGTCGTTGCGTGCCAACCGTACCAGTGCAGGATATGCAGCGCCTGCGTCTACGGATCTGATGCAGTTTCATGGCTCTGTAGTGATCGCAACAGCGGAGCATATTGCGGTCCGCGTTCGCGCGAATGGAACGCGCGCGGCGGGTGCATCTGTGCGTGTCGAAACGATCGAGGTGCCCTGCGGCCACACCCCCGACGAAGAGGGCCGACTCAGCCCTGTCTTCCTCTTCCCCTCGGCAGGGACGGCTCCGAGGGCCATCAAAATTGACGTGGATTCCCGTCGCGCGGTGATCCGCATCCCCCGATTCTGCCTTCTGGGATCCACTGCTAAGTCCGGAAGCTGGGTCCCATATTCCCAAAAGGCACCACGTAGAGCTTGCCATAGGGTCGGATTGCAACTTTCAGGCCTGCGGTGAGTTCGTCGCACTGCAGCCTAAAAAAGGCCGGCTGGCGGCTCTCGTCTTGACCTAACCGTATGTCAGATCAATCTCCGTGTTATGGCCAAGCCAACTTATCGTGAATTTCCAGCAGCCCGGAGACGGGATGGTGAGACCGTCAGGATAAGCCCCTGCCGGCGATGCGTTGCCCCGTACGGATTCCTTGATTGAAGGAGTTGCCGAGCCGAGTGGCTGTGCCGCGATATCGATGGTAGTCCCCTGACTTGCGCTGATGACCCAAAGAACTTTCGGATGCGGCACTCCGGCTTTCAAGGGGGAGCCCAGCACAAAAGCTGCGGCGGTCGAGTCACTGGAGATCCCGTACGGCACGCCATTCATATTGCTGAGCTGTTGGACGATGGGCTCCAGCCACGTCGGAAAGGCTCCTACATACAGTTGGGTTGAGGCGCATCCGCCAGCAACCTCTGTTGCTCCGGGCGGTGGTGACGCAGGAGCTGCAACAGTCGGGCTCGATCTGTCCGACGGCTGCTTGCGGTCAGTTGGGCTTGCGCTGGCGCCGGATCCCGAACACGATCCGATTACTGCAGCGGCGACCAGCCCAGAAACCGTCACTAGCAACGCAGAATTGAAGCGAGTCACGATGGCATGCGGTCTCTGGCCTGCTGACGAGAAGCACATGCCAGTCGGGTTGATCGCTGGATCTCACCCGTTCTTAGATACACGCCGCGCCCTGCCGCCATTGCTGGTCTAAGCATTCGTAATCCACTACGGCCTCGCCCCGGCCGGTAGTACTTCGAGGTTGATTGTGCTGACCTGTTGCTGACCATGGGCGCTCCAGGACAGGCGGAATGTCCAGCAGCCTGGCGTTGGTAAATCCACGACGCTGGCGTTTGCATCACCGGGACTGGTCAGGACCGGTTGGGACTCGCCCAACGGACGAGCTTCGATTGCTATGTCGGTGTTTCCGCTTGGGTAGTCCCCTTTACTTACCCAGCCAACCTTGTTGTAAGAGCCGTCCACCCGGGGACCGCTTCCCGCCACCAGCACAGTCGAGAAAAGGAAGGCCACTGTGGTGTCCTGTGACCCGAAGGCCCACGGCACAGGCCACGGTGTTAGCTTGGCAAAACCAGTTTGTGCCCAGACCGGTGGCTCGGCATCGGTCAGCACTGTGCCTGCGCAGCCGCCGGCGAAAGTCCGGATGGGAGCCGTCGGGCTCGCCTTTACCTGTGTTGCTTGGGACGATGCGCAGCCCCCGACCAGAAGGATTAGCACAGCGGCGGCGATATAGGCGAACTGAGACCTGGCTCCGAGATCCATAGCCCCATTACACCGGTCAGGCCCCCGAGGTTCCCATCGCGACAGAGGGCCACGAACTAGACCGCTGACGGGCGAGCGTCGCATTGTCGCAGTGGGGTGGTTCGCAGTGGGGACGCAGGGATCGGACGGTGGGTGGCTCAATCCCCGCTCGCGGGGGTCGTCCCAACCCGGGCCACTACGACCACCAACGCGCACAACACCGTCACGAGAGCGCGCATGTTCTTCACCTCGCCTTCCATATACCTCCCGCGGTCGTCGGGTTCCTGTCAGGCGAGCGACGCTGCGATCTGGAGCGCCTGGTCCTTGGTCAGGTCGCCCTCGATGCGGACGATGGTGCCACCTTCATCGATCAGGAGCGTATTGGTGGCGAGCCGGAGGGTCTCGTAGCGCGGGTTGCCGGCCGCATCGATCAGGACGAGAACGTGCGGGGCCCCCTCGATCCAGTAGCCCTGATGTCCGGCGACGGTGACCAATTGAAGCGTGGTGTCTGGGCCCACGGTCTTGCCGAAAAAGTCGGTGTTGACGGCACCGCGTGCTTCGGTGATCAGTACCGCCACGCCGGTTTGCGCCGATGTTGGTATGCCTGGCCGCGCTGAGTAGACCAGCGTCACCTCGCCTTGCGGAGGCCCATCGGGTGGAAATTGGAGGTAGACCTCGTCTGGCTGGCCGAGTGAAGACGGCACGAGCACCGGCCACTTCACTGCGGCACTCGCCTTCGGGAGAGTGCTGTGACCGCCGAGGCCAAGACGTACGCCAAGTGGGCCGGGAGGAAGCGGCGAGGGCGTCGGCAGCACTGGGACTTGCTGGATCCGAGTGTGCAGGTTGAGCCAGTTTGCGATCGTGTCGCGGCTGGGTTGATATGCGACAACGGCGGCGAGCGCAAGGATCACTGCGGCAGCGACGACCGCCCATCGGTTCTGATACCACTGGTCGGGCCGCATCGGCGCCCTGGTCGGGAGAGGGATGACCTTCTGCGTCGCGATCTTGGCGATGACGCTGGCTTGGAGGTTCGGTGTGGGGGGCCACTCGAGCTCTCGGCCAAGCGTTGTCAGCCGTGCTTCCAATTCGGACAGCTCAGGCACCTGGGGCCTCCTCGACGCGAGCTCGCAAATGGATCAAGGCTCGCGACAGCCGTGACTTCACCGTGCCTTCGGGGATGCCTAGCGTAGCCGCGGTCTCCTCACCGCTGAGCTCCAGGAGGTACCGGCTCGTGATCACGAGGCGATCCTCGTCGCCGAGGGCGTTGACGAGACCGAGCAGCCGGGTACTGTCCTCGGACGCGATGGCTGCCGCCTCGGGGGATGGGGCCGCACCCCCCGGGCGGTAGTCCTCGGCCAACCGCAACTCAAGCTTGTGGCGTCGCCCTGCGGAGCGGACGCGGTTGCGAGCTTCGTTGGCGACGATCTGCAGCAGCCAGGGTCGTGGCTCGGCCCCGGCGCGGAAGCTGCCGAGGGCGCGGTGCGCCTTGATGAACCCCTGCTGGGCGGCGTCCTCCGCATCTGCGGCTGAGCGCGTGATCACATAAGCGGTCCGAAACGCGACCTGTTGATATCGCTTCACGATCTCCTCATAGGCGGCCATATCTCCCCGCTGCGCGCGCGTAAACAGTTCTCGATCGTCCTCAGGCCGGCCCTCCATCGGATCGCATCTATTACACCCCTCGACGCATGATGGTTCCGAGAGTTGCAACTCTCAGCGCCGGCGGGGTGTTGTAGGAAGGTGACGGAGGCAGTCGACGTAGTCGTGCGCCTTTCCTCGACGGTTCGACCTACTACGGGCGATTCGCGAGCCGCAAGTGGCGGCTTCGGACTCGGGGCGGTGGAAGGCGATGTCTTGAAGTGCCTCTGACTGGATATACAGCCACGGCGCTGTCGAAACTGAGCTTTCTGTTCGGTGGCGCCGGTGGAGAAGTGGATTGCGCCGAGAGCGACGCCGCGTGCGGTCATGGTGCCACTTGACGGGACGTCGGATGTGAGAACGTCGGAGCGGTGGCCGTAGGCGGGAACTTCTTGTCGCGGTCGTGAATCAAGATGCTGGGCCGGATGCCTTCATCCTCTAGTTCCCATTTCCGGCACTCAACGCCTGGGCGCGGCCTATTCTCTCCGGGTGCCGCTCCATCGAGCGATTCTGCTCACCCGTGACGAGGTTGAAGAGTTGCGGAACCTCCACCGCACCTTCCATCACAGGCTGGACGAACTAGAAGCCCTTCAGCGACTAACCGCTGCCCAAACGCGGATCGCCATAGCGCACGGTCTTGATCCAGCGATGTGCGCGTGGGGTTATGAGGCACCTGATTCCGCAACCTGGACAGTCAGGCTCCACTACCCCCTCTCCCTGGAAGAGGAGCGCGAGGTTCGAGGTCTCGGGTAATACTGGATCGAGCTAAGGGCCCGATGGGGCCGTTCGCCGGCTACGCGGTGCAGCCTACGTGGTGCCGCCAGCGCCACCACCCGGGATACAGCCGGAGGAGCAGCTTCATTCGTTTGACTCCACGAGGGAGCCATTTGTCACCAGTTTGCCAGGGGTCCACTGAGCGCCATAAAACGTCGTCTGTGGCGTGTAGAGAACCGGCTCTGCCGCCTCATCGGTAGTCCTAAGCTCCAAGGTTGTCATGCCTGAAAAGGTCATCATCCAACGGCTCGTTTATCCCCAACTCGTCAACCTCAAGGACGAGAAATGCTTCTCCCCCGAGCTCTGCTTGGCTGCGCCACACCACACCGACCTCGGCGTCGACGACCAGCTCGTATCGATCAGCTCCGGTACCGAGCGCGTGCAGCACGAACGGCGGGGCGTGTTCGTCGAGGTTCGCGGGTATAGCGCCAACCAGGTAGGCGGAGCGAGAAAGGAATGTGGTGCGACTTACGGTCTGAAGTTTCAGCGAGCCGAGCAGGCTCGGCGTTTCAACGAGCACCTCAGCCGGGCCGAGGCCGTGACTGGCGTTCAGGCCACCTGTATTTGTTAGGTAGCCCATACTCCGCGACCAACTCCACCATTGGCTGCCGGCGAAGACTGCTGTGACCGTCTCGCTGCCCACTAGAAACTGAGTGCGGATCTTGTCGGGTTTAGCGTGCCAAAGGCGCCAATGCTCGACCGTAGCCTCGGGCGGCTCACGGGGTTCTCCCGGAGCGAATTCGGGCGCGAAGCTCATGACCGAGCCCACTCGCGAATTGCGTTGCACGGCCGCCATGGACTGTTCCCATGCCTGGTTGAAGCGTGCGACGTGTCTCCATTCCCGACCCGCCAGCCTCAGCGTGTTCCACCGCTCTGGACTGGTATGGAGCAGCTCCAAGACATCGCCGAGGTCACGCACCGCCAGGAGCCTAACTCGATTGGCTGTGACCTGCTAGCCAGATCGATTGGCGGGACGCAATCGGCGCCCCGCCACGAATTTCAGTTGGCGCCGTCGATTGTGACGAGCTGAAGAGCCTGGCCCGGGGGTGGAAGGCGATGTCTTGGCGTGCCCGTGCACCTAGCGCGGGGCAAGGTGCTCACGCGTTTCAGAAAACCGCGGGACGGTCTCCAAGCGTTTTCGCTGGTTCCGACCGGGGCTTTCTTGTAGGAGAGGCCGCCACCGGCCAACTTGGCTGTCATTGGCTGTCATCTGGTCGATGAAATGGACGTTGGTGGACAAAAGCGATCTTGGCCGGACGTCAGTGGACGACCTCCCCCGGTTTTGAAGACCGCGGGCCTGGCATCTGGGGACGTCCATCAGCGTCCGCTCGGGTTCAGTTGCAGAAATCGCCAATCCGCAGTTGTCCGGTGTCGTCCGCAGTCGTGCGCCAGTTTGGCTGTCATGTTGGCTGTCAGTCCGAAGGGGCCGGGGCTGGCTAGACGGCTATGCCTGGTAGATTTCGTCAGGTTTCACCATAATTTGACCTGATGTCTTCTGACCAACTCTGGGTCGTGGGTGTCCAAGCTGACAGCGCGAGCGCGGACGAACGGGCGCGGCTGGCACGCGCGGTGGAGAGGCAGCTTGGCGGCCAGAGTCAATGGATCCTCCTCAGTACGTGCCATCGCGTGGAGCTGTACGGGTTCGGCACCATGCCGGACGTGGAGACCTCTAGCCGGGTTGAAACGGGCGAAGAGGCGGTGAGGCATCTGATGCGGGTGGCAGCTGGGTTGGAGAGCACCATCGTCGGCGAGGACGAGATCCTCCACCAAGTGCGGGACGCGTTGAAACAGGCGCACGCATCCCGGGCCCTGGATCGCCGGCTACAAAGGCTGTTCGAAACTGCCATCGCGGCCGGCCGACGAGCCCGAGCTGGGCGCACTGCCTCCAGCGGTTCTCTTGCGCAGCAAGCGGTGGCGTGGCTGGAACGGCGTTCGACGCTCGCAGGCCGGACCGTTCTTGTCGTCGGAGCGGGCCGGATGGGCTCCAGCCTCGCACACTGTGCCCGGCTTGCCGGCGCCAAGCTCACCATCGCGAGCCGCGATGCAATCAGGGCCCACCGGCTGGCGCAGGTATACGGTGGACGCGGCATCGATCTCGCGAGCGGTGCCGAGCTTGCTCCCCGAAGCGTCGCAGTCGCAGTTGCACTGGCCGGCCCTTGGCACGAGCTCCATGCGGTATCAGGCGAGTTGCCGCCAATCGCGGACATCTCAGCACCGGCCGCAATCCCGGCCGGAGTCAGGGCGCGTCTCAATGGCGGATTTCTTGGCATCGACGACCTCTATGAACGCCCAAAGCCCATTCCTGGTGGGTACATCGATGATGCGGTCCGCGTAGTAGCAACCAAGACGGGCGAATACGTACGGTGGCTCAGCCGCGGGTGATGCCTCCTATTCGCGAAACGATGTGACCAAGGCTGGCAGCGCAGCCGACTGGCGTGAGCGAGCAGCTCGGGCCTTTCCTGGCGGTGTTAACAGTCCGGTCCGCGCGCACCGAGCAGTTGGCGGCGAACAGCCGATCATGGTGCGAGGTCAGGGCGCTTTCACCTGGGATGTGGATGGAAACCGCTACATCGATTATGTGGGCGCTTTCGGCCCACTGATCGTGGGACACGCCCACCCTGCAGTGGTCGAAGCGATCCACGCTGCTGTCGATGCGGGCGGCTCATTCGGGGCGACCACGCCGGCCGAGGTCCGGCTTGCTGAGCTGATCTGCTCACGGATGCCGTCAATCGAGCGCCTCAGGTTCGTTAATAGCGGCACGGAAGCCGCGATGAGCGCACTCCGGGTGGCGCGAGCCGCGACAGGTCGCGACCTCGTAATCAAGTTCGAAGGCGGCTACCACGGACATGCGGACTCGCTACTGGTCGAGGCGGGTTCTGGGGTCGCTACTCTGTCGATCCCGGGCAGTGCCGGGGTCGCCGAGCCCGTGGCTGCGCAGACACTCGTGGCGACGTATAACAACCTCGGCTCGGTGGCCGCTCTGCTCGACTCCCATGCAGGTGAGATCGCCGCGATCATCGTCGAGCCGGTTGCCGCCAACATGGGAGTCATTCCGCCGGAGCCCGGGTTCCTAACCGGCCTGCGTCAACTAGCCGATGGAGCCGGCGCCCTGCTCATCTTCGACGAGGTGATCACCGGCTTCCGCGTTGCGCCCGGCGGCGCCCAGGAGCTCTATGGCGTCCGGGCTGACTTGACCGTCCTGGGCAAAATCATCGGCGGCGGCCTCCCTGTCGGTGCGTACGGCGGCCGAGCTGAATTACTTGACCTGGTGGCACCTACGGGCCCTGTCTACCAGGCGGGGACCCTATCCGGCCACCCCGTCGTTATGGCAGCGGGCGAGGCCACCCTCCTCCAGCTGACACCTGCCGTCTACACCGCGATCGAAGCGCGCGCAGATCGACTCGAAGCAGGGCTGCGGCGTGAAGGGGTGAGCGTGGCGCGCGTCGGCTCGCTTCTCACTCTGTTCTTTCGTGACAAGGCTCCGAGCAACTTTCGTGAGGCGAAGGAGTGCGACGCGATTTCGTTCAGCCAGTTCTTCCACCGGATGAGCGATGCGGGTGTACTACTTCCGCCGTCGCAGTTCGAGGCATGGTTTCTATCTATGGCGCACGACGACGCGATAATCGATGCGACGGTCTCAGCCGCCTCCAATTTCGGGATGGCCTGAATCGAAGGTGGTCGCGGGCCGTGGAATTTGAAGGCGCGCTAAGGCTGAGGACAAGCCAAAATGCCGACCACTGCCGTCGGTCGTTGGCGACGGTTCTTGCGGGCAACCTCGATGGTCATGCCGACTTGGCTCCGGCGCTTTTCGGTGAGAACGAAAGGGACGATGGCGTTGCGGCCGATCTATGGAAAGCGGGTGCGCTCCAGCGGTTCAGGCTAGACAGCGAACGTGGTGACTCAATGGCAGGGGGCGGCGGCGGGCGAACCGACCATGACGAGGATTGACAACTCTACTTTGACCGAGCCGATGTTGAGCGAGTTGCCCATAAGCTCCTTCAAATTCGGGCATGTTTCTAGACCTGGTTGGGGGACACAGTGTTCCGAGTTCTCCGTCTCCACCAAAGTGGCCCACGGTTACGCACGCCAAAGATCATCAACGTGGAATCAGTGGTGTCGATGAGGTGGTGGTAGACGGGTAAAGGCGTCGCAGGTTGTTAAGGAATGCGACTGTGGTCCATCGTGCCTTGCTCATCGCCAACCGCGAAGCGATTGGTCCGGTTGCAGTTTGGCGCGGCTGTCGCGTGTGGTCGAGCGCCACCAGACATAGACCATCGGAGGAGCGACTAGAAGCAGGACCGCGATCGCCGTCAGCTGCGCTTGTCGGAGGCCCAGCCAGATCACTGGCGTCTCGTAGTCGGTCCGCCAGAAGAAAACGATCAACTGCGAGATGCAGTAGAGGAAGAGGTAGGAGATGCCAAGGACCCCATCCGGCACCCCTCGCCGCCTCAGCACGAGTAGGCACGCAAGTATCGCGAGGGCGGCCAAACCTTCGTACGCTGCCGCGGGTAGGTAGGCGACACCGAGGCGAGGCGCCATCGATTGCGGATTGGTGTAGGCAAAGGCCCAAGGGAGGTATGACGGCGGACCCAGGATCTCGCCGTTCATAATATTGCCGAGCCGGCCGATCGGCTGGCCGGCAGCTGCGAATAGGACGCCGGCGTCGAGCAAGATCCAGAAATTCACGCCGAGGCGGCGGCTCGCGACCAGCAGCACCGCAAGCACGGCGAAAATGGCGCCGAAGTAGGCCATGCCGCCTTCCCAGAAGGCGAGGATGTGAGCTGGGTGGGTCAGGTACCAGAGCAAGCCGGACTGGACGACAAAGTACAGGCGAGCGCCGACGAGACCGCAGACGATTGCCCAGAAGATGATCGAGTTGGTGACCTGGTCAGGAATACCTCGGCGCCGAGTGTGAACGAGGGCAAGCTTTGCGCCCACCAGGAACGCCACGGCATAGGCAATGCCATACCAGCGGATAGCCAGCGGGCCCAACTGCAAGGCGACCGGGCTGAACGGAATCGTGATCGTCAGCAAGATTTTTGTCACGGTGCCACCTTCGCCCCATCGCTACTCGTCGTCGGCGATTCGTCCGCGCGGATACCTGCTTGCGCCAGCACTTCCGCGGATGCCGGGAGCTCAGGAGTTCGCCGCAGAGCGCTGTATCGGGGCGCGACGACGTGGTTGAGCACCCACCAGCTCGCTGCCGCCAGGCCGATGCCGGCGACGACGTCGACCACGTAATGCTCGCCGAGGTAGACGACGCTGAACCAGACGGCGACGCACCAGCCGAGCGCTAGCCATGAAACACGCCTCGAGAAGGTCTCCCTAATTGCCAGGTAGCCCAGGAAGGGGAACGCGGCATGCAGCGAGGGAAACGCCGCCACCGGGTTCGGGTTGAGGACGGCGTAGTAGGGACTGATATCACTGGGAAGAGTGGTCGAGATGATCTTGGTCACCCCGGTGATGACCCCATGCGAATCGGCGTACCAAGGCGGGGCGGTGGGCGCCAGCAGAAAGATGACAAAGGCGACGAAGGCCATGCCCATCAGCGCGGTCGTGAACCTAATGAATTGCCTACGATCGACCAGCCACAGCGCCAGCGCGACTCCGAGCGGAAATACGAAGTGACAGAAGTAGACGACTGTCGCCGCGTACGCGACCAGCCTGCCTGGAGGATTCGCCAGCCAGGCTTGGAGTACAACCGTGGGCAGATGGCCTCCGAACACCGCCTTTTCCAGGCCGACGAGGTCGCCGACGTGCGGCGGAATGCCGGTTTTAGGGGCCACACCTCGCATCGCCTCCCAGGCCAGGAAGATCAGGATGAAGGGGACCCAATCGCGTAGGAAGCGAAGGAATCGCCCGGTCACCAGCGCTATCGGCAGCATGAGCAGCAGCAGATAGTCGGGAGAGACCGAGATGCCGCGCCAGATCATGAAGCCCGAGACCGCGCCGAGATAGAGAATTGCCATCGCCACCAGCGGACCTGAAACGGGCCGCTGCCGTGAGGATTCGGGCAATTGCGTCCCGGTCTCCCTTTCAGCCACCGGCACGCGTATCCGGACGCAAGCGCCATTTGCGGAGCATCGGGTCGAATGGCGGCGCCCACTGATCGGCGAAGGCGTAGAGACGCCAGGCGACGACACCACAGACCAGGCCGAGAATGAACCCGGCGGCGACGTCGGTCACCCAATGGACGCCGACGTAGACCCGCGCGAAAGCGACCACCAAGGACGCTGCAGCGGTGGCCAGCGCAAGCCGTCGAGCAACTATCCAGGCGGCGGCAACCACCGACCCCATCGCAGCCAGGTGGTCGGACGGAAACGATGCGTCGGCGGCATGTTGGATAAGAGGGGTGAAGTGTTCCACGACGAAGGGTCGGGGAACGTAATAGAGGGCGCCGATCAGGGCCGCCAGGCCGACAGCGAAGACCGCAGCCGTGACGACGGCAAGAAAAGGACGAAGCGAGGGCTGCCGAAGGAACAGCCAGACCACCACAAATATCGCGAGATAAACCAGGTCGTCGGCCGCGAACCGAGCCACCGTGTCTGCCATGGCCGAATGACCGGCAAGGCTGTGGATGAGGTTGCTGAGGTCAGGCACGGGTACTGCCCTGCCCAGGCTCTGACCCCAGTGCGCTTTCAGACAGGCTCGGAATCCGCACCGACGACCTCCGTGGCAACCGGCAGGAAGCGCCAGAACTCATCGACTGCCGGAACGNNTTCGATGCCACCGGCAGCCGCACCAAGGTCCGATCCTTTAACTCACGCAAGACCGCGACCAGCGGTAGAACCGCGTAGCCCAGGCCACTCATCGCGGCGGCCTGAACCGCATCGAGCTGATTCAGCACCAGATGCGGGGATTGGTCGTAGGCGTCGCCAAGCATCTCGCGCGCCGAGTGCTCCAGGGCTGAACCCGGCTCGCGCGAGAGGTAGCGGTGAGGTGCGAGGTCGGCGAGCGTGACATGTTTGGATCTGGCCAATGGGTGCCCGCTCCCGGCCACGACCACCAACTCGTCCTGGAGGAGAAGGCGCTCCTCGAGCTTCGGATCTGCGGCCGGACCTTCGATCAGACCGCAATCCAGCTGTCCCGATGCCACCTGCTCAGCGATGGAAGGCGAGTTGCCCACGGTCACGGCTATCTCGACCTGTGGGAACTCCTGGACGAAGCGTGCCAGGAGCGGAGGCAGGTAGTGGCCGGCGCAAGTAGGGCCGGCGCCGATGCGCAGCGCCCCGATTTCCATCGTTCGGTGCAAACGGGCGGCTTCTTCGATCGATTCGAGCTCCCGTGCGGCGGAAAGGCAGGCCTGTGCGACCGCACTCCCAGCCGGCGTGAGCCGGATGCCATGCCGAGTGCGTTCGACGAGCTGGACGCCGAGCGCCCGTTCAAAGTGGTGCATCTGCTGTGTCACCGCACCCTGAGTCAGGTTCACCGCGTTCGCCGCCCGAGACATGTTCTGAGCGCTGGCGACGGCGATGAAGGTACGCACTTGCTCCAGGCTGAAACCGAGACTTCGCATACCGAGATATTAGTCGGACTATGGGCGCCAATGGTTTGATGTAGCCCGGCTCCATACATGCCCCATTGTGGCGCAAAATTAGAGGACGTGAGCCGGAGGCGAACATCAGCGTGAACGCCTTCCTACCCTATGTGGGCCTGGTGGCGATTGGCGTTTTGGTCGGGGCCTACGGCACCCTCATCGGAGCCGGTGGGGGCTTCGTGTTGGTGCCGCTCTTGCTACTCCTGTATCCCCATGAGTCGCCGGCTCGCCTTACCGCCATATCGCTCGCAGTCGTGCTCGCGAACGCTTCGTCAGGGTCGCTGAGCTACTACCACCTGCGCCTCGCCGACTACAGGAGCGGAGCCTGGCTGGCGGTCGCCACCATACCGGGCGCGATCCTCGGCGCAATCGTGGTCGGGACCATTCCGAGGGTGCAGTTCGAGCTGATCATGGGCGTTACCCTCCTGGTCGCCGGCATCTATCTCGCTGTCCGGCCACACGGCAGGTTCCCTCTGTTGAGTACCGCCCGGTTTAGCGTGGAAAGGACGATCACGGATTCGGCGGGCTCGACTCATCGGTATCGCTTCAACCTCGGGCTCGCGATGGCCTTTAGCGTCGTGGTCGGATTCGTCTCCAGCTTGCTCGGAATCGGGGGAGGGATCATCCATGTCCCTTTGCTCACGACCTTTTTCGAGTTCCCGGAGCACATCGCGACCGCCACGTCGCATTTCGTTCTCATATTTACGTCCGGTGCCGGAACCGCAACGCATATCTACGAATCTGATTACGGTGGCACCCTCGGCGTGACCATCTCACTCGCGGGCGGCGTCTTGATCGGCGCGCCGTTTGGGGCCGCGCTCTCCCGCAGGGTGACCGGCGGCTGGATCATCCGGCTCCTCGCGATCGCACTCGGTTTGGTCGGTCTGAGGCTCCTGGTGACGGCATGACCACCGGCCCCCACAACGATGCCATCCGGGCGCCATTGACTGGCGACTGGGGACGCCGCCGCCGAAGCTGGTTCCTTGGCGGCGTTCTCGTGATCGCAGTCGCGGCGGCACTCGGTGCCGCGTTCCTCCCCTCCCCTACCGACCTCCAATCCCGAGTCGAAGCGCTCGTGGCAGTCCGGGGAGACGTGTTGCTGCAACCCTCAGAGGTCCCGAAACTTCTCGCCGAGGCCGTGATCGCCACCGAGGACGAACGGTTCTACAGCAACCATGGCATCGATGTGGTTGCCATAGGACGTGCGCTGCGGTTCGACGCCGCCCACCACTGCACATGTCAGGGCGGCTCGACCATCACTGAGCAACTGGTCAAAGATGTTTACCTCAATGGCTCGGATCGCGGGCTGGCCAAGGCCACCGACCTCGCCGTCGCCCTGAGGCTGGGGCTCGAGATGCCAAAGGGCCAGGTGCTTGCGGACTATCTGAGTGAGATCCCATCTGGCCGCGGCCTGTTTGGAGTGCCGGCGGCCGCATGCGTCTATTTCGGGCAACGTTTCGGAAAGCTGAGCTTGGCCGATGACGCGTTGCTTGCGGGGATGGCACAGGCGCCGTCCGCGTACGACCCTCGCTTCGATCCGAGCGCCGCTATCAGGCGCCGTGCTGAAGTGCTTTCAGCGATGGTTTCCGAGGGATATGTTTCGTCGCAGCTGGCGACCGAGGCCGGGGCCACGACTCTGATCGTCGGATCGGATCGTGATGGACAATGTTCCGCTCAATCCTGATTCCGATCGAGCATTGCTCGCCGCACACGGACGCTGCGGTTGCCTCGACCGTGGACCTCGCCAAACTGACCGATGCCACGATTCGCGTTGTTCACGCCGAAGAAGAGATTCCGCTGGCGGAGCAAGGAGCACAGGCCTGCAGGTCTATGGTCGGCACCAACGCTGAGTTAGGCGTCACGTGGGGTGCCCTCGTGCATCAGCGAAGACAACAAGAAGACGTTCTGCATGTACGACGCGCGCAATCCAGAGGCAATCAGAAAGGCGACAAAGCTGAACCTGTGCCCGCCGTGCTATCGATGGACGCATTTATCGTTAGCAAATTCGCCCGGGCTCCTTAGTTTCAAGGGCGTCGGTCACTGGTTAGCACGCAGCTTTCTTGAGTCAGCTCTTTAGTCCTCTGCCCCGCTGGAGTGCCGCTACGCCTCGAGGGTCATCTTCCTCAATCTGTTACAGCTCAACTTATGCGATTGGCAGTTCAGGCTCACCCAGGCGCCTCCAGCGGAGGCGGAGTGCGATGGCGCGGTACTGCACATGCGGGTTACGGCGCGCGCCGTGGAGGGCGCGGCCGATCGCAAACTCATTCAGGCGATGCCGCAGGCGCTCGGCGTGCGACGGGCGGCCGTAAGCGTGGTCGCAGGCTCGGTCACGTGAAAAGTCGTCGAGGTGCGTGGCCTAGATCCGAACCCCTCGTGGACCGCCTTCGTCAACTTTGAAGGGCGACTCCAGCACAACTCCAGGTGGCTCGGGGCTCGCCGTGATCGGTCAGGGCTGGTTTTGTTTGGGGACGGACCAGACCAGAAGTAGCGCCCCCTCACTGGCGGCTCGAAAATTACTGCAGAACTACCGCTGCGGTGGGGCAAAACCGGAGCCGGCGAAATCGGCGACCCTGTTCACGATGCTCAAACTAAAGCAGCCTCCTCCTCCTCACACTGGCCAGTTTCATTCACAGACGTCACGAGCTTGTGGGTCGAGGACCTGCTCCTGCTGGTAACAGGCCTGTTTAGCTCGCGTTCAGCAACAGGCGCCATGGTGGACACCTTTGCGAGATCGAGAAGGGCCCGCCAAGGACCCTGTGCCTGATCTGGGTGAATTGTTCCCGCCGTTAATCGGCATTGGCGGTGTCGGCGATCGACCGCCACGGGTCCTGCGAGGCGACCTGCAGCCGGCGCTGGCAAAGTTGGGCGATATTCGGCCGGGCCAGCTGCTCCTGGCAACTGATTTTGACGGCACCCTGGCGCCGATCACGGCTGAGCCGAACACCGCCAGCGCTCTCCCAGAGAACCTAGCGATCATCGATCGCCTGATTGATTACGGGGTTCATGTGGCCGTTATCAGCGGTCGCGCTCAACACGATCTGCGCCAGCGCATCCCAATTGCTGGGTCCAGGTTACTTGGGGATAACGGTATTGGCGGGCCGACCCCGGAAGAACGGCGGGCCCTCAATCGCTTCAACTCGAAAGCGGGCCGCATGATCGCGCGCCAGCCTGGAGTTTGGCTCGAATCGAAGCCGGGATCCACCTCGGTCCATTACAGAGGAGCCCCGGACGCGGGGCCTGATCTTCGCATTGCCGTACTGCCGATCGCCAATCGCTTCGGCCTCGTCTCCACTGTCGGACGCATGGTGATTGAGGTCTCCCCGCGCCGAGCCGACAAGGGGCGTGCACTTCTCGTCTTGATCGCCGGATTGGAGCCCAAGGCAGTCATCTACGCCGGCGACGACGAGCCAGATCATAGTGCGTTTGCAACCTTGTCCCGACTCCCGACGCCGCATCTGTCCGTCGGGGTCAGTTCAACGGAGCGACCCGCCAAGAGTTTTGGGAATTGTGATCTAGTGGTCGACGGGCCGGACGGCATGTCAGCGTTCCTCCGAGCGTTATCAGAACGCATGGCCCGATTTGGAGTTGAGGACCCGTTGGCGCCGGATTGAAAATGGGGGCATGCGCGCAGCGATCCGGGTTCTGACCACTCTGCAATGAGAATCCTGGTTGCAGAGGATGATGCGCGCGTGGCAGCGAATGTGCGGAAAGGACTCGAACGAGCCGGATTCGATGTCGACATCGCCCAACGTGGTGACGAGGCGGTCGCCGTAGCCGTAGCGTTCGATTACGACGTCATCGTCCTCGACGTGATGCTTCCTGGCCAGGATGGAATTGCCGTCAGCAAGGCTCTACGTCAGGCCGGCAAGGGAATGCCGATCCTGATGCTCACTGCACTCGATGAGGTGGTCGAGCGAGTAGCGGGCCTCGATGCGGGTGCTGACGACTACCTGTCCAAGCCTTTCGCCATGGTGGAGCTAGTGGCACGGGTCAAAGCGCTGTTGCGGCGACAGCTGCCGGGTCGCAAGGCTCAGATCGAGTCCGGCCCCATGCGGCTCGACACAGGTGCCTGCACTCTGCACGTCGGTGGCGCACTTGTGCCGCTGACAGCAAAAGAATACGCCATCCTCGAATACCTGATGGTCAATCGTGGTCAACTCGTGAGCCGGACTCAGGTGCTGGAACACGTCTGGGGTTTCGAGCTGGAGGGCGGCGATAACCTGGTTGAGGTCATGCTCGGACGCATCCGTCGCAAGTTGGACCAGGCGGGCGCCGGCAACCCAGTCACGACCGTCCGCGGCGTCGGCTACCGATTCGAGAATTTGGATGAAAATCCCTAAGTTCAGAACCACTCGAGCACGCCTGACTTTACTGGCGGTCGGAGTACTCGCCATTGCGGCTCTCTTAGCCGACGCTGGCCTCTACTCTGTGGCCGTAATCTCGAACGCTAGTGCCTCAGATGCTGCGCTCAAGCGCCAGGCGGATTTGATCAGCTCGGGTTTGCGGCTGACGGGCCAGGGAGCGACTTACCTGGGGGGCGATTTGCCAATCCAGGCGGACGATGGACTGGCAACCGACGTGGCGGTGATCGGCGACTCGGGCCTCATCACAAGCACTGTGGGCATGCCACTCCGTTCAGCTACGCTCGAGGCACTCGCCGCCCCTGTCCTAAGGACGGGACGGGCGATCTGGGTCGATATTGCCGACGCCAACCACATCCAGCGCCGGGTCTACTTGACCCTCGTTCGCACTGTCGACCCGCATGTGGCGCTCGTCGTCGAGCGCTCGGTTGAATCACAAAACGCTTCGCTCGGGTGGACGCGTCTGCTCCTGGCCACCCTGTCGATCCTTTTTGTCAGCATGGGCGGTCTGGTCGCCTACTGGCAGGCAGGGCGAGTTCTGAGACCGGTTCGAGACATAGCCGCCCTGGCGCAGTCGCTAAGCGAGCGCAACTTGCATCGCCGGGTGGACATCTCCGTTCCGGAAGATGAGCTCGGCGAGCTTGTGAAGACCTTCAACGCCATGCTCGGACGATTGGAGGTTAGTTTCGAGACCATGAGCAGGTTCATCGCCGACGCCTCCCATGAGTTCCGCGGCCCGTTGACCCAAATGCGAAGTGAGATCGAATTGGCTAAGGACGGGTCGAGTACGAACGAGGAGTTGCGGGGCACCCTCGCAGTGCTCGAGGCAGAGATCGGCCACCTCTCCGACATGGTGGACAAGTTGCTCTTGATGGCGCGCGCTGACGCAGGCGTTTTGCGCCCGGCGCGACGTGAGCTGGACGTAGCCGACTTCATTCACGAGGTCGCGGCACGATGGACCGCAGTTGCACAACGGGCGGACGTGAATCTCGAAGTGGAGGCCCCGGACTCCGGGATCCTGATTGCAGATGCGACGCTCACGCGGCGTGTACTCGACAACCTGGTCGAAAACGCGATCCGTCATTCGCCAGGCCGGGGCAATGTCTGGCTGCTTGCAAAGCACCAAGGGGACTCGTGGATATTTGAAGTTGCTGACCAGGGTACTGGCATTCCGCCGGCTCAGCGGACAGCAATCTTCGACCGTTTTGGTCGGGCCGATAATGCACGCACTCGCACTGGCCTTGGCGGCACGGGTCTGGGCCTGGCGGTCAGCCTGACCCTCGCCCGGGTTCAAGGAGCGGACCTTGTCCTTATAGAAGGAAGCCGGCGGGGCGCGGTGTTCCAACTGAGATTCCCGGCCCCCCCCGCGCCCAACGGTGACCACCTGGCCGGCTGATCGCCTACGCAGTTGTTTAGCTGGCCGTCAGGGACTTCCAATAGCGTCCACAAACAATGGCGTTGCGCTCCGAGTATCAGCCCGTTGCGGCGGCGATCCTCGAGCTGGATCGGGCCCGGGTTCTTGTGCCGATCATCCGCGGACAGGCCGCCGCGCCCCTCCTCAGCCTTGGTGACACCATTGCACGCCGCAGCTCAACCCAGGGCGTGGTCTTGGGACTGGTCGAGATTCCGGCCTCACCTCGTTGGCTCCAGATGGCGGTCGCCAACCGCTCGCGCGAACTGCTTCGTTGGATTGCCGCCACGGATTACGAGCGTTACTCGGTAGAAGGTGGCCGCTTGACGGTACAGACTCGGATCGCAGCGGACGTCGCCCGCAGCATCCGGGAAGCTACCCTCGAAACTGAAAGCAACATAGTTCTGCTCGAGTGGCCGTGGTACAAATCGCCTCGACGCTACCGCCTCGAAGCCGTGTTGCGCAACCTCGCCACTGATCCACCTGCCAACCTGGTGATTGCCCGGCCGGACCCAAATCGTAACGGTCGACTGGCGCCACGCTCGGTCCTCGTCCCGCTACGGGGTGGTTCCAATGCAAGGCTGGCCCTGTCAGTAGCAGCTGGGCTGGCAAGTCAGGCTGACGCGCGGCTGACTCTGATGCACGTATACGACAGCAGCCACCACCCCGATCGGATCCAGCGCGAGGCGGTTGTCTTCCACGAGCTGATTCAAGCCGTCGCCTCGCTCGATCCGGTCGTGCTCGAGGTCATCGCGCCGCAACCCACGGAAGTCTTGCTCCGCGCCGGCAGCGAGTACGACGCGGTGGTCATGGGCGCCCACGCTGATCCGGGCCGGACGGGAATGCTGGTTGGTTCGGCTTTGGAGTCAGTCGTGAACGGGCTGCCGAAGACTGTGATCCTGGCTCGGAGCACCGACCCAGAAACGGCGCGGCGTGAGTTTAATGCCGACTAGAGCGCATGCGCTTGAGCCCCTAGAGGCTTACGCAGACTTGCTTGGCGCCGAGGCCGTCCACCATCTGCGAAAGCTGGCCGAGCCGCTGCGCGGCGCGCGGATCCTGCATATATCCATCACCGCATCTGACACCCACAATGCGCGCGCACTCAGCGCTACCGTGCCCCTGCTACAAGACCTAGGACTTGAGGTCGGAGTGGCAGTACCGGCGCAGACCCGCGAGTTCGAGGAGTTCTCTGCGCCACTGTTGGCCGCGATACAAGGCGACGATCGGGCCTGGATCCCAGAATTTGAACGGGCCTGGCGACAATACGCGGAGGACAGCGCAAGCCAATTCGGCAACCAGGCAGACCTGGTGATCGTTCACGACCCGCATTTCTTACCGCTGCGAGAGGCTCTGTCATCGCGACCTATCGGGCGCAGCCGCTGGCTGTGGCACTGTCATCTCGACCTTCGCGACTGTGAGCCTCAGGTGTTTGCAATGCTGAAAGATCAGATGAACGGCTACTCAGGCGTCTCAGTCGAATTGCCCGAGTTCGCAGGAGACCAATCTCTGGACACGTTGGCCCTCATCCCTCCGGTCATCGATCCACGTGCCGAGCGCAACCAGGAACTGTCGGCTGTTCTTGTGGACCCCGTGCTTCGCCGACTCGGAATTCGGTCTGATCTTCCGCTTGTTGTCCAGGTCTCACCCTTCGACAAATGGGATGATCCTCAGTCGGCCATCTACATGTACCAGATGGCTGCGAAAGCCGTCGCCAAACTGCAATTGGCACTGGTGTGGACTCCGGACTTTCCGCAAAGAGTCGGCGACGACCCCTTCGATCGTCTTTCGCAGTCCGCCCACCAGAATCCCAGCATCCATCTCTTGAGAAAGGGCAACTTGAGTGAGTTTGATATAAACGCATTGCAAGGCGCAGCCGTGGTGGCCATCCACGGCGGGGTGCACCGGGGCTATTCCGCCGCGCTGCTCGAAGCGTCATGGAAAGGCCGGCCCGTCTTGGCCGGAGGGTCCGGCGCCTTGCGGGATCAGATCGTTCATGGGACGACCGGCTTCCTATTCGAGTCTTTCAACGATGCTGCGGAGCGGATCACACAACTGGTCGCCGATCCGGCGCTCGCCGACACAATGGGGTTGGCCGGCCATCAATTGGTACGCAAGAACCATCTCGTGATCCGTTGGTTGGAGGAATACCTGAAGCTGATGACACGGGCCGGCGAACGGGTCGGTTGAGGTCCCTCCTTTGATGGAGGACTCGCTGGCGGCGGCAAAGCCGCCCCGGCGCCGGCGGCAAGGTGCCATGAACCTGAGCGCCGGCGGTTCACCTGGTGACGAATCGCGATCCCACTGGGAAACATTCGCCGCGTATACAGCCAGGACGCTCCAGGAGTGGTCGCCAATCATCGCCAGCAACCGGGCGCCATATGAGCCTACCCCGGCGGGTGGTATGAGACGCGGCTCCGGTGGGCTGGTGACCGCGATGCTGACAGTGGCGGGGGCGACAGGCGCGACCTGGGTGGCCTGCGCTCGAACTGAGGCGGAGTGCCGCTTGGCCCAGAAGGGTGATGCCGTGGTGATAGCCCACGCGCACCAGGCGCCAATCACCATCCGCCACGCACAAACGGATTCAACCAGCTACGAGGAGTACTACGCGGTGATCGCGAATCCGCTCCTCTGGTTTATCCAACACTACCTCTGGCACCTGGCTTACGAACCCGTTGTGGACCAGCGCATTCATCACGCGTGGGAGAACGGTTATGTCGCCACCAATCAGCACCTGGCCGATGCTGTCATTGGGGTCGCTCGCGGTGCGCTGCGTCCACCGCTGGTGCTGACGCAGGATTACCAGCTCTACCTGGCGCCGCGAATGATCCGCGATCAGCTCCCCGATGCCACGCTCCAGCAATTCATTCATATCCCGTGGCCTACCCCTCAGTACTGGACCGTGCTCCCCAAAGCGATGCGAGACGCGATCATCGATGGTCTTCTGGCCAACGATTTGGTGGGCTTCCAGACGAAACGCGATGTGCGCAACTTCTTGATGAGCTGCGACGAGCTGATGGGACTGCGTGTGGATCATCGGGATGGTGCTGTCCTGCATCGTGGACGCGTGGTGTGGGTCCGCGCCTACCCGGTGTCAATCGATGTCGCTGCGCTGACGCGCCTGGCCGCCAGCCCTGGCGTTGCGGCCGAGGACGCGCGACTGGCCGCCTGGAGGCCAGAGAAGCTGATCGTCAGAATCGACCGCACCGACCCGACAAAGAACATCATTCGCGGCTTTCTCGCCTATGAGCGCATGCTGATCAATCACCCGGAAATGGTGGGGACCGTCCAGTTCTGGGCTTTTCTTCAGCCCTCGCGGCAAGACGTGGCTGCATACCGGGAGTATTTGCAACGGATTCGCTCAACTGTAGAGAGGATCAATGCTGAGCTGAACCAACCCGGCTGGCAACCGATCCGACTGGAGCTGCAAGAAAACCTGAAGCGCGCGGCGGCTGCGTACAAATCCTTTGACCTTCTCCTGGTCAATCCAATCTATGACGGCATGAACCTTGTCGCCAAGGAGGGAATGCTCTTGAACACCATGGACGGTGTGCTCGTTCTGTCAGAAAATGCCGGCGCCCACGAACAACTCGGGAAATATGCCGTGAGCATCAATCCGTTTGACGTGGACGCCACCGCCGATGCCCTTTATCGCAGTCTGACGATGCCGCTTGAGGATCGGAGAGCGCGAGGTGAAGAAATCAGACGTCAGGTCCGGAGTGACGACATCTTGCATTGGTTACGATGTCAACTCGACGACATCCGCGATTATGCACCGAGTCGGGGCGGCGTACGGGGCGCCCCAAACCGCCGCTAGAAAAGTCGCCAGGCTGTGCCATCCCCCGCTGGTCTACTACCTAGTCAAAGCAATTACACCTGACCAGCGCAAATCGGACAAATGCCTGGTCAGCTGCGAACTGCGGCGCGAGCGCAGCGACCAGGGATGAATTCGTTTTTCGCAACTCTTCCTCAAGGCGTTGCCGCTGCGGCCACATGGCCGGCGGGTCGGAGCACAAGGGTGATGCTGGAGACGACGGCCCAGACCAGGAATAGCAGCATGGCGAGGAAGCCAGGACCCGCGATGAGCGCAGGCGCCGCAAGGAGAGCCACCGCGACGACGGCTGTGAACCAGGCCAGCCACGCGGGCAGGGCTTGGTAGCGGAGGCCACCGATCGCGAGCGCCGCCAGCATCACGCCATCAACAGCCCAGGTGAGGATGAAGCAGAAGTTGTTGATATCGATCAGGGCGGCACCCAACTGGATGTCGATCCCCTGCGGTGCGCGATAGATCGCAGCGAGAGCGATCGGGATTGAAATCAGCTTGATCGCTGCCGAGGTCGCGCCGGCGGCGAGGACCGTCATCGCAACCGGACCGCCGCCGCCTTCGGCGCGCCGGATGGTCGCCGCCAGCATCGCCACGAAGACGAGAAAGAAGAGCAACCCCAGGCACTCGCTGTAGAGCGACCCCCAATCCTTCAGCGTTGGTGCTCCTTGCACCGCCAACCATTGGGCAATGGCCGCACGGGGCGCTCCTGGGTCAGGTGCCTGCGAGCTTCCTCCCAAGATGTCGTTGCCCAAGACCACGAGCGCGACGTACGCGACACCGGACGCTGCGAATATCCGATAAACAAGCCGATCCACGGCAAAACCTCCGTTGAGAGCTGAAACCGACGACCGCTCCAGTGTCGCGACGTCCCCCTTTTCGGTCGTCAGCCTGCGGACGGAATTTGAGATCGTCGTCCTCCGCTTGCAGGAGGAGCCACGGCCACAGCTTCTCCGCCAGAACGCGGAGGCGGCGAACTGGCCTTTTCGCTACGGTCTCGGTGTGCGACGCTGGCGCGAGCGGCTGATCGAGATCGGGCCCACCATCGTGATTGGCGGGATTGGGCTCGCGGAGATCGCAGGTATTGGATTCGGATCATCGTTCCCTGGGCCGCGCCCCGTCCAGGTCGCTTTCCTGCTCGCTGCCACGTTGCCACTCGCCCTGCGCCGGCGATGGCCGTTCATCGTGTTCGGGTGGGTTGGGATCGTTACGGCTGTTTGGGAAGCGCTCTTCTTTCGGTCTCGGCAGCCCCAACCACCGCTGGAGGCATTCCTCGCCATCATCATCGTCGCCTACACTCTCGGCGCGTATAGTCGCGGCCGGTCTTTCTGGATTGCCATCGCGCTGATGATCGCCGGCATCGCCTCCGACCCGCTGACCGGCGGCACTCCGGAGAACGACCTAGCGGCTTGGATCTTCATCACAGCCGCATTTGCGATCGGTGTCGGCGTCCGCCGGCAGCGCGACTTGGCAGCCTCGCTCAGAGATGCGGTTGGACGGCTGGAGATCGAGCGCGAAGAGCGGGCGCGACTCGCGGTCGAGCTTGAGCGCTCCCGAATCGCACGCGAGCTGCACGACGTCGTCGCCCATGCAATCAGCGTGATGGTCGTCCAGGCGGCCGCCGAGCGCCGCGTTCTCGGCGCGGGCGCGGGCGCGGGCGCGACGGCCGAGGTGCTCAAGACGATCGAGCGGATAGGCCGTGAGGCCCTTGGTGAGACCCGGGCGATCCTCGGGATCCTTCGACAGGATGGAGCAAGCGCACCCCTTGCACCCCAGCCCGGTCTCGGAGACCTGCCCGCCCTTGTCGATCAACTTCGATCGACTGGCCTCCGAGTAGATGTCGAGACATCAGGCGAGGCCGAGGCACTCCCCCCCGGTCTCGATCTGACGGCGTACCGCATCGTCCAGGAAGCCCTGACCAACGTCCTCAAGCACGCACCAGGTGCGCGAGCCAATGTCCGGATGGTGTTCGGGAACGATCACCTCGAGCTGACGGTCAATGATGACGGAGCGACCCCAGCGCCAATGACCGCAGGAGGGCATGGCTTGATCGGGATCCGCGAGCGGGTGACCATGCACGGCGGCCGCTTCTCCGCGGGGCCATCGGGCAACCGCGGCTTCGAAGTCACTGCATTGCTTCCACTCCGCGCCACGTGACCATTCGTCTCCTGGTCGCGGACGACCAAGCCCTGGTTCGGAGCGGGCTTCGAAAGCTGCTCGAATCCGAGCCCGACTTAGACGTGGTCGGAGAGGCAGGCGATGGTGAGCAGGCCGTGTGGTCGGCCGCGCGCCTGAAGCCCGACGTGGTGCTCATGGACATCCGAATGCCGGTGATGGACGGTCTCGAGGCGACGGCGAGGATCACAGGTGGGGCGGATCCTCCTCGCGTCCTGGTTCTCACGACCTACGATCTCGACGAGTACGTCTACCGCGCACTGCGCGCCGGCGCGAGCGGATTCATTCTCAAAGACGCCCCGCCTGAGCAGTTCATCGAGGGCGTCCGAGTCATCGCACGCGGTGATGCGCTACTGGCTCCCCAGGTGACCAGGCGGCTGATTGCGGAGTTCGTACGCCGTCCCGAGCAGCGATTAGAACCGCGCCTCGAGCACCTGACGTCGCGCGAGCGCGAAGTTCTTGGTCTGGTGGCACGAGGGCTGAGCAATGGGGAGATCGCCCGGGAGTTGGGTGTCGGCGAGGCGACCGTCCGGACGCATGTTGGGAACGTCCTGGCGAAGCTCGCCCTGCGTGACCGAGTGCAAGCAGTCGTGCTCGCGTACGACAGTGGATTTGTTCTGCCCGGTGACCGCTGAACGGAATATCGCGGTCAAGATCAGCCAGGACGCGAAAGACCACAGCCAGCCGCATGCTTTGGTGGAGTTGTGTCGCAGTGTAAATCCAGAAGGCCTTTGACAAAAAGGCCACCGTGTGGTCCAAGTGGAGTTGCTCAAAACCACCACATGGAGGACCACGACGATGGCGAGTCTCAGGATGACACTGTTGGACCTGCTCAACAAGTCCGAGCAGGGCGCGGACCCGAACTTCCTGCGTGATGGCGTGCAACTGCTCGCCTAGGAACTGATGGACGCCGAGGTGACCGACTTGGTCGGCGCCGAGCCGGACCAGCGCACGGCTGGGCGGACGACCTATCGCAACGGCTATCGAGACCGGGAGCGGGACACCCGGGTCGACACCTGGAGCTGCAGATCCCCAAGCGCCGCCAGGGCACCTATTTTCCGAGCCTGCTCGAGCCACGGCGCCGGCACGAGCGGGCGTTGCTCTCGGTCGTGCAAGAGGCCTACATCCACGGCGTCTCGACGCCCGCCACCGCCGGCTGCGCAGCCCGGACGGTCTCCGGACCGGCCTCCCAGTCGGCGTCGGACGTCATCAGCACCTTGAGGCCGACCGCGGCCAGGGCCGTGACGAATATGGCGTCGCTGAGGATGCCGATCAGCATGTCGGGGAGGCCGCTCGCGCCGCCCACGATGTCGACCACTACACCGATCGCCATCGCCGGGCCCGCCCAGCGGTAGCCGAAGCCGGAGCGCCAGACGGCGATCCCGAAGACGATGATGCCGAGCGCGAAGAGCTCGTGACCCAACACGAGCGGCAGGCCCGCAGGGTTCTGCATGGTCTTGTCGATGAAGGCGGCCATAACTTGGCGGTCGACGCCGGGACCCGCCATCGCCCAGATCATGAGTTGCAGTCCGGCCAGTGCGAGGTTGGCGAGGCAGACTCCGGCGATGGTTAGAATCGCCGCCACGTGGCCGAGTACAACACCCCGCCTTCGAGTTACGTGCAAGAGCGCGAACACGGCGGGAATAAAGAGGATGGCTGAGGCGATCCCGAAATAGATGTCGGCCAGCATCAGGTTGTAATTGCGGGCGGCCGACTCCAGCTGCCCCGCCCCAGTGCCATCGCTTGCCGGGTAGCTGATCTCCGCGACTGCGAAAAGGATCGGCGCGAGGATGAGGCATAGGCCTCCCAGTGTCCGCCTGAAGTTGGTCGGATCCCAGATCTTGAGCATTGCTGTCCTCCAGTCGTTTGTATTCGAGCTCGGTAGAGCCCGTCGCCGCCAAGCTAAGGGCCGCTCCGTTGAATCCCTACCCGGTCCCTTGTAGAACTTCTTGCGGCCGTGATTGCGGATTTCCGCGCTGGTTTTTCCGGTACACCTCCGCGACTTCGAGTCACTCGCGGACCAAGATGTAACGGTGACGGCTCGGCGCGCCAATGAGTGGTGGCTGCTACCCGGCGCCTTTGCCCTGGTGGCAGTGGCCGTGCTCGACCTGCGCAGTGGTCAGCTCTCGGGAGCGGCGGTCGACGTTGGCACCGGCGCCGCCTGGTACGTGGCGGGTGCGGTGGCGTACATGGCGCGGCCCGCCAATCGCGCGGCGTGGCTCCTCCTGGTCATGGCTACCTTGCTGGCGATCGGCAAGGGGGTCGGCGCCGGACTGTCATTGGCGGCCAGCGCGCATCCCGAGGTCGCCCATGCCTGGGCTGCAGTCGTGCTCCTCGACGCCTCCGGCTGGGCGGTGCTGGCCGCCGGCGTTGCGGTCTTTGTAACCTTCCCGGACGGGAAATACCAGCGGCGGTACGAGCGCTGGGTGGTGCGCGGGCTGCCGCTGGCCTTCCTGCCGGTGCAGCTGTTGCAGCTGCTCGGATCGCCACGGGTCGGCGTGAACCAGTTCGGCTGGGTGGCGTTCGACGCCGCCAGCCCGATCTACATGCCCGGGCTGGACCCAGTCGGCGCGGCCGCGGGTGCGGTGATGGCTGCCAACCTCGTGGCGATTGTCCCTGCGCTGGCGCTCCTCGTCCTCCGCTACCGTCGCTTCGGCGGCGAGCAGCGCAGGCAGATCAAGTGGCCGCTCTACGCGGTGTCCGTGTCCGCGATCAGCTTCGTGCTCCTCTCCCTCGGACCCGGGCCACCAACGATCTCGTTCTGGCTGGCGGCGACCTGGTACCTAGCAACGCAGGCCCTGCTACCTGCCGGCCTGGCCATGGGCATCGTCATGCATCGCGGGATCGACATCGAGGACGTGATCCGGCGCTCGGTCGTATACGGCGCCCTCTGGGCGCTCATCGCCGCGGTTTACTTGGTGGTGGCGGCCGCGTTCGGGATCGCGGTCGGGCAGCGGGTGCCGCTGGCGCTCGCGGTGTTGCTCACCATCGTCGCCACGCTCCTCTTCCAGCCCGCCCGCCGCCACCTGGAGCGGCTGGCAGACCGGTTGGTGTTCGGGCCCCGCCTCTCCGGCTACGAGCTGATCAGCCAGCTCGGCGTGCGCCTCCAGTCCACGGTCGCGGCCGAGGACGTGGCGGGCAGCGTGGCCGGGGCCGTTCAGGCCGGACTGGGCGCGAGCTGGGTACGGGTCACGCTCAACCGGCCGGAGCTGACACCGGTCGCCGCCGCCGGCGTCGCCCCGGCGGAAGGCGCCGCGGCCGAGCTCTCGGCGCCTCTCGTCCATGGCGACCAGGTGGTCGGCGTGATCGAGTGCGGCCCCAAGGTGGAAAGCCGCTACGAGGCCGGCGACCAAGAGCTGCTGAACACGCTTGGACGCCAGGCCGCGCTGGCGATCCGCAATTCGCAGCTCTCGGCCGAGCTGTCAGACCACCTCGAGGAGCTGGCGGCCTCGCGGGCGCGGCTGGTGCAGGCCGAGGAGGTTGGCCGGCGGCGGCTGGAGCGCGACCTCCACGATGGCGTCCAGCAGGAGTTAGTAGGCGTGTTAGCCCGCCTCGGCCTGGCCCGCAACCAGCTGCGCCGGGACCGCGACTTGGCCGAAAGCACGCTGCGCGAAGCGCAGGTCGACGCCCAGCGGGCACTGGAGAGTCTGCAGGAGCTGGCGCGCGGGATCCACCCCGCGATCCTGACGGACCGCGGCCTCATCGAAGCCGTCGAGGAGCGGGCGACGCGGATGACGGTGCCGGTCGAAGTCCATGCCAACGGACTCGGACAGGGCGTGCGCTTCCCGCCCGAGCTGGAGGGCGCGGCCTACTTCTTCGTCTCCGAGGGACTGGCCAACATCCTGAAGTACGCGTCCGCCAGCCGCGTCCACGTCCGCTTCCACTCCGAGCCCGGGCAGCTGGTGGTCGAGGTCGAGGACGATGGCAGAGGGTTCGAGCCCGCGGGCGTCAAGTTGTCCGGCCTGCGCGGACTCGAGGACCGGATCTCCGCGCTCGGCGGTCGTGTGGAGGTGGCCAGCCAACCCGGCCACGGAACGGAACTCCGCGCCTACCTGCCGGTACGCAAGGCGGCCCATGCCTGATCGGCTGCGTGTGATCATCGCGGAGGATAACTACCTCGTGCGCGAGGGCACCAGGCGCTTGCTGGAGGATTCGGGCGAGGTCGACGTGTTGGCGTCGGTGAGCAATGTCGAGGAGCTGCTGCAAGCGGTCGACGGCTTGCGTCCTGACGCGGTTCTGACCGACATTCGAATGCCTCCTGGCCACCAGGTCGAGGGCATCGAGGCGGCCCACGCGATCCGGAAGCGGCATCCCCGGATCGGAGTGGTCGTGCTCTCGCAGCACTCGGACGCCGCCTACGCGATACAGCTACTGAAGGATGGAACCGACGGCCTCGGCTACTTGCTCAAGACCCGGGTCGGCGAGCTGGACGAGCTCCTTCACGCGCTACGCGAGGTCGCTGCCGGGCGCTCGGTGGTGGACTCTGGCGTCGTCGAGCGACTTGTCGACTACCGGTCGCGGCAGGCTGAGTCGCCGCTGCGGCTGCTCAGCGAGCGCGAGACCGACGTGCTGCGCGAGATGGCAGAGGGCAAGTCGAACTCGTCGATCGCGGATAGCCTCCACCTGTCCGAGTCCTCGGTCGAGAAGTACGTGAACTCGATCTTCTCCAAGCTCGGCCTGTCCGAGGAGCGGCTGCTCAGCCGCCGTGTCGCCGCCGTCCTTGCCTATCTCCGCGCGGCAACCACCTGAGGGCAGCAGAGGGTGTCGGTGGTCCCCGTCTCGAAGTCGGTGGTCGACGCCTCGAAGGTCAGGACTGGGTGATCGGTTCAGGAGCTTCGGTTGATGCACACGATCCCCTGGGTGCCCCGTATTCATCGCGTCGAGA
>PLYZ01000077.1 GCA_003151935.1 Candidatus Dormiibacterota bacterium | reverse complement strand
TGCTCGCGATCGTCGTGCTCGGCTTCACCGTCTGGGCCCACCACATGTTCACCTCCGGGATGCCGGGGTGGATTCGCGATCCGATGATGATCACCACCGCGATCATCGCGGTGCCAACGGGCGTGAAGATCTTCTCCTGGCTCGCGACGCTCTGGCGCGGCGTGCTGCACATGGACACGGCGATGCTCTGGGCGATGGGCTTCNNGACCTGCACGTCAGCAAGACGTACTTCATCGTCGCCCACATCCACTACGTGCTGTTCGGCGGCTCGGTCTTCACGATCTTCGCGGGCGTCTACTACTGGTTCCCGAAGATGACCGGGCGAATGCTCAACATGACCCTCGGGAAGATCCACTTCTGGTGGATGATGATCGCCTTCAACCTGGCCTTCATGCCGCTGTTTGCGGCAGGCATTCTCGACATGCCGCGCCGTGTTTCCACGTACGCACCTTCGCTTCAGTCGCTCAACGACTGGGTCTCGTTCTGGGCTTACCTGCTGTTCGCTTCGATGCTCCTTTTCGCTGTGAACGTCATCTGGTCGTGGTTCTTCAACCCCAACGTGGCGCCGGCTGACCCATGGCACGTGCGCTCCATCGAGTGGCAGCTGCCGACGCCGCTTCCGCGGCGGAACTTCGAGCGCATCCCGACGTTCACCTCGGGTCCGTACGACTACGGCAATCCCAACCCGCAACCGGCCGTCGACCTGGGCCCGGAGCCGGCGCCGGCATGAGCCAGGGAACTGCCCCGGAACACCAGATCGTCGAGCCGCAGCTGCTTGGTTTCGCTCACAAGGGCATGCCGACCTTGGCCGCGCGCTCGCCGGAATGGTCGCCCGAAGTCGACGCCCGCGTGGCCCGCGTCGGGACTCGAATCTGGATTGGCGCCGACGTCTTCTTCTTTGTCGCATGGTTCTTCGCGTTCTTCTATCTCCGCGCGCTCAACAACAACTACGACTGGCTTCCACCCGGCACCACGCACCCGACGCGGGGCATCGGCGCCATCATCCTGCTCCTGGTCATCGTCTCGGCCGGGCTGTACTGGGCCGGGGCGCGAGTGATCGTGATGCAGCCTGCGACCGCCCGCCTGTTCTTCTGGCTGGCGCTGGCCGCGGGCATCCTCTGCTTCGCGGTCCAGATCTACGAGTTCCGGAACCTCGGATTCGATCCGCAGATGGGCGGCGGCTTTCCAAGCGTGTTCGTCGGGCTCAAGGGTGTCTGGCTGTTCCAGCTCGTAGGTGCGTTGCTGTGGCTGGCAACCCATATCGCGCAGACGTACCCGAGCGGAGACGCCATGATCCGGCCCAAGTCCGTCGTCACATTCGGCAACTTCATGGTGTTCCTTGCCGCGATCGCCCTGGTGTCCTACGTAGTCCTCTACTTCGTCTGACATGCCCCTCGGTCTAGGGGTGGTCCTCTCCTACTGGCCCTTCGAGCCCGTCGTCCTGGTGGGTGTCGCCATCGCGGCGGTGCTGTTCGTCGTAGGGGGCGTCGGCCGGCCGCACAAGCACAGAGCGAACTCGGCGTCACGATGGCGCACCGCCGCGTTCTGGCTGGGACTCCTGTCCATCCTGCTGGCTCTGCAGAGCCCAATCGAAATCCTGGCGCGCCAGCTGTTCTGGGTGCATATGGTCCAGCACCTGCTGCTCATGGTCGTGGCCGCGCCGCTGCTGGCGCTCGCCTCACCGTGGACCCGGCTCTGGCGCGCGCTGCCGCTCGGATTCCGCCGCTCTGTCGCGCGGCCCGTGTTCCTGCATCCCGGCCTGGCTCCGCTGCGTTGGACCTATCACCAGGTGTCGCGACCCGTCGTGGTCTGGGTGCTGGCCGCGGCCAACCTATGGCTGTGGCATCTGCCCGCGCTGTACGACCTGACCCTTAGAAACCACCTTGTCCATCACCTCGAGCACGGCCTGTTTCTTGGGCTGGGGCTCGCCTTCTGGGCGCACGTCTTCGACCAGCATCCGTTTCGGGCACCGCTCAGCACCCTCGGGCGTGCGTCCTATGTGTTCTTCGCCATGGTGCAGTCTTGGGGCCTCGCCGCGGTCCTCTCCTTCGCGACCAGTCCGTTCTATGCGTACGCGCTGCTTCCCAGCCGCCCGGGTGGAATCTCGGCGCTGACCGACCAGCAGCTGGGAGGCGGAATGATGTGGGTGCCCGGCGCGGTCACCTACTCCATCGTGTTCATCGTCCTCATCTTCCAGTGGCTCGCCGAAGAGGATTCAAGAGCAACGCTGCAGGTAGCCCTAACCGGCAACGGACACGCCCATGGCGGTTGAGGCACCGCTCCACCCCGGAGCCGCGCCGCAGCGCGCAGCGGTTGCGGCCCTGTTGGAGGTCGCGACCGATTACCTCGAGCTGCTCAAGCCGAAGATCATCCTGCTGCTGGTCGTCACGGAGCTCAGCGCGATGATCGTGGCGGCTCGCGGGTGGCCTCGGCCGGAGGTGCTGATCGGCGCGCTGCTCGGTGGCGCGATGGCCGCGGGGGGAGCCGGCGCCGTCAACTGCTGGTTCGATCGCGACATCGACCAGCTGATGCCCCGCACGCGCCGGCGCGCGATCGCCGCCGGCAGGATCACCCCCGCCGCGGGACTCGGGTACGGCATCACCGTCGGGCTGTCGGGCGTGGCGCTGATCGCTGTGACCGCGAATGTCCTGGCTGCCGCCCTCGCGCTCGCGGGCGGCCTCGTCTACGTCTTCGTGTACACCGTGTGGCTGAAGCGTTCGACCGCCCAGAACATAGTCATCGGGGGCGCCGCCGGTGCCTTTCCGCCGCTGGTCGGCTGGGCCGCCGCCACCGGCTCGCTCAGTCCGCTCGCGTGGGTGCTCTTCGCGATCGTCTTCTTCTGGACCCCGCCGCACTTCTGGGCACTCGCCTTGCTCCTGAGCAAGCAGTATTCCGCGGCGAAGGTTCCCATGCTCCCTGTCGTCGCCGGCGAGGAGCGCACGCGTCGCTCGATCCTCTTCTATACGGTCCTGCTCTGCGCCATCAGCCTGGTGCCGGTCGTGTGGCTCGGGCCGATCTACGCGGTGGCATCCATGGCGCTTGGTGGGGTGTTCCTCGCGCTCGCGGTGCGGGCAACTCGTCGGCGTGATGGCGCGTCGGCGGTCGCCCTGTTCCACTACTCGCTTGCCTACCTGGCTCTTCTCTTCGTGGCCGCGGCGATCGCCTCCGCTGTGAGGCTGTGAAGGCCAGGACCGCAGAGGGCCGTCACGGTGTGCCCGTTTGGGCTCTGGCACTCCCGGTGGTCGTGGTTCTCCTCGCGGTCAGCACGGGCGTCGCGATCGTCGTGGCGAGCCGGCCTTCGAGCAGCGTTTGGGTTGCCTCCGGTCACGCGATCGTCGGTGGCACGAGCCCCAACTTCACAACCCACGATCTGAGCGGCAACAAGGTAAGCCTCTCCGACTTCCGAGGCCGCCCTGTGCTGCTCTCTTTCTGGGCGACGTGGTGCACCGTCTGCCGCGACGAGCTGCCCGCGCTCCAGCACCTGCAGGACCAATATCGCGCCGGCGGATTCGCTGTGCTCCTTTTGAACTACCGGGAAACGAGCAACGACCGCATGCGCCAGTACCTTTCAGGACTCCAGGTGAAACTCGAGGCTGTAGTCGACCCGGATGGCACGATCGCGTCCGCATATGGAGTCGATATCGGCCTTCCTGTGAACGTGCTTTCAGACCGCTCCGGGAAGGTCGCCCGGATCCTGATCGGCGAGGTCCCGCTCGCGACCATCGAGACCGCGATCAAGCAGGCGGTGACGCCGACCGGCTGAGAGTTGCCCATAGGGCGTCACACTCACCCCATCTGGAACCGGCTTGCCATCGTCCGACCATTAGCCCACCGCGACTTTCGGCTGCTCTGGTTCGGCCAGACGATCTCGGCGTTTGGCAACGCGATCTTCGGGGTGGCGCTTCCCTTCCAGGTCCTCGCGCTGCGAGGCTCGGCCGTCCAGCTGGGCACCGCCTTTGCATTGTCGACCGGCACATCCCTGGTGGCTCTGCTGTTCGGCGGCGTGATCGTGGACCGGGTCTCACGGCGCCGCGTGATCCTCGCCAGCGACCTTCTGAGCGGCGTGGTCGTGGCGGCTGTCGCGGGCCTCGGTTTGAGCGGGCACCTGACGATCGCGATCATCTACGTGGCGGCGGTTTTCTTCGGCGCAGCCTCCGCTTTCTACCTGCCGGCGATGGGGGCCATCGTCCCCGAGCTGGTGCCCGCCGACGTACTCATAGCGGGCAACTCCCTTCGCGGGCTTTCGCGACAGGTGAACCGCGTGATCGGACCGCTGGTGGGCGGTGTGCTGGTCAGCGGAATAGGGCCACCGGCAGCCTTCGCGGTCGACGCTGCAACGTTTTTCGTGAGCTTCGTCATCTTCCTGGCGTCGAGCGCCACCGTGGTCGCGGCCGTCAAACGTCCGTCCTTGTTCGCCGACCTAAAAGAGGGCATCCGGTACACGGCTTCGATTCCCTGGCTGTGGATCACCATCTTTGCGTTCTCGGTGATCAACTTCTTCGACCTCGCTCCGCTCACCGTCGGGCTGCCGCTCCTCGTGCACGAGGTGATCGGCGGCGGGGCCAGGACCTTTGGTTTCATCGGCGCAGCAGCCGGAGTCGGCGAGCTCATCGCCACGCTGACTGTAAGCCAGCTGAACGTGCGCCGCGTTGGGATCTACCTCTACACGGTCGCTTCGGTAGAGGGCCTCGCGTTCCTGGCCATCGGCCTCTACCCGGCGCTGCCGCTGGTGATGGTCGCGAACGCGCTGTTCGCCGCTTGCGTGGTCGCGTTCACCGTGGTGTGGGACTCGCTGCTGCAGAAGGAGGTGCCGCGTCCTCTGCTCGGCCGCGTCGTCAGCCTGGACTGGTTCGGAGCGATCCTGCTCGGCCCGGCAGCGCCGATCTTCGGGGCGCTGCTGGCTCAACGTTCGGGACCGAGATCCGTCTTCGTGATCTGTGGGGTGTTTGCTTTCGTACTCAGCCTCGCGGGCCTCGCCATCCCGGCGGTGCGTCACCTCCGCTTGACCGAAGCCGTGGTGGATGATTCGCGCTGATGCCTGACACGATGTACGGCAAGAGCGCCCGGATCTACGACCTTCTTTATGTGGGCACCGGGATCAAGGACTACGCGGCCGAGTCTGCCGAGCTCGATCGCCTCATCAAGAATTCATGCCCGACCGCCAGAACGCTGCTCGACGTGGCGTGCGGCACGGGTGCTCACCTGGTCGAGCTGAGGCGGTGGTACGAGTTGGAAGGCGCAGACATCAGCCCGGCGATGTTGACCGTCGCGCGTGGACGGCTCCCGGACATCCCCCTGCACCAGGCCGACATGCGGACCCTCGACCTCGGCAAAACCTTCGACGCCGTGATCTGTCTCTTCAGCAGCATCGCGTACATCACCGACCCCGCCGAGATGCGGGCCGCGGTGGCCCGCCTGGCCGCGCACGTCGCGCAGGGCGGCGTGCTGATCCTCGACGGTTGGGTTCGTCCAGACGAGTGGCACGAGGGCTACCGGCCCGAGCCCGAGATCGCACGGGACGAACAGACGATGGTCGTCCGCCTGGCGGCCAGCCGGCGGGAGGGGAACATCACCGAGCTGGACATGCACCACCTCGTGCAGACCGCGGACGGGGTCGAGTACTTCGTGGAGAGCCACCGCCTTGCTCTGACCCCGACCGAAGACTACGTCTCGACGGTTGCGAGCGCCGGCCTGACCGCCACGGTGATTCCCGACTACATGCCCGCTCGAGATCGCATCGTCGGCCACAAGGAACGCTGATCAAGCATGCTGCCCGAGACACCAAGGCTTAACGGTCGGGGCCTTTCGTCGCGAGCTTGTAACCGCTTCAGCCAGTCATATAGTTAGGCCGATGGCTGGACGCGTCGACTTCGAAGTTGAGCCGGATGTCGCGGCTCGGGCATGGCTGGACTCCCATCCCTCGCGTGGGCGACGTGTGCTCGCCTACGCGGTGAAGCGCTGCTGCGGCGGCGGCCGGATCTGCACGGTGCGGGTGCGGGACCAGTCACGGCGCGATGACGTCAGCCGCCACACCCCGATCGTTTTCGACGACGGCACCGAGCTCCTCATCGACCCGCGCGCAGCGGCTCGCCTTCCGGCCCGCTTCGGCCTGACCGTGCGCGGCCTCGGCCCGCTCAAGCATCTCGACCTGGTCCTCGACGGCGATCAGTGGGGCCGTCTTCTCTACGACTGAGAAGTCCCTGTGGAAGTAGCTCAGCGCCGGGCTGCGATTCGGGTCGGCGTCCGGCTCGAGCTCGTCACCGTCGTGTGGATGACAGCCGAGGCCGTGCTGGCGATCGGCGCGGGAATCGCGGCCCGCAGCGTCCTGCTGACGGCATTCGGATTTGACAGCGTCATCGAGCTGCTCAGCGGAGTGACCCTGCTGTGGAGGCTGTCATCCGAAGCGCGGGGTTCGGGCGGAGCGCATCTGGAGACAGTCGAGCGCCGGGCCACAGTGATCTCGGCGGCGCTGCTCGCCCTGCTGTGCGCCTATGTGGTGCTGGTTGGATTCGGAGGCCTGGTCGCACGGCTGCATCCGGCAGGATCGGCGGTCGGCGTCGCTGTGGCAGCAGCAGCGGTGGTCGCGATGCCACTCCTCGCGTGGCGCAAGCGGCGGGCCAACGTGATCATCGGAAGCCCTGCGCTCCGGGCGGATATCGCGGAGACCATCACGTGTGCTTACCTCGCTGCCGCAACGCTCGCGGGGGCCGGGTTGAACCTCGCCTTCGGCTGGTGGTGGGCCGAGTACGCGGCCGCCCTCGTCCTGCTCGTGTTCATCGTCATGGAGACCCGCGAGGCTGTTGCGGCCGCACGCGGCGGCGAGCTCCACGACCACACAGGCTGAGACCTGAATGACTCGCTGGCCTGACCCCGTCGACCAGCACAACCAACGGTCCCATCCGGCGCGCATTCCTCCCGGTCGAACCCGCCCCGGTCTTCTTTGTTTTGGGACTCACGACGAAGTGCGCGAACACTACGGCACCGCGCCGGGCCAGTATCCCGACCACGCTACGACCCTGGACTACGTCGTCGCCGCGGCCGCCGGTTGGCTCACCGGCACCCTCGGTGGCGCGCTGGAGGCGGGCGGGATCGACGCGAGCGAGGGCCTGCTCTCGTCTGAGGCCGAAGGCGAGATCTACCTCGAGGACAAGGTGCTCGTGATCAAGAAGATTCGCGTGCGTTACACGCTCATCGGGTGCCCCGACGACAAGCGCGAGGCGGCGGATCGGTCGCACGCGTTCCACTCCAGTCGGTGCCCGGTGGCAAAGAGCGTCGAGAAGGCGATCGAGATCTCTACCGAGCTGACTTTCGCCTAGTCCCTGGCGGCACGATCCCCGATCTCGAGCACCGAGTCGAGGATCTCGAATCCCTCGTCCAGCTCGGCCTCCGTGATGCATAGGGGCGGGTTGGTCATGATCGTGTTCCACCGGACGAACGTGAACATCCCGGCGTCCAGGAGCGCCTGGCCGATCGCCTTCATCTCGGGCGAGGTGCCGTTGAACGGCGCCAGGGGCTCCATCGTGCGCCGGTCGCGCACGAGCTCCAGCGCGCCGAAGAGGCCGATCGATCGGGTCGCCCCGACGCACGGGTGGCGCTCCTGCAGCTTCTTGTGATGCCTGGCCAGCACCTCGCCCATGCGCTGCGCGTTGCCTACCATGTCGTCCTCCTCGTAGGCCTGGATCGTGGCGAGCGCCGCCGCGCAGCCCAGCGGGTGGCTGTTGTAGGTCAGGCCTCCATAGAAGACGTGGTCGTCGAAGTACGCAGCGACCTTCGGGCGCATGCCGACCGCGCCCAGCGGCACGTAGCTGCTGGTCAACCCCTTCGCGATGGTGATGAGGTCCGGCACGACTCCCCAGTGGTCGACCGCGAACCAGCGGCCGGTGCGCCCGAAGCCCGTCATGACCTCGTCGCAGATCATCAGGATGCCGAACCGGTCGCACAGCTCGCGCACGCCCTGCAGGTAGCCGTCAGGCGGGATGAGGATGCCGTTGGTGCCGGTTACCGGCTCGAGGATGAAGGCCGCGATCGTCTGGGGGCCTTCGAGCTCGATCGTCTCCTCCAGCTGGGCCAGCGCAGCTCCGGCCGTGTCCCAGCCCCGCTGGACACCGTGATACGGATCGAGCACATGGACCACGCCGCTCGAGAACTCGTTGGCCCAGCGCCGCGGATCGCCCGTGGCCTGGATCGCGCTGCCCGTAGAGCCGTGATATGAGCGGTAGCGGGCCAGGATCTTGGGGCGGCCCGTCACGGTCCGCGCGATCTTGATCGCATTCTCGTTCGCGTCCGCGCCCGCCAGGGTGAACAGCACTTTGTCGATGTCACCCGGCAGGAGCTCGGCCAGCTTGCGACCCAGCCGGGCACGCGGTTCGTGGGCCATGAACGGGCTGATGTAAGGGAGCAGGTCCGCCTGCTGCTTGATCGCATCGATGATCCGGCGGTCGCCATGGCCGGCGTTGACGCACATGAGCTGGCTGTTGAAGTCGATGAAGCGGCGGCCGTCGACGGTGTGGAAGTAAACGCCCTTCGCGCTGTCGACGGCGAGCGGCTTCAGGCCCGCCTGGGCCGACCAGTCGTACAGGGTGTGGCGCACGCAGAGCTCGGAGATCTCCTCCGCGCTCAGGGATTTGATGGCTTCTGTGACCACGATTGGAGATGGTATCGCTGTCGGGTCCGGTCGCCAAGCGCCGTTGTTTGACAACGCAACCATCCGGTGATATACCGGCGCTTGGCTCGCGGGCTTTTCCCGTGGCGTTGCTTTCGTGTCTGGGAGGAGGGCTGATGTTTCCTGCCGCTTTCGACTATGAGGCTCCGTCGACCCTCACCGAGGCCCTATCCATCCTGAAACAGCGCGGCGACGACGCCAAGGTCATGGCCGGCGGCCAGAGCCTCATCCCGCTCCTCAAGCTCCGATTCGCCCAGCCGCAGCTGATCGTCGACATCGCCCGAATCCCAGGATTGGCGGACATCAAACGAGACGACGGTCACGTGAGGATCGGCGCCCTCGCCCGCCACGTCGACATCGAGCGCAGCAGGGAGCTGGCGAAGCTCCTCCCGTTGATGGTCGAGGCCGTCCACTGGATCGCCGACCCGCTCGTGAGGAACCGGGGGACCCTGGTCGGGTCCGTCTGCCATGCGGACCCGTCCGGCGACTGGGGCTCGATCATGCTGGCGCTGAACGCGGAGCTCGTAGCCCAATCAAACAAAGGGGAGCGTGTGATCCCCATCGACGGCTTCTTCCAGGGTCCGTTCACGACGACCCTGCGGCCCGATGAGATAGTGACCGCGATTCGGATTCCGGTGCCGTCGGGCTCGGCAGGTGGGTCGTATCACAAGCTCGAGCGCAGGGTGGGCGACTTTGCCACGGTCGCTGTCTCTGTTCAGGTTGAGCTCGACGGCCGGAAGGTCAAGAAGGCGGGCATCGGCCTGACCTCTGTCGGCGCCACGAACCTCAAGGCCAAGCAGGCCGAGCAAGCGCTCATCGGCCACGAGCTGAACGACCAGGTGATTGCGGAGGCGGCCAAGCTCGCGGCAGACGCCGCGGAACCCAAGGACGACATCCGCGGCTCGGCCGCATATAAGAAGGACGTGGTTCGGGTCTTCGTGCAGCGCGGCCTCAAGGCAGCTCTCGCCCGAGCCCAGGAGGTGCGGGCGTGAAGGTGACGATGCGCGTCAACGGAGTAGAGCGCAGCGCGGACGTGGAGCCACGCGTGCTGCTCGTGGACTTCCTTCGCAGCAACCTGCTGCTCACCGGCACGCACGTCGGCTGTGACACGACCAGCTGCGGCGCCTGCACGGTGCGGATGGACGGAGATCCTGTTAAGTCCTGCACCGTGCTTGCCGTCCAGGCCGAAGGCAGGGAGATCAAGACCGTCGAGGGCCTGGCCAACGGGGCGGCGCTGGCGCCGATCCAGGTCGGCTTCCACGAAGAGCACGGCCTTCAGTGCGGCTTCTGCACGCCCGGCATGATGATGGTCACCTCGGCCCTGCTGGAGCGGAACCCGAATCCGACCGATGACGATATCCGCTGGGCGATCAGTGGCAACATCTGCCGCTGCACCGGCTACATGAACATTGTCAAAGCGGTCAAGTACGCGGCCCAGATGCAATCCGAGGCGGCGAAAGCGCCTGAACACGCGGCCGTGGCGGGGGGTGGGGAATGAGCTCGACGATGCACATGCACGGCGGCATCGGCGAGTCGATCAAGCGCAAGGAGGACGGTCGTTTCCTGCGCGGGAAGGGCAACTTCCTCGACGACATCGTGCTTCCCAACATGCTCCACATGGCGATCCTGCGCAGCCCCTACGCACATGCCCGCATCAAGTCGATCGACACGGCCGCCGCTTCGTCCAAGCCAGGCGTGATCGCGGTCGTCACCGGCGAGCTGATGGCTCAGCACAAGCTGGCGTGGATGCCGACCATGAGCGGCGACACGCAGGCCGTGCTCGCCACGGACAAGGTTCGCTTCCAGGGCCAGGAGGTGGCTGCGGTCATCGCGGAGACGAAGGCCCAGGCCGAGGACGCGCTGGCCTCGATCGAGGTCGACTACGAGGTCTTGCCAGCCATCATCAGCCCGGACGGGGCGAAAGCCAAAGGCGCGGCGCTCATCAGGGACGACAAGGAAGGGCAGACCGACAACCATATCTATCATTGGGAATCGGGCGACGAAGGCACCACGAAGGCGGCCTTCGCCAAGGCGCACAAGGTGGTCAGGCTTCACACCTTCTATCCCCGCTGCCATCCCGCTCCTCTCGAGACGTGCGGCTGCATCGCCGACGTCAACCCGGCGACCGGCAAAACGACGATCTACATGACCAGCCAGGCGCCCCACGCGATCAGGACCGTGTTCGCGCTCGTCGCGGGCCTTTCCGAGCAGAACATCCGCATCGTCTCACCCGACCTCGGGGGTGGCTTCGGCAACAAGGTCCCGGTCTATCCGGGCTACGTCGTCGCCACCGCGGCCAGCCTCCTTCTCGGCCGCCCGGTGAAGTGGATCGAGGACCGGACCGAGAACCTCATCTCCACCGGCTTTGCGCGCGACTATCACATGACCGGCGATCTCGCCGTCGACGAGAACGGCAAGATGCTGGCGCTGCACGTCCATCTGGATAGCGACAACGGCGCCTTCTTCGCTGACGCGCAGCCGACCAAGTTCAAGGCCGGCCTGTTCCACATCGTCACCGGCTCGTACGACATCCCGACCGCGCACATCACCGCGGACGGCTACTACACCAACAAGGCGCCCGGCGGTGTTGCCTATCGCTGCTCCTTCCGGGTCACGGAGGCGAGCTACCTGATCGAGCGCCTCGTCACCAACGCCGCCATCGAGCTGGGGATCGACCAGGCCGAGTTTCGCAAGAGGAACTTCATCCAGCCGGAGCAGTTCCCGTACCACTCGGCCACCGGATGGGTATACGACAGCGGCGACTACCCGAAGGCGATGGACGTCGCGCTGGACAAGCTCGGGTACGCCGAGCTCAAGAAGGACGTCGAGGCACGCAGAAAGAAAGGCGAGGTGACCGGCATCGGGATCGCCAGCTTCACCGAGGTCGTCGGGGCCGGCCCTGGAGCCGATTACGACATCCTCGGCCTGAGGATGTTCGACAGCGCCGAGCTCCGCGTGCATCCGACGGGCAAGGCGCTGCTGAGAATGGGCACGAAGTCACAGGGCCAGGGCCACGAGACCACGTTCGCGCAGATCGTGGCCGAGGAGCTCGGCATCCCGGCGATGGACGTGAGCGTGGAGGAGGGCGACACCGACACCGCGCCGTACGGGCTGGGCACGTACGCGTCGCGCAGCACGCCGGTGGCCGGCGCGGCGACCGCGATGGTCGCGAGGCAGCTCCGCGAAAAGGCCCGCAAGCTGGCGGCCCACCTGCTGGAGGCTGCTGAAGAGGACCTCGTTTGGGAGCGCGGCAAGTTCTACGTCAAGGGTTCGCCGGAGCGCTCCAAGACGATCCAGGAGGCCGCATTCGCCGCCTACACCAACCTTCCAGAGGGGATGCAGCCTGGACTCGAGGGAGTGCACTACTACGACCCGCCGAACATGACCTACCCGTTCGGCACCTACGCGGTGGTCGTCGACGTCGACAAGGGAACCGGCCAGGTCAAGGTGAAGAGGATGGTGGCCGTCGACGACTGCGGAGTCAGGATCAACCCGATGATCGTCGAGGGACAGATCCACGGTGGCCTCGCAGAAGGCTATGGCATCGCCTTCATGCAGCTGATCACCTTCGACGACGAGGGTAACTGCATCGGCTCCAACTTCATGGACTATCTGATCCCGGGCTCCTGGGAAACACCCAAATTCGAGCTCGGCGAGACAACCACTCCCTCCCCCCATCACCCGATTGGCGCAAAGGGAGTCGGCGAGTCGCCCACGGTGGGTTCGCCGGCCGCCTACGTCAACGCCGTGATCGACGCCCTGTCCCCTTACGGCATCACGAACATCGACATGCCGGTAACCTCTGACAAGGTATGGGCGGCTCTACGTTCCAAAGGGGTGACCGAATAGCGGCCGACGTACTCGAGCTTCTTCACGAGTACGCGGCGAACGGCACGCCGTACGTGCTCGCGACTGTGGTGCGCACCGAGGCGCCGACTTCGGCGCACCCCGGCGACAAGGCCGTCGTGACCGCCGACGGCCGGCTGCACGGATGGATTGGAGGAAGTTGCTCGGAGCCGATCGTTCGCCGCGAGGCGCTGCGCGCTCTCTCTGAAGGTGTGCCCCAGCTGGTGCGGATCGTTCCGGCGCCTGAGGTCAAGCAGACGAGAAAGCGAGGGGAGTTGATGGTCGCCACGACCTGCCCCAGCGGCGGCGCGCTGGACATCTTCATCGAGCCGCAGCTGCCCCGGCCCCTTCTGCTGGTCTTCGGGGACAGCCCGGCGGCGCGAACTCTCGTCCAGATGGGATCGCTGGCCGGCTTCCGGACCTGCTCGGTCCACCCAGGGGCGGCGCCCGTGGACTTCGGGGCAGCCGACATGGTGCTCGGAAGCCTCGAGCTGGCCGGCGCCAACCCAGGAGCCGACACCTGGGCGGTGGTGGCCACGATGGGCCATTACGACGAGGACGCGCTTGAGGCTGCCCTGGCGTATCCGGACGTTGAGGTCGGGCTCATCGCCAGCACGCGTCGCGCGGCTGCGGTCCGCGCGGCGCTGGAAAGTCGCGGGATGGATGAGAGGACCTTCGCGAGAATCCGCACTCCGGCGGGGAAGATCCGCGGCGGCACCCAGGAAGAGATCGCCCTGCTGGCGCTGGCCGAAGTGGTCACAGCGCGCCGCAAAAGGGGCCACGTCCCGACTCCGGTCGAAGCGTCGCCTGTAGTCTTCGCGACCGACCAGGTCTGCGGAATGACAGTTGACCCACTAACGGCACAGCACAAAACCGATTATCAGAACAACACGTACTGGTTCTGCTCCAGCGGCTGCCTCGATGAGTTCAAAAAAGAACCAGAGCGCTACCTGAGAAAGATCGAAGCCTGACCCGCGCGGCATCAAGGCCGGATTCACTCCGGCCGACCCAGTCACCCATGAATGCCGCCATGCATCGTTGGGAGTGACTCTTAGACAAGCCCCTTCGATATACCGGAATGGGAGCAGCGCCTGCGGCGGAGCCGCTAGGGAATGACTGGAACCAGAAGGTGCGAGTCGTAGCGCCCGCCGGTGTGGATGACGTGAGTCCCCACGTTACGTGTCACCGAATGGCCCATGGCGACCACCCCCGGCGGGTACTGCTGCACGTCGGTGCCCTGGACGATCAACTGGAGCTGCTCACCCTTCTCGAAGCGGGTGCCCGAGGGCCAGATCTCGATCTCCACCGGCACGATCTCACCGGGTTTCAAGGGCTGCTCCCGACGGTGGCTGTGCCACGGCTGCTGCGGCGTGGAACGGGTTTCGTCCAGCTCGCGGTGTGAGGCCCTCAGCCAGCCCAGCGCGACCGGTCCATCCTCGAGCGCGTTGAGGAACGAGAACGGCATGACGTTGCCGAAAGCGTCGAGCTTCTGAAGGCCGATGAAGAGGTCCATGTCGTCCGCGCCATCAGCCTCCACCCACAGCCGCAGCTTCATGTGCCCGATCAGCTCGGTCGGGGTGTTGAAGCGGTACGTGAACCTCGCGCGCCCGGTGGCGGCAGGGTATGTGACGGCCGATTCGGTCCCCGCCGTCAGCGGTCCCATGCCGCCGCTAGCGCCGTCGAGGTAGAGCTCCTCGTAGACGGTCCTGGCCAGGGGCCACTCGTTCTCATCGCGCATCGTGCCGATATAGAACTGTTCGCGAACCTCGGTGCGGACCCTCGGCCAACGGTCCACCTCGTTCTCGATCCCCTTCAAGAAGCGATCGAAGAACAGCCTCAGGCGCTCGACGTTCGCCGGCTGGTAGTAGAACTGCCACTTCTTGCGTCCGTGCACGAGCAGCCACTTGCGCTGCGAGGCGATGCGTTTGAAACCCTCGAGCGTGCCTCTCGTGTGGAGGCCCTGGTCCGACCAGCTGGCGACCACAAACGCCGGCACGTCGACCTGAGAGAGGTCCGGAGTCTTGCTCTCCCAGTACGAGTCCCACAGCGGATGATCCGCATACATCGTCACGGTGTCCTCCACCCGCTGGTGGGAATACGGGACTCGCCGCGAGCGCCACATCGGCCCGAAGCGGTTCTCGGGGATGCCGCCGTGGTAGGCCATCTCGCGATAGCGGTCGCTCACGCCCTCCCACGGGTTGATGGCCGCCAGGTGAGGCGGGTGCTCGGCCGCGGCGCGCCACTGGACGATGGCGAGGTACGAGACGCCCGACATGCCGACCTTGCCGTTGCTCCATGACTGGGTGCCCGCCCACTCGATGAGGTCATAGACGTCGAGCGCCTCCTGCGAGCTGTAGAAGGTGGCGTCGCCCTGGGAGTTCCACATGCCCCGCGGGTCCACGTTGATGACCGCGTAACCGTTGCGGGTCCAGTACAGGGGGTCGGGCGCCTCGAAGCCGGCGTACTTCGAGACCCACAGCGGGTCCACGCCGTGATTGGGGAAGAAGTCGTACTTGACCGGCGCGTGCTTTCCGTACGGGCCCCAGGCGACGATCACGGGCACCTTTCCGGGCGCATCAGGGCGGAATACGTCGACGTAGATCTCGATCCCGTCGCGCATAACGACCGGGACGTCGTAGTCGATCTCCATCCCGTCGGCCTGTACCGTGCGGCGAAGGAGCGGGGGGCAGCCCCCCTCGGCCGGTGGGAGTCCGGGGAGGTATTTGGTTTCGAAGGTTTCCGATTGGCGATGCGTCTGCGGCATGTCCACCCCTGAATGCGCTCGGCCGGCTTGCCCTGGCGATACAGCCCTTGCGCTGTCGACGCGCGGCCACTATGGTACTCATCACGGCGGTAGGGTGGAAACTCCCGGACCAGCCGAGAGGACCGTTTTGCGCATCAGCAGGGAGGCTTTTTCATGGGGATCCATCGATGGCGGCCGGCATCACCCCTGGCCCTGGCGACGGCGCTGGTTCTCGATCCAGGCGCTGTGGACGGCGGTCGAGCACAAGCTGCCGCTGGTGGCCGTCATCATCGACAACGGGGGCTACCTGGCGGTCAAGCGCTCGATCGAGGGTCACAACCAGGTCCCGCACGACAAGCGGGTGCACCCGGGGACTGAGATCATCGGAATCGACAACGTCACCATCGCCCGGGGCTACGGCGCCGAAGCGAAATCGGTCTCAGACCCCGAGGAGCTCGGGATCGCCGTCGCCCAGGCGCTGGACTCGCGGAAGGTCACGGTGATCTCCGTGGCGGTCGCACAAAACCGGCCCTGAGGAGCCGGGTGGGCAGTACAACTCTTGACAGGGAAATACTTCGTGCGCGGCATCACGCTTGGCGGCGTCAAGAGTGACTGAAGAAAAGGGCAGCCATCTCGAGCTGACGGCCTTCTGCGTGCGAGGCGAGCCCGTCAGCTACGCCGAAGCGATTCGCGGGAACTTCGCGCCGATCGAGGTAGGCGATCCGTGGGGACCGCCCTGGAGCACGACCTGGTTTCATGTCCGGGGCCGCGTGCCGGATGAGTGGGCGGGGCGGCACGTCGTCGCGTTGTTCGACCTGGGCTTTGACGGGCCAACCGGGTTCACTTGCGAGGCGCTGGCCTGGAAGGACGGCAAGCCCTGGCGCGGGGTCGATCCCAATCACCGCTGGCTTCCGATCGATGGCCCTGACGTTGACTTCTATCTCGAAGCAGCGGCCAATCCGCGGGCTACCGAGGCCGGTCCTGAGCCCGCGCCTTCGATGATCGCCTTGCGTCGATCGCCTGAGCCGGCATTCGTGTTGCGACAGGCCGAGCTCTCCGCGCGCGAATCGCCCGTGGAGGGGATGAGCGACGTGCGACTCGACCCAACCCACCGGGTCACCGCCGTCGGCCACGCCCACATCGACACGGCCTGGGAGTGGCCGGTCCGGGAAGCCAGGCGCAAGGTCTCGCGCAGCTGGTCAACGCAGCTGGCGTTGATGGACGAGCATCCAGATTACGTATTCGCCGCGTCGCAGCCCGCGCAGTACGCATGGATGAAGGAGTCGTACCCGGACATCTACCGTCGCATCAGAGACAAGGTTGCCGCCGGCCAGTGGGAGCCGGTTGGTGCGATGTGGGTCGAGGCGGACTGCAACCTGCCGTCGGGCGAGTCGCTGGTGCGCCAGCTGCTGCTGGGCAAGCGCTTCTTCATGCGGGAGTTCGGGTACGAGACCAGGATCCTCTGGCTGCCCGACGTGTTCGGCTACCCGGGCAACCTGCCGCAACTGATGTCGGCAGCGGGCTGCGACTTCTTTCTCACTCAGAAGCTTTCCTGGAACGACACCAACAAGCCCGAGCACCACACCTTCATCTGGGAGGGAATCGACGGGTCTCGCATCTTCGCCCACTTCCCACCGGCGGACACGTACAACGGCAGCTTCAGTCCTGAGGAGGTCGAGCGGAGCATCCGCAACTTCAAGGACGGCCACAGCTCCAACAGGTCGCTGTACCTGTTTGGCTGGGGTGACGGAGGCGGTGGTCCCCAGGCGGAGATGATCGAATCGGCGCACCGGCTAGGCGTGGAGATCGGCCGCGCCGGCGATTTTTTCGTAGCGGCATCATGCGAGGCCAAAAATCTGACCACCGCGGTCGGTGAGCTGTACTTCGAGCTGCACCGAGGCACGTACACGAGCCAGTCGCGCACGAAGCGGTGGAACCGGCTCGCGCAGAACGCGCTGCGGCAGGCGGAGATGTGGTCCGTCGCCGCCGGCGGCGACTATCCGTCCAGCGAGTTGGAAGCCCTATGGAAGACTCTCCTGCTCAACCAGTTTCACGACATCCTCCCCGGCTCGAGCATCGACTGGGTGTACGAGGAGGCCGAGCGCGACCTCGAGCACGTCACGATGCGGGCGACTGACATCGGTGAAGCGGCGATGGCGGCAATTGTTGGCTCGGGCGAACAGTTGGTGGCCTTCAATTCGACCTCTCATCCGCGCGCTGAGGTGGTCAGCCTCAGCGGCGAATACGCGCGCATCGAGGCTCCGCCTTGTGGATGGGCGGTTATCGTCCCGGACTCACATGAACCCGAGGTCTCGGTCACCGACCACAGCATGGAGAACGAGCTGCTCCGCGTCGAATGGGACGACCGCGCCGTGCTGACGTCGATCTGGGACAGAAAAGCGGATCGCGAGGTGCTGAGCGGGCCGGGGAACTTGCTTCAGCTGCACGAGGACAACCCCACTCGCTGGGACGCCTGGGACCTCGAATCCGACTACCGGACGTCTTTCATTGAATTGACGCAGATCGAGGAGGTCAAGGTGCGCGGCGGCCTTCGTGGAGTGCTGGCCTTCGGGCGCAGTTTCGGCGGGTCGTGGCTGTTCCAGACCATGAGCCTTGACGCCGGTTCGCGGGTGCTGCGTTTCGAGACATTTGTCGAGTGGCAGGAGCGTCATAAGATGCTGAAGGTCGCGTTCCCGGTGACCGTCAAGGCCCGCGAGGCGACGTACGAGATCCAGTTCGGCCACCTCCGGCGGCCGACGCACGAGGATACGAGCCAGGCCAGGGCGATGTTCGAGGTTTGCGCGCAGAGCTGGGCTGACCTCGGCGACGGCGAATACGGCGTCGCGTTGCTGAACGACTGCAAGCATGGCTACGACATCCACGGATCCGTGATGCGACTCTCCCTCTTGCGCGGGCCGACGCATCCGGACCCGACCGCCGACCTCGGCGGCCACCAGTTCACCTATGCGCTGATGCCGCATCCCGGGGATTTTCGAGAGGCCGGGGTCATCGCGGCCGCGGAGGACCTCAACTCTCCGCTGCTGCCGGCCGAAGGCAACCTGGTGGCCGGCTCATCCCGGTCGCTCATCGAGATCGACACCCGACAGGTGATCGTCGAGACGATCAAGCGCGCCGAGGATTCGGACGCGGTGATCGTCCGCCTGTACGAAGCGTGGGGCGCTCGGTGCACGGCCCGAGTGCGCACAACGCTGCCGGCATCGCGAGCGTTTCTGTGCGATCTCCTGGAACGTAATCGCCAAGAAATCGCCGTGCAGGAAGTCGCCGTGAATGCCGGCGTGATCGAGCTGGAGCTCACTCCGTTCAAGATCCTGACCCTGAAGCTGGAGCCCTGACAGGACGGCGGATCCCGACGCTGGGATTCCGCCATTCGGGCACAGATGGTGGCGAGCGCCTCCACGAACGGCCCGTAAGAGTCGATCCATGGCTGCGTGCCTGAGTAGCAGTGGAGGTCGATCTTGCGCATCACGACACCAGCAGGGCCGCCTTGCGTCAGGACTCGATGGCCGCCATCGACTCGGAGGCCGGCTCGGCAGCACTTTCGCCATCGGACAGGTTGGTGAGCTGCAGCAGCCCAGGCCCATACAGGAGCTCGAGCTGGTCCGGGAGGTCGGCGTACATCCTCTGGACGAAGAGGTCGTGGCGGATGTACGACTTGACGAGGCTGGCCACGAGCGGCACCTCGCCGAACATGACGTCCCAATCCCGCCCGTCGCGAGCCAGGGCCCACATCGCCCACCTCGAATCAACGACCGCGGCCAGGTGATGCGCCTTGCGTGAGGCATAGAGAGTGCCCTCCGTGCTGGCGTGGCGCATGACCTTGCCTCGAGGCGCCTGGAATGGGAGGGGGCCGAAATGCACGATGACGAACTGCACGCCGCGTTCCGAAGCCTCGTCGACCGCGCCCGCGAGTCCTTTCAGCTCCTGCGCCCGTCCGCTGAGATAAACGCGATTTCGCGCGCCGGCAATGGCGCCGGCCGCGCGCTCGATCGCGGCGGGAAGGCTGTCGAGCTTTGCGATCGGAAGGCCGCGCTCGGCGAAATCTCGCGCCGGCATGTCTTCGAGGCTGTGCCGTGCCGCCTGCACCTTGCCAGCGAACTCTTTTTCCAGAGCGGTGAGCAGCACCTCGGGCGCCACGGCCGCATAGCGCGCCGGCCGCTCGCCGGTGAGCACCGCCGCCCCACGATCGACAAGGCGCCTGAGCGTCTCGTAAACCTTCGGCTGCGGCACGCCGGTCTCGTTCGCGACGCTGTACCCGGTGGCGCCGTCCGACATCAGCAGTCCGACGTAGGTGCGTGCCTCGTACTGGGAGAACCCGAGCTGGGTCAGTCTCTCGGCGACGAAGCTCGCGGGGTCAGGCATCGGTTCTCCTGCGGGTTTTGCGCCCCGAGTTCGTGGGTCACTACGCGGGTAGTGCGTAATCTGGGTCGATGCTAGCACAGCCCGGCGGTTTTCCCTGACGCAGGGGCGAGCCTAGCCGGGCGTGTGGTTGGTCTCCGCGAGCACGTCCCCGGCGCGGAGCCGCTCGAGGTTCTGCATCCGGGACTGGGCCCGAGGGCCGAGCCGCCCCAGCACCGCGGCGACGACTCCCTCGAGGACCGCCATCGCGCCGACCAGCGAGTCGAACGGGCCCAGCGTATCGACGCTGGTGACGATCACCTGTCGCGCAAAGCCTGAAGCCGGCGACAGCCAGGGATCGGTGAACAGGATTACGTTGCAGCCCTGCGCCGAAGCCACACGGGCGCTCTCGATCGTGTCCGCCTGATAGCGGCGATAGTCGAAGACGACGAGCACGTCGCCCCTCCTCATGTCGATGAGCTGCTGCGCCGGTGCGCTGCGCTCAGAGTCGACGAGCCCGACGCCCGGCCGCAGGAGGTGCAGCTGCCCGGCCAGGTATCGGGCCAGCGGTGCGCTGACCCTGCCGCCCAGCACCATGATCCGGCGCCGGACGTCCCCGATGATCTCCACCGCCTCACTGACATCACGGTGCGAAAGCACTTCCAGCGTCGCCTTCAAGTTGTGGCTGGCCATCTCGAGCGCGTCGCTCAGCACGGAATCGGTTCCGCGGGCGGGCTGATCGTCGCGATACCTGGCCAGGGGCGAGCTCATCTGTGCCTGCACCTCGTGGCGCAGCGTCTCCTGGAACTCCGGGTAGCCGCGGAAGCCGAGCTTGGTGATGAACCGGGTGACCGTCGGCGGGCTGACGTGGGCGCGCTCCGCGAACCTGGCGACGCTCTCGAGGCCGGCGATCGGATACGAGGCCAGCAGGACCCTCGCAAGCTTGCGCTCGGCGGGGCTGAGGCCGTTCAGGTGCTGCCTCACCAGCTCGCCGACGCGCAGCCCGCCGCCCGGAACGTTTATTACATCTTCGCCCATTGCGACCCCGTTCGAATCATCCTTGACAAGGATCCTAAGCCCTGTTAGCTTCGCCGCAACGCCATCAGCGGTCGACGGTGCGCGCGCGGGGCGCGACACCTGAAAGGGGAGAGAGCATGAGCGTCCAGGCCCATTCCGCCGACGTCGATACCCTTCACAAACTGGGCTACGCGCAGGAGCTCCGCCGCCGCATGTCGACATTCTCCAACTTCGCCGTCTCCTTCACCATCATCTCGATCCTTTCCGGCTGTCTGACCCTCTACGGCTACGGCATGAACACCGGCGGCCCGGTCGACATGACCATCGGCTGGCCGCTCGTCGGCCTCTTCGTGATCATGGTCGGTCTCGCCATGGCTGAGGTCTGCTCCAGCTATCCAACTGCCGGCGGCCTGTATTACTGGTCGGCCAAGCTGGGCGGGAAGAACTCCGCGGCCTGGAGCTGGTTCACCGGGTGGTTCAACCTGCTGGGCCAGGTCGGGGTCACCGCCGGCATCGACTTCGGACTGGCGCTGTTCGCGGACGCCCTCCTGAGCGCACTCTTCAACTACCCGACCACACCGGGCTGGATCGTCCTGATCTATGCCGTGGTCCTCTTCCTGCACGGGCTGCTGAACACGTTCGGCGTTGGACTGGTCGCGCTGCTGAACGACATCTCGGTCTGGTGGCACCTCGTCGGCGTGGCGATCATCTTCCTCGTCCTGTTCTTCGTCCCGTCGCACCACCAGTCGGCGTCGTTCGTCTTCACCAAGTTCGTCAATAACACGGGGTTCAACGCACCGTTTTACGTCTTTCTGATCGGCCTCCTGCTCGCCCAGTACACGTTCACGGGTTATGACGCGTCCGCGCACATGACCGAAGAGACGCACAATGCCGCCATCGCCGGCCCGCGAGGGATCGTGTGGTCGATCATCGTGTCGCTGATTGCCGGCTGGATCCTGCTGATCGGAGTCACATCCGCGATCCAGAATTACTCTGCCGAGGCCACCGCCGTCACGCCCGCCGCGCAGGTGTTCATCGACGCGGTCGGGCACAACCTCGGCCTGTTCCTGCTCTTCATCGTGGTCGGCGCGCAGTTCTACTGCGGCATGTCGTCGGTGACGGCCAACTCGCGCATGATCTATGCGTTCTCGCGCGACGGCGCGGTTCCAGGGTCGGAGTTCTGGCACCGGATCAACCCCCGCACGCGCACTCCGACCAACTCGATCTGGTTCGCGGCGGTGGGGGCGTTCATCCTGGGACTGCCTTACCTGTTCAGCCCGGTCGCCTACTTTGCGGTGACCTCGATCGCCGTCATCGGCCTGTACATCGCCTACGGCATCCCGATCCTTCTGCGCCTGCTCGCGGGCGAGCGGTTCCAGCGGGGACCCTGGCACCTGGGCCGCTGGAGCTACATCGTGGGCTGGATCGCCGTGATCTGGATCGTGTTCATCGCGATCCTCTTCGTGCTTCCGCAGGTCGCCCCGGGAAACACCGCGACGACCTTCAACTACGCCCCTGTCGCGGTCGGGGTAGTGTTGCTTTATTCAGGAGGCTACTGGTTCCTGTCCGCCAAGAACTGGTTCAAGGGACCGAAGGTTCAAGGGACTGCGGAAGAGCTTGCCAAGATCGAAGCCGAACTCGCCGCCGCTGGATAGTCGCATGGCGGGCAACGACGAACGCCCCAAGATCGGGATCACGGTTCAGCCCCGGCGCGGCCTCGAGTATTACGTCCCCTACCGCCGTGCCGTGACGGCAGCCGGTGCTGAGCCGGTGGACCTGGTGCCGGGAACAAATACACTCCCGGACCTTGACGGGCTCCTGCTGCCGGGAGGGTGGGACGTCGACCCCTCCTTTTACGGAGAGCGACGGGACGAGAAGCTTGGAGACACCGACCCCGAGCTCGACGAGACCGAGCTGGCGATGTTTCGCCAGGCGCGGGAACGCGAGATCCCGGTGCTCGGCATCTGCCGCGGGCAGCAGGTGATCAACGTCGCGATGGGCGGCTCTCTGGTACAGCACCTGGAGGGCCACGAGGTCCGCGCGCTTGGTCGGAGCCACCTGGCACACACGATCGAGGTCGACCCAACGTCGGAGCTGGGCAAGGCGGCGGGCGAGCACAAGGTCCGCGTCAACAGCCTTCACCACCAAGCGATCAAGAGGCTTGCCCCGGGGCTGCAGCAAAGTGCGCGCGGAGATGATGGGACCGTAGAGGGAGTCGAGTCCGACGACGGCCTCATCGTGGCGGTGCAATGTCACCCAGAGGAGCTCACCACCGACCTGCCCTGGGCGCGCAACCTCTTCGAGCGCTTCGTCGCCCGGGCGCGCGGCCGCCGCCGGCAGAGCTAAAAAGTTGTTGACCAAGGAGTCCCTGGCGCACAAGGTCGCGAGCGGCGAGATCGACACGGTCGTCGTCGCGTTCACCGACATGCAGGGGCGCCTGATGGGCAAGCGTGTGGACGCGGAGTACTTCGTAGAGACCTCGTACGACGGCGAGTCGACCGAGGGCTGCAACTACCTGATGA
>PLYZ01000033.1 GCA_003151935.1 Candidatus Dormiibacterota bacterium | reverse complement strand
GGCTACTTCGGCGGCTGGATCGACTGGCTCATCTCGCGCGCACTCGACGTCTGGCTGTCGTTCCCGCCGGTGATCATGTCGCTGATCCTCATGGTGGGGCTCGGCGTCGGGCTGCGCAACGTCGTGCTGGCGATCGTGCTCGTCGATTGGACGCGCTTTTGCCGGGTGATCCGCAGCGAGGTGCTCGCGGTCTGCAAACAAGACTACGTCCCGGCGGCGCGGCTCTTCGGGTTCACCCACCTCCAGACGATCGTGAAGGAAGTATTTCCGGCCGTCGCCCCGCTGCTGCTCACGCTGTTCAGCATCGAGATGGGGATCGCGGTGATCGTGGAGGCGACGCTCTCGTTCGTCGGGCTCGCGGTCGAGCCGAGCCTGCCGGCCTGGGGCGCGATGATCGCACAGGCCCGGCAGTACGTTTACCAGTCGGTGTGGGGGCTGATCTTCCCGGTGCTCGGGATCTTCGTCACGGTCCTGGGTGCGAACACCCTGGGTGACGGGCTGCGGCGCAGCCTCGATCCGCTGCTGAGCGAACGCGTCGCGGTCGAGAGCTGATGCTGCTCGACGTTGCAGGCTTGACCGTTACGGCGCGCGTCGGCGACGCCGACGTGCCGATCGTGCGCGACGCCGGCTTCACGGTCGCGCCGGGCCGCATCCTCGGGATCGTCGGCGAGTCCGGTGCGGGCAAGAGCACGATCGCGCGGGTCGTCGCGGGCCTGCTCCCGCCCGGGTTTCGCATCGCGTCGGGGAGCGTGACGTTCGAAGGCGAGGATCTTCCGGCAGCGTCGGCCGCACGCCGGCGCGAGCTGCTCGGCCGGCGGATCGCGTTCATCCCGCAGGCGCCGCTCTCGTCGCTGAACCCGGTCGTCTCGGTGGGTCGCCAGTTCGCCGAGCACCTGGCCCACGCACGGGTGCCGCGCGCCGAGCGGCGCGGCGTCGCGGCACGGGCACTCGCGGAGGTGCGTCTGGACGATTCCGAAGCGCTGCTCGCACGCTATCCGTTCCAGCTCTCGGGCGGGATGTGCCAGCGCGTGCTGATCGCGATGGCGTTCGCAACCAACCCCGCGCTGATCGTCGCCGACGAACCGACGACCGCGCTCGACGTCACCGTCCAGGCTCAGATCCTCGAGCTGCTCGGCGACCTCAACCGCGACCTGGGCACCGCGATCGTGATGATCACCCACAACATGGGCGTGGTGGCCGGGCTCTGCTCGCGAGTGCTCGTGATGTACGCGGGCGAGATCGTCGAGCAGGGACCCGTGGAGCAGATCTTCGAAAACCCTCAGCACCCGTATACGTGGTCTCTGCTGCGAAGCATCCCGCGAGTCGATGCGCTCAGGCACGAGCGCTTGCGCTCCATCGAGGGTCTCGCGCCCGACCTCCTGCATCCGCCGGCGGGCTGCCGTTTCCACCCTCGCTGCCCGTTCCGAATCGAGAAATGCTTCACGGACGAGCCGCGATTGCAGGAGGTGGCCCCCGACCAGCTTGCTGCCTGCTGGGTGACGATGGCGCGAGCGCGCAAGGAAATGGGTGCGGACGACCTCATCGACATCCGGCCAGGCGCAGGTTCTGGCGTGCGCAAGGGCGAGCTCACCGACTGATGGCGGAAGGCGTGCTGCAGCAGGAGCCGGCGCCGATGAAGGCCGGCGCCAAGACGCTCGTGCGCGTCGAGAACGTGATCAAGCACTTTCCCGCGGGTCTGGGTCAATCGGTCAAGGCCGTCGACGGGGTCAGCTTCGAGATCGTCGAGGGTGAGACGCTCGGGTTGGTCGGGGAGTCGGGTTGCGGAAAGTCGACGCTCGCCCGACTCGTGACCCAGCTGCTGCCGGTGACTTCGGGGAAGATCTTCATCAACGACATCGAGGTCACGAAGCTTCGAGGCGAGAAGCTGCGGCAGCAGCGACGCCAGATGCAGATGATCTTCCAGGACCCCTTCGCGTCCCTTGACCCTCGCATGACGGTCGGCGACATCATCGCGGAGCCCCTCGTCAACTTCGGTGTGATGCGAGGACGTAAGCGCAGCGAACGCGTGCAGGAGCTGCTCAAGATCGTCGGGCTCAATCCCAACTTCAACAACAGGTATCCCCACGAGTTCTCGGGAGGCCAGAGACAGCGGATCGGAATCGCTCGCGCGCTTGCGCTCAACCCCAAGCTCGTGGTTTGCGACGAGGCGATCTCCGCACTGGACGTCTCGATCCAGGCCCAGATCGTCAACCTGCTCGAGGATCTTCAGCGCGAGTTCAAGCTCACCTACCTGTTCATCGCGCACGACCTGTCCGTCGTCCGCCACATCAGCGACCGGGTCATGGTCATGTATCTGGGGAAGATCGTCGAGGTCGCCGACAGCGCCGGCACATACACCTCCCCCAAGCATCCGTATACGAAAGCGCTCCTGTCGGCGATTCCGGTGCCCGATCCGAGGATCCAGCGCGGCAAGCGCCTGGTCGAGCTTTCGGGAGAGATCCCGTCGCCGCTCAACCCGCCGTCAGGCTGCCGCTTCCACACGCGCTGTCCCATCGCGCGAGTACCGACACCGTGTGCCGAGGTGGAGCCGCCGCTGGAAGAAAAGGCGCGCGGCCACCTGGCCGCGTGCCACTTCTCACAGGACGTTTAGTGCTTCAGAATCCGCGCCAGCGTCCAAGAAAAATCGTATAGAGCGTTGCCGCCGACTCCCGCCACGTAGGAATGCGAGAGGTACTGCTGCACGCCGTACACGAGGGGCGCGAAGACCGAGTCGTTGATCAGCATGTGGCCGGCGGTCTTGTAGTCGATCAGGCTCTGGCTCAGCGGTGCTGCGTCGGCGCCTGCGACCACCTTGTCCAGGTTGGGATTCGTGTAGCACGATCCTGACGAGCTCGCGCCGGTGACGAACAGGTAGTCGAACCAGTCCTGCGGATGGTCGTAATCCGCGCTCCAGCTCTGGCGAAACGCCGGGTAGGCGCAGCGCCCGTTCCGGTCGTCGAAGAAGGTCTTCCGATCCATCTCGACGCATGCAACTGAGACCCCGAGATTCTTCTGCCACTGGGCCTGGAGGTTGGTGCAAACCGCCTTGTTGAACGGGTTGGTGTCGTACGTATAGGTGAGCCCCTTGACCTTGACGCCGTCCGGGTCCCACGCCTTGTACTCGGCCTTCGCGGCGGCGGCATCGAAGGTCGCGTTCGCATCGACGCCGTCGCCCAGATAGCCCTGCAGGCCCTTGCTGATCAACCCGCCGGTCGCGGCGATGCACGCGGTCTTCTGGTTGCACAGGGCGTCGACCAGCGCTTTGCGATCGATCGCGGTGCTGAACGCGTGGCGCCCCGCGCGGCCGGCGTCGACGCCCGCAAACGGTCCGCTTTGTAAGTTGAAGCCGACCCAGAACGTCAGACCGATCGGGACGAGGTTGAGCTGGCTCTTCAGCTTCGGGTCGGACGTGTAAAGGGTGGCGGCGGCGGGAGGCAGCCCCTGGCGTCCATAGCCGATGAGGCTGAACACACCCGACTCGTACTGCGTGACCTGTGCCGCGGGATCCGGCACGACTTCCACGTGCACGTGCATGAGCTTGCCGGTTGAACCCCCGTACCAACCAACGACCGGCTGAAAGTCCATGGACTGGCCGGGCACACGAGCGGTCATGCGAAACGGACCGCTGCCGATCAGGGTCTCGGGCTTGGTGACCCAGGCGTCCTCGCCGGCGGCCGCGATGACTTTCTGGTCGACCACCCAGAAGGGCCACAGACCGAGCTCGGTGAAGAAGTAGCCGGCCTTCTTGCTCAGCGTCGCGGTGAAGGTGAAGTCGTCGACCTTCGCCAGGCCGCTGAGCTGTGTGGCCCTGCCCGCGGCGACCGCGTCATAGCCGGCCACGACGTTGAACAGCCCGGCGTAGTCGCCCTGTTTGGCGGTGGCGCGGTTCCAGCTATAGATGAAGTCGTTCGCTGTGATGGGGTCGCCGTTGGAGAACTGACCGTCGTGACGAAGATGGAACGTATAGGTGAGACCGTCAGCGGAAATCGCCGGTTGGCCGATGGCGAGGTCGGGCACCTCGTGAAGCTGCGCATCGAACCTGTAGAGCCCCGAGAAGACATTGCGCAGGATGTCCACGTCGGCGGGAGCCGAGATGAGCGCCGGATCCAGGTCTGAGACGTCCTGCGAGATGGGGAAGCTCAGCGTCTGGTCCGCGGCGAGGATCTCGGCAGGCGGGGAGGAAGTTGGCCTGCCCAGGATCACCACGAGCAGCAGGGCAATCAACGCAATCGCCACTCCCGCACTCGCGGGTACGTACCGGCGTACGCCCGAGCGGGGAGCTGCAGGTGGCGGCACAGGCTCAGACAGTGAGGATCACCTTGCCGGTGCTCTTGCCTTCGGCCACCGTGGCCAGCGCTCGCGGCGCTTCGCTGAGTGGGAGCCGGATGGACACGTACGGCTTGATCTTGCCTGCCGCGTAAAGGTCAAGCAGAGCGCGTGCCGCGGGTGGGATGAGCTCGGGCGCGCGCTTTGCGTACAGGCCCCAGTGAAGTCCCACCACGGAGTAGTTCTTGATCAACACGTGGTTGGCGGCGGCCTGCGGGATGCGGCCCGACGTGAAGCCGACGATCACGATCCTGCCCTCGAAGGCGATGCACTTGATCGAGCGGTCGTAGACGTCGCCGCCGACCGGGTCGAACACGACGTCGGCCCCGCGACCACCTGTGATCCGCTTGACCTCCTCGACGAAGTCCTGCGTCTTGTAGTTGACGGCGTGATCGGCGCCCAGCGTGCGGCAGACTGCGACTTTCTCGTCCGAGCCGGCGGTCGCGATAACCGTCGCTCCGGCTGCTTTTCCCAGCTGGATGGCTGCGCTGCCGACGCCACCCGCTCCGGCATGGACCAGGAGTGTTTCCCCGGGCTTGAGACCGGCGCGCCGGTGAAGTCCGAACCATCCGGTCTGGAAGACCAGAGTGAATCCCGCGGCTTCTTCGAACGTCATCTCATCCGGCATCCGCGACACCGAGCCGGGCGCTGCATCGGCGACCTCCGAATAGCCGCCGTGCGTCAGACCGGCGCTGTCGAGAAGGGCCATCACCCGATCTCCGGGCTTGAAGCCGGAGGCGGGCGGGGCGCTCACGACCTCGCCGCTCACCTCGACACCTGGCACAAAGGGCAGCTCGGGCTTCACCTGGTAAAGGCCCGCCACCATCAACGCGTCTGGGAAGTTGATCGCAGCCGCCCGGACGCTGATGCGCACCATACCCTCGGCCGGTTCGCCCGGCGCGATCTCCTCGAGGTGCAGGCTTTCCGGCCCGCCCAGCTCACGAACCACCCAGGCCCTCACCCGGGCAAGGCTACAGCAGGAAGATCGGCCGGGCTGTGGGTGGTGTGGCTTCCGCCAACCCATCCGAGGCCCTGGAACCGGCAGAATTCGTACTCAGCCGGCGTAGCTCAGCTTGGCAGAGCAACGGTCTTTTAAACCGATGGTCCAGGGTTCAAATCCCTGCGCCGGCACCAACAAAAAAATTGTGATAGTTCGGCTGAAGCGCGACAGCAGGCCTTCGCCTGATGCTTTCAAGTCGTTCGTATTCCACGCGGGAGCCGGCACTCCCTGGCTTGCATTCGGCGCGAAAAACGCGGGAGCCGGCACTTGCGGGAATCCAGCCGGCTGGCCGTGAGATCCGCCGATTCCGAGATGGACTATAGACCGAGGCCCGAAGCGCGGGCGATCAGGAGCAGGACCAGCAAAACGCATCCCACCGCGTTGAGGGCGATCCCGACAATTGCCTGCGTTCGCTTCCATGGCAAGTCGTTGTATGCGCGGATGCCGGCATAAAGACCAAACAGGAACATGAACCCGCAGAAGAGCCCGATTACGGCGCAGGCAATTGACTGGTTGGCGTGATCGCCAAAGAGCATCTTCTTGACTGGCGCCCAGGCCGTGCCAGTCCATTGATACCTGCCATCGGGCGAGATTGCTGTCACCCATTGCTGGCCGTTCCAATACCACTTGCCTCATTCGAAAACTGGGGCGCTGAGATTCCGGCGCCGCCTGGAGGCTGCATCGCATGCGAAAACGTAGGGTTTCAGGCCCTCTTCTGTCCACAACCGCGAGGTGAACTGTTGATATGACCCTTCGGTCTCGATGACGCATGGGTGTCGAACCTACAAGAACGCCGACACTAGCGTTGGCGGGCGTTCACCAGAAAAAGCCAGAGGATCAGCGCCAGGATGAACCAAACGCCGCCGAGAATCGAGCCGGCGCGGGCAACTCCAAACCCCAGATCGCCTGTTACTGCGATTTGACGGCGAGCCACCCATCCGAACCCCAGCGCAAGAACCGCTCCGACGAACGGAAGCGCCACGAATCCGAGTATGCCGAAGACAAGGCTGGCCACCGCGAACGGGTTGAGATCTGAAGTCCTGGCGGGGTGTTGCATCCCACCGCGACTATACCCCGCAGGTAATCCGAAGCTAACCGCTTTGGAGGCCAAGTCGGAGTACCGAGTCTTTAGTGCTGACGCTCGAGGACAACCACAGGGATCACGCGGTCCGTTTTCGTCTCGTACTCCGCAAATGACGGCCAGATCCGGGTCATCTCCTTATAAAGGCGGTCGCGGTCGGCCCGGCTGTCGACCATTCGGGCGCGAGCTGTGAACCTTTCCGTCCCGTCGGCGTTGGCCACCTCGACTCGACCTCCGGGTTTGCCTTGATGTTTCCGAACCAAGCCGGGTGCTTGGGAGCCCCGCCTTTCTAAGCGACGATGACGTAGTGGTCGCCGTCGCGGCTGTAGACCAGCGGAGTTGTGATGGCCTCGCCGCTCGTGGCTCCTTGTGCGGTCAGCAGCAGCACATAGTCGCCCCACATGCCGACCCCGCGCCCTTGCTTGGCTTCGAATTCAGCGATTGTCTTCTGGTTGAAGGGAGTTGCTTTCACCGTTTGAGCTTGGGCTAAGCAGCCTTCGTCTTCAGCAGCTCAAGGATCGTGTGTTGCTGCTGCAGGATTTGTTGCTGCTGCTCGAGCATCTGCAGCTGCCGCACGTTCATTGCATGAAGCGTGGTCAGGGTGATGTGATCCGCTTCGGCACGCGCGTCTTGGCTGGCGGAAATTACGTTCTGGCCGACGATGATGATGGGCAGCAGGACCAGCTGGAGGAACGACTGGCTCAACCAGGCGACGCCGGTGACCGTGTCCCCGCGTATGAACGCATGCCACGCCTGCGGCAATGAGACCAACCCGATGAGCATGAATAGATAGGCTGCCCACATCGTCCCGACGCTTTTCGTGACCAGGACCGCCAGCCTGCTGTTGAGCTGGCCGATGGCGCCCGCTCCATGTATGAGATACCGAACCTGGGGCGTCGTGACGAGACGAGGCAGGTGCTCTGTAGGCGCCGCCTGGGCAGCCGCGTATTCGGCCCTGTGCTGGGGACTGCTCTTGCGTCGCTCCACGGTCTGGTCTGTCATTGCTCCCTCCTCGACATTGGCACTCGATGTTCGGCTGTTACGGGTTCACGGGATTATCGGCGGGCCGGTGGCGCGAGCGCTGCGACTCAGTCCCACATGCTCTTGCTGGTATTGCCCGCGAGCCGGATCGCGGTCCCACCCAGCTGCGTCGACGTGAGCGCCACGCCTTCTGAGCGCCACTGGCAGGAAACCATAAGCGGACTTCACGCCGGATGACGAGGGCACCTTCGTGGCCACGCTCCAGGTCAAGGACGATGGCGGCATGCCCGGTACTGCGTCGGTGACCGTCACGGGAGCCAACGTCGCACCTTCAGCCAAGATCACGAGCATCTCCTGGACCCCGCAGCTGTTCCTCACCGTGAACCAATCGGTGAGCGTTACGGGAACCTTCACGGACCCGGGCAAGCTCGACACTCACACCGCCACCTGGAAATTCGGCGACGGCGCCACCAGCACGGGATCCTCTGCGGTCCACTCGTACAGCACCGCCGGCACCTACACGATCGCGTTCACCGTCGTCGACGATGACGGCGGAGTCGGTCAGGCTACGGCGACGGTCACCGTCCAGACAGCGGCGCAGGCGCTGACGTCGATCTCCGGCTACGTCCAGAACATCAAGTCCCTGAACGCCGGACAGCGGAACAGCTTGATCGCCAAGCTCAACGCCGCTGGCGCCTCGATCGCGCGCGGCAACACGACCGCCGCCAACAACCAGCTCAACGCCTGCCTCAGCGAGGTGCAGGCCGACCTGAGCACAGGCCGCATCTCGACCGGGGACGCCGCGACGCTTCGCCCTGCGGTCCACTCGGTGCAGGCGGCGCTCGGCACCTACAACCGCTTCCTGGAGTGGTGGCCGCTCGGATGAGCTAGGTCCTTGCCCAGTCCTTCCGCCGCAGCGGGAGACTGGTGAGGGCGGCCGAGGCCTCAGATAGAGTTGCGGCCAACGAAATGGCCGCCGCATCTCTTCCACCCGCCGACCTGCTGCCCGTCGGCCGCCAGGCCAACGTCCCGTACCGGATTCTTCGCCTGATCGCGGTTCCCCTGGTGAGGCTGTGCTTCCGGTTCCAGGTCGAAGGGCGCGAGAACATCCCGAGGACCGGCAACTACATCGTGATCGCCAACCACCTCAACTGGCTCGACGAGTTCGCGGTCCTGCTTCTGTTCCCGGTCGAGCCGCGCCTGCATTTCCTGGCCAACCCGACTCTCCTGGTAACCCGCAAGTTCCAGTGGTGGCTCATCCGAACGACGGGCGGCTATGTGCCCGTGATCCGGGAGCGCCATGGCGACCCGGCCCTGTTCCAGCACGTCGACCGCTGCCTGGAGGTTGGAGGCGCCGTCGCGATCTTCCCCGAGGCCGACTACGGCCCAAGGGAGGGTGACCTGATGCCGTTCAAGAAGGGCTTTGCGCACTTCGCGATCAAGGCGGGCGTGCCCGTGGTGCCAGTCGCCCTGTCCGGGACCAAGGACCTTTGGTTTCGCAAGCGGATCCGCGTCATCATCGGCAAGGCGATTTCGCCTGCCGGCCACGGTCCGGCCTCCCTCACCGAAACAGGGTTCCAGAGCGTGAGGGGGCTGCTGCCGGCATACACGGAGCCAAAAGGCCGCAAGCTTCTCCGCCGGCAGCTGACGAACCTTTTTTAACCGAAACGGCTATACAAAGTGGCCGCCTCTTTGGTAGGGTGCCATTTCCGGTACCTGAGCGGTCTTCCAGACGTCTCCGCTCCGAGCTCAGGCCTGAACAGCGCCCCAGGGGTAGGGCGACTTCTAGGAGGAGCGTTTGGGGTTGCTGCCACTGTTCCGCGCAGTCCTGGTCTGGGCGTTCATTCTGGCCGGCATCGTCATGGTGCGGCTGGACCCGCCGGCTGTCGTCACGAACGCCGTCGCCGTCACGCAGCTCAACGCCTACGACCGGCTTTCCGTCGTGCAGCAGACGCGCAACCAGCGGGTGCAGGCGGCGCAGACAGCCCAGGTCAATGCGTGGTCGGCTGAGCTGAAGCAGGGCCTGGCCGACTACCAGGCGCAGCAGGACGCCATCGCCGCGGCCCAGGCCCAGACTGCGGCCGTAGCGGCGCAGGCCGCGGCGATCGCAGCCCGCAGCAACCACGCGCCCCCGCCGCCTTACATCGCCAAGATCATCAACGATGCGTTCAGCCCGCTTGGGCCGGCCGCTGTCCAATGGGCGATCAACGTCGCCTACTGCGAGTCTCGATACCACCCCGACTCGGTCAACTCGACGAGCGGCGCCTCAGGGCTGTTTCAGTTCCTGCCGAGTACGTGGGGCGGAACGCCCTGGGCGAGTCAGTCGCCGTTCGACCCAGTCGCCAACGCCCAGGCCGCGGCGTGGCTGTACAGCCACTACGGTCCGGGGCGCTGGCAGTGCCTGGGCTGATCCAGACCTACCGCGCGGTCGCGCTTAGTTAGCCCGGCGACCCCGCTTCCGGAGCATGCGATGCGTCCCGGCGTGAGCTCGCTCGCCGACGATTTCTGAAGCGCTGTCAATCACCACGACCGCAGGGAGCTTGCGCGGACGGCCGGCCGGCCGGCGCGTCCGTTTGAAGGCCTCGACGTCGTCGGGGAAGATGGCCCACACGGATCCCACTTTGGTTCCATACAGGCGCTGCCGGGCCAGCATGCGCCGCACGTAGGCCTTGGAGGCCTTGAGCTCGGCGGCGGCCTCGGCTACAGAAAGTAGGCGTGGGCGTTCGACCCGGAAATATTAGCACGCAGCCGCAACCATTTTGTGCTATAGTGAGCGGCAGTTCGTTTCTGGACTGAGGTGAGAGCCGCGGCTCTCCCGGTTGCCGGCTTCTGCTGGAGATACGCCCTACGCGCACCCGGCATGGCAGTAGCCTCTTGGCCCCCCGCTTCGCGGTCACTCCTTAGGAGAAGACGCATGACTGAGATCAAAGACACCGCCGCCCATTTTGTAGCCGCGTTCAACGCCAATGACGAGAAGACCCTCAACGAGCTGCACGCGTCGGACATCAAGTTCAGCGCGCCAGGCGGCTTCAAGGCCACCAACGCTCACGAAGCAACCGCTTACGCGAAGCGCTGGCTGAAGGGCTTCCCGAACGGCAAGATGACCGTCCGCAACGAGATCGTNNACCGTCCAGCCGACCCACAAGCATGTGGTAGGCAAGGGCGTCCAGATCCTCAAGGTTGAGAACGGAAAGATCACCGAGGCTCGGATCTACTTCGACCTCCTTGACCAGATGACCCAGCTAGGCCTGATCCCTACCCCGGCTACGGTCTAACAAGCAGCTAGCGTCGGATCCGGCCCTCCTGAGGGGCCGGGTCCTTTTTTTTTAGCTCTCGGCGGTGACCGTGATCTCCAGCTGGTAGATCGCCTGCGGCTGGATTGCGCCTTTGAGCAGCATCGGCTCGTAGTCGCTCACCTCGAACCCGGCCGGCAGCAGGTCGCGCGTCGTCTCTGACATCAGCACCCGGGCCGGGCGCACCTTCGAAAGGTAGGAGCTGTTGTTCACCGGGACGCCGATCAGGGTGAACTCCAGCCGGCGCTCCGAGCCCACATGGCCCATCACGACATAGCCGGTGTCAAGGCCGATGCCGACCGAGATCCCCGGCTGACCGGCATCGATGAGCTCTCGGTTGAGGCGATCGATCTCCGTGACCATTCCCCGAGCGGCTTTCAGCGCCTGGGCCGCGTGGTCAGTCATTGGGTTCGGCGCGCCGAAGACGACGAGCATGCCGTCACCCTGGAACTTGTCGATGTTGCCGCCGTGCGCGAGGACGACGTCGATCATCCGCTCGAAGTAGTGGTTCAGGAAGTCGACAAGCTCTTCCGCCTCCATGCGCTGCAATAGGGCGGAGAAGCCTGCGATGTCGGAGTTGAGCATGGTCACCTCGCGCCGCTCGCCATGAAGGAACGGAGTCGCGCGGTCGGAGCGCGCAAGCACGTAGTCGGTGACCTGCTTGTTGACGTGCAGCTCGAACAGCGAGCGAAGCAGCTCCGAGCGCTCGTACTGACGCGCGTTGGCGATGGCGATCGCGGCCAGGTCGGAGATGGCCTGCAGGAACTCCTTGTCCTTCTCTTCGAAGATCGCGGCTTGGAACGGGTTGTCGACGTACACGGCGCCGATCACCTTGCCCTTCGTGACCAGCGGCACCGCAATGATCGACCGGAGGTTCTGCAGGATCACCGACTGCTGGCCCTTGAAGCGGTCATCGAGGCTCGCGTCGGTCGAGACGACGGCCTGGCCGGTCCTCACCACATGCTCGATGACAGTCCTAGAGCCGAGGAAGAGGCGGTTCCTCTCCGAGTCGGCCTCGCTGTCTGAGGTTGGCACCGAGATCGTGCCTGTTTCCGGGTCGACCAGCACGATGAAGCCTCGTGAGGCCTTCATCAGGGTTTTCACGCGGTCCATAACCTTGTCCAGCACCACGTGGAGCTCGAGGGAGGAGCTGAGATCGCGTGCGAGCTCATAGAGCAGGTGGTCGCGAATACCAAGATCGACTTCGTGAGCCAAGGGCACGGAGAGCATAACGAAGCGGATTCAGGAATCAGGTGATGTACCGCCCCCCTCCCTGCAGGGGAGCAATCAGTAGGTCCCAACCTCATCGCCGCTCTGCGCGCAGGGGTGAGGGGAGAGGCGCGATGGGCCGAGGTGGGTGTCGGGAGAAGGGCCGTGGACCCAGCCACCGGTAAACTCGAACTCCAATGTCCTCCGACGGACCACCCATGCCCGCGGTCGAAGCCCTGCTGGAGCGCCTCAACCCGCCCCAACAGGAGGCTGTCACCCACGGAGACGGCCCGCTTCTGATCTTCGCGG
>PLYZ01000087.1 GCA_003151935.1 Candidatus Dormiibacterota bacterium | reverse complement strand
GTTGCGACGACCGATTGAATTCACCACCTGGGATACGACCACCAGTGCCCGAATCGCTGAATCAACCGCCCAGGTAGGCGCGTCGTACGGCGGGGTTGTGGAGCAGGTCGTCGCCGCTGCCGCTCAACCGGATCTGGCCCGTCTCGAGAACATAAGCGCGGTCCGCGATCTCCAGCGCTCGCAGCGCGTTCTGTTCGACCAGCAGGATCGTCGTCCCCTCGTCGTGGATCTCCTGGATGGCTTTGAACACCTCATCCACCATCTGGGGCGCGAGCCCGAGGGACGGCTCGTCCAGCAGGAGAAGGCGCGGCCTTGCAAGCAGCCCGCGCGCGATCGCCAGCATCTGCTGCTCGCCACCCGAAAGCGTCCCTGCGCGCAGCGCTCGCCGCTCGCCGAGAATCGGAAAGCGCTTCATCACGGCCTCGATCTGCGTTCGTTTCGCCGAGCCATCGCGACGCCCCCACGTGGCGAGCTCCAGGTTCTCGAGCACCGTCTGCCGGGCCAGGATCTCCCGTCCTTCGGGCACCTGGACCAGTCCGTGGCGGACGATCGCTGACGGCTTCGCCCGGGTGAGGTCGAGGCGGTCGAAGACCGCGGTCCCGGAATCGGGCCGGATCAGACCCGAGAGCGTGTTCAGGATGGTCGACTTGCCGGCGCCGTTGGCGCCGATCAGCGCCACCACCTCGCCGGCCGCCACTCGTAGCGAGGCGCCTCGGACCGCGGTGACCGGCCCATAGCTGACCGTCAGGTCCTCGATCTCCAGGATCGCCTTCTGCGGTTCGACCGCCGGCCGCGCCCCCGATACCTCGCCTGCCAACTCCGTGTCACCGGCCGCCGTCGCGCCAGGCGCGCTCGTGACCACCCGCTCGCTGCCCGAACCGAGATAGGCCTTGATCACGCCCGCGTCGATCGATACCTCGGCCGGCGTGCCTTCCGCGATCTTGCGTCCGAAGTCGAGGACGGCTACTCGCTTGCACACGCCCATGACCAGGCGCATGTCGTGGTCGATGAGCAGGATCGTCAACCCGTCCTCGTTCAGCTGTTCGATCAGCTCCCGGATGCCCTGCTTCTCGGAAGGGTTCATGCCGGCCGCGGGCTCGTCCAGGATCAGGAGGCGAGGCCGCAGCGCGAGGGCGCGGGCGATCTCGAGCCGGCGCTGGTCGCCATACGGAAGGGTGCCGGCGGCGCGGCCGGCGATGTCGCTGGCGGCGAGCCCCACCGTTTCCATCAGCCCGCGGGCGTCATCCAATCGACTTCGTTGGTCGCGCCGGAACATGGGCAGAGTCGCGATCTGAGCCAGCGTGTCGTCGCGGCGGCGTGTGTGCATCCCGATGAGCACGTTTTCCAGCGCGGTCAGGTCCTTGAACAGCCGGATGTTCTGGAAGGTGCGCGAGATGCCGAGGGCCGCGATCCGGTGGGCGGGCAGCCCGGTGAGCTCGTCCGACTCCAACCACGCGTGGCCGGACTGGAACGGAACGTAACCCGTGATGACGTTGACCAGCGTCGTCTTGCCCGCACCGTTGGGGCCGATGAGGCCCTGGATCGATCCCTTCTCGACCTCCAACGTCACCCCGTCGACGGCATGCACCCCGCCGAAGTGACGCCGCACGTCAGCGAGTCGAAGGAGCACGGACTTGCGCGCGTGGCCACCAGCGGGGCCTGACGAAAGCAAAACCGCCGCGGCCGACGATGCCCTGCGGACGGAAGATGATGACCGCGATCAGGATCACGCCACTAACCACGCCAATGTAGTCGCCGGCCTGCTGAAAGACGTACGGGAGAGTAGTCAGGAACAGCGCGCCCACGACGGGACCCAGCACGTTACCGCTGCCGCCGAGCACGGCGAAGGTCAGCACCTGCACGGTTCGCGGCACGCCGTACTCGTTAGGGTCGACGAAGAAGTTGAGGTGTGATTCAGCGCCGCCTGCGAAACCCGCGAGGAGCGCGCTGACGACAAAGGCGATCAGCTTGTACCGGGCCACGTCGATGCCCTGACTTTGCGCAGCGAGCTCGTCCTGGCGGATCGCGGTCCATGCATATCCGAGCCGGCCTTTGGTGAGCCTCCAGAGCAGGAACACGACCGCAGCCAGCGAAACGAGCACGATATTGATCCCGCCGAGTGGGTCTGCATTGGGATTCTTGAGTCCAAGCCCCTCGCCGGTGATCGGTAGGTTGAGGATCACTCCGAGGCTCAGCGCCTCGATGAACCCAATGGTGGCAATGGCGAGGAAAACGCCTCGCAGCCGCAACACCGGCAGCCCGACAGCAACCCCGACGACGCCGGCGAATGCGGTCCCGGTAGCGATGTTCAGCGCGAGCGGTGTGTGCCAGTAGAGGTCCATCAGGACCGCGGTGTAGGCGCCGATGGCCATGAATCCCGGTGCCGCGAGCGACAGCTGTCCGGAGTACAGCACCACGAACATCGATGAGGCCAGGATGCTGTTAATCCCGATCTGCGAGATCAACAGGGTGTGCGAGTTCCAGAAGGCGACGGGATCGGTGAAAAGCTGGATGAGGAAGTCCAACTTAGATCCGTTCTCGCAATTGAGCGCCGAACAGGCCCTGAGGGCGGAGCACGAGCATGAGGAACAGTGCGGCAAATGCGACCCCCGCCCGGACGTTGCTGCCGAGCAGCACAACCGCGAGCACCTCGATGAAGCCGAGCAGGTAGCCGCCCAACACCGCGCCGGGGATGCTGCCCATCCCTCCCAGCACGATCACGGCCAGGCCCCGTACCTCCACGCTGTCGCGGCCGATATAGGGGCTGATGCCCCCAAGCGCGACCCCGAACAGGATGCCGGCGAGGCCGCCGAGCGCCGAGGAGATAACCAGCGTCAGCGAGATCAGACGGTCGACGTCGATCCCCATCAGCCGGGCCGCGCGCGGGTTTTCAGCGACGGCGCGAAGCCCCCGCCCCACTTGGGTGAAACGCATGACGTAGCCGAGCACCAGCATCAGCGCGATGGAGACCGGAACGACGGCCAGCTTGCTACCCTCCAGCGTCAGGCCGGCCACGTGCCAGGTCGGGTTGGGAAAGGTGCCGGGCGGCATGGTGACCGGGTTCGCGCCGTCCACCCAGAGCCACGCAAACAGAGTGCCGGGCCTGCCCTGCTCGATCGCCGCGACGATGATGAGCGCCAGCCCGATCGTGGAAATGAGCGCGGCGATAGGTGGCGCCCGGCGCCTCCGGAGCGGCCGCAGGCAGATGTATTCGATGACGAGGCCCATAAACGCCGCCGCGACGATGGCGAGCACGCACGCCAGCCAGAACGACTGGCCGTGGTTGACGACGAGCGTGTATGTGACGGCGGCGCCCAGCATGAAAACGGCGCTATGGGCCAGGTTCAGGATGTCGAGCACACCGAACACGAGTGTGTAGCCGACCGCAAACAGGGCGTAAATCGACCCGATGAAGATCGCGTTGAGGATCTGCTGCCCCAAGCCGACTCAACAATAAGAGATGCGGCGGGGGATCTCATGATCCCCCGCTGCGATGATCAGCTTGCCGCTATCTGGTGGACCAGGGTGAAGCCGCCCTGGCCGTCCATCTTGATGATCCAGACGGTCTGCTTGACGTCATGCGTCGAGGTGAACTGGAAGGGACCGAGCGGGGTCTGGATATTCACCGTCTCCATCGCGGCCCTCAGCTTGTCGCGGTCGCCCGCGACGTCTGAGAACGTGAGGTTGGCGCGCTTGGCGGCGTCCGCGATGATCTTGATGCCCGCGTAGCCCTGCGCGGCGAACTGGTCCGGGTCATGGTTGTACGCCGCCTTGAATGCGGTCACGAAGTCGGCGTTGGATGGGAAAGTGTTGCCCAGGTACCAGGCGCTGGCGCTGCGCGCGCCCAAGCCATTGGCACCGGCATTCTTGGACACGGTCGCCGTGTTGAAGCCGTTGCCGCCGAGGAACTGACCCTGCCAACCCTGCTTACGGGCCTCGGTCATGATGTTGGCCGGGATGCCACCAAGGGAGGTGATGAAGATCACGTCCGGGTGCAGCTGCACCGCCTGGGTCACGTATGGCGACAGGTCAGCTTCCGCCTTGTTGAACTTGATGGTTTTCAACAGGTTGATCCCGTACTTGCCGACGGTGTTCTGCACGATGAGGCCGCCGTCGCTCGAGAACTTGTCGTCCTGCGCGACGAGGAGCACCGCCGTGGTGGGGTGCGCGTCGGCAGCGTACGACTGAATGTTGTCGGGGATCGCAGTCTCCTCGCCGAGGCTGTCGCGGAACACGTAGCTGCAGGGAGTGGTGTTCGGGAACTTGCAGTCGGGAACGATATTGATGCCGGTCGTGCTCACCGCCAGGATCGGGGTTTTCAGGCTTTCGGCCAGCGGGTGGACTGCCACCGCCGAGTTGGAGAGGGTTGGGCCCAGGAGCGCCAGGTCCTGGTCCGCCTGGATCATGGTCTGGGCGACTTGAGCTGACTGCGTCTGGAGCGATGCATCGTCGCTAACGGTGAGAGAGATCTGGGCGCCGTTGACGCCACCTGCCTTGTTGATCTGGTCGACGGCCAGCATCATGCCGTCCCGGCTCTGCGGCCCATATACGCCGCCGGCGCCGGTGATCGAGAGGATGGCTCCGAGCTTGATCGTCTTGCCGGAGTACGAGTTGGTGCTGCCGGTGCCGCCGCCTCCCGCGGAGCCGCACGCTGCGACCACCAATGCCGCCGCCAGCCAGGAAACCAGATGCAACCGTCTCATTTTTCAGCGTCCCCCGTATTCGCCCAGTAGGTGATGCGTAACGTACCAAACCTGACGGGGCATTACGCCTGCAGGCGCTTGACCAGCCGAGGAACGTCGAGCCTGGGATGGGGATACTGCGGGTTCATCTGCTCGAGGGTCTCGACCAGAAGCCGGGAGATCGCCCAGTTCCGGTAGTCCTTGTCGTTCGCGGGCACGACGTACCACGGCGCCAATTCGGTTGAGCAACGCGTGATGGCGATGCTGTAGGCGCTCTGGTAGTCATCCCATAACGCCCGCTCGTCGATGTCGGTTTCCTTGAACTTCCAGTTCTTGTCGGGATCGCGAAGGCGCTCGAGCAGCCGGCGGCGCTGCTCGTCGTATGAGATGTGCAGGCAGATCTTGACGACCTTCGTGCCACCGCGGACCAGCTCTCTTTCAAAGCGGTTGATGAGCTCGTAGCGGCGGTCGATGACCGGTACCTTGGCAAGGTCGTGGACGCGCGCGATGAGCACGTCCTCGTAGTGGGAGCGGTTAAAGATGCCGACCGCGCCCGCGTCCGGGACGCGTTTGCGAATGCGCCAGAGAAAGCTGTGCCGGCGCTCCTCCGGGGTGGGCTGCTTAAACGCGGAGATCAAGACTCCCTGCGGGTCCATGCCTCCGATCACGTGCGTGATCGTGCCGTCCTTGCCGCTGGTGTCCATGCCCTGCAGCACGATCAGAAGCGATCGCCTGTGCTCGGCATAAAGGCGCTCCTGGAGGTTGAAGAGCGACGCTCGGTGCTTCTTCAGGTCGCGCGACAGCCGTTTGCGGCTCTTCAGTCCGGGCGTCGAGTCGGCGTCGACATCCGCCATGCGAAAGCGGCCGTCCTTCGGAAGCGCCTGAAGCAGGTTTCGAATCCGCTGCCTGGCCACTCTCGCGAGTGTACCCCGTCTGGTTTACACGAGCTCCACGGGCACGACGTCGAGCGTGATCATCTTGTCGCCGCGGAGGACCCTCAGCGCGAGCTTCGATCCGATTTGCGTCTCGACCATCAGGCGCTGCAGGTCGCCCGCCTTGGCCACCGCCGCCTCGGCCACGGACACGATGATGTCGCCGCTTCGCAAAGCGGCGCTCGCCGCCGGGCTGCCGGTGACGACCTCCTGCACCTCGACCCCCGCCTTGCGTCCGAGCTTCTGCGCGGCCGCGGGCGGAAGCGCGCGGGTGCCGCCCGCGATCCCGAGGTAGGCGCGCCGGACGCGGCCGTTTCTCATCAGGGCGGACAGGATGGCCTGCGTCGTCCCGTTCATCGGCACCGCCAACCCCAGGCCCATTCCCGCTACCGCTGTGTTGACCCCGATCAGGCGCGCCTGCCAGTCGGCGAGCGCACCGCCGGAGTTGCCGGGGTTGAGCGCGGCGTCGGTCTGGATCACGTCTTCGATGAACCGCCGGTGTCCGTTTCCATCGGCGGTCGCCAGCGAGCGGCCTAACCCGCTAACGACCCCCGAAGTAACGGAACCCGAGAAACCCAGGGGGTTGCCCACGGCGACGACGAGCTGCCCGACGCGCAGCTGGTCGGCATTTCCGATCCGAACCGGCTCGATCGCCGCCCGTCGCGCTCGAGCGACGGCGAGGTCCGACAGGGGATCCGCGCCGACCACGTCGACCTCGTATTCGGTGCCGTCGAGGAAGGACGCGCTCGCGGAGCCGCCCTGCGCGACGACATGGGCGGACGTGACGAGGTAGCCGTCGGGTGTGATGACGACGGCCGAACCGGCGCCGCCGCGGCCTGCTCGACCGACTCGCAAGCTCGCGACAGAGGGGAGAACCCGCTCCGCGACCGAAGTGACCGTCGTCGAGTAGGCGTCAAGCGCTTCGCGCTCGGTCGGCAGGGTCGCGGGGTCCGCCATGGTATTACAAGATTACCAACTAACAGAACTCCTAAACATGGGGCCTGTGTCGGGTCAGAAAAGGACAGGCAGACCTGGCACTGGCGATTCGGCCGCGTATTCGAAAGCGGCCGACGCAGGCCGCCGGACCCGCGCCAGGACCTGGTCGCCCTGGGTTAGGCGCAGCTCGAGGTCGGCGACCTCGGTGTGGTAGCAAACTCGCGACCCGCCCCGCGGATCGGCGTATGTCACTCCGATCAGGTCTGCCCTTCTCGGTGTCACCTCGACATGCAGCCGGTGCGCCCCGAGCCTGGCCTCAGCCGTCCATGAATCCGCTGCGATTGGTCCGCGCGTCCCGAGGACGTTGAAGAGCCCGTTCAAGAGAAATCGGCTGTCTCGTATGTGCGTCCCCACCGCGGTTCCAACCAGCTCGACGCCAAGCCGTGACCGCGCTCGCGACGTGCCGCCGGCGATCCAGAAATCGGGGCCTGACGCGTAGCCCCAGTTCCATTCCAGCGCGTGACGTGTTCCCCAGGTGTGTCCCTGGCCGCCCGGAACGTGCTCGAGGTGGACCTGCCGGTCGTTCAGACCGATAGTGCCCGACACCTTGAGCGCCGGCTGGCTGGCGATGTTGGCGAACGAGGAGATGGCGTGCCACGGTGGCTGCAGGAACGGAAACGGTCGCTCGCGTGAATCCCAGCGCAGGTCCCAGCTGATAGTTCCGCGCTCGCTGTGAACCTCGCCCGAGCATCCGTCGTGCGCGAGCAGAGCGCCACCGATCCGGAGCACGAACGGCCGCGACCGGACCTGCATCTCCTTGAGCGGAAACGACGCCTTGGCGCCCCAGTTCGAGCCTGGGTCCTCGTGGTCGAAATAAAAGGCCCAGAGGGCGGAGTGCGCCTCGTCCTGCACTTCTCGCGCCGGATTGAAGGAGGTATACCGGATCCAGCACCCCTGCCTCCTGGCAGGGTCGGCGACGCTCAGATACCAGGCCTCGTACGTGCCGGTCCGGCTTCGGCTGCGGGTCGCGTTCGTCGCGTCTGAGTTCATCGAGGTTGTGATTACGAATTCTTCACATCCGGGTGATGCCATGCGTTGAGGGGCCGGATTGAATTGGCCCATGAGCCTTGCGCCAAGCCCCGAGAAGGTCCCATCGGCGAGCGTTCAAAGTCGACGCGGCATCACCCGGCGTCAGGCCCTTGCGGCTGCGCTGGCCACGGGAGTCGGGGTCGGCGCGGTTCGTCTGCTCGGCGGATCGATGCAGAGCCTGGCGACGCCAAGAGCCGGATCTGGCACGGACTGGGTCTCTCCGCTGGGTTCGGAATCGGCCCGCGTCATGCAGCTCCTACGCCGCACGAGCTTTGGATACACGCCGGTCCAGCTCGAGTCGGCGCTTTCCGACGGCTTCAACAAGACCGTCGACCGGCTGATCGAAACCAACCCGGTTGAGCCTCCCACGCTCGGCGCGGCAGCCACGCCCGGCGGCCGTTTTGCGGTCGGTCAGATCCAGCAGTGGTGGCTCGACCACATCCTCACCACAGCGGCCCCGTTTGCCGAGCGGATGACGCTTTTCTGGCACGGGCACTTCACGAGCGACTATCGCAAGGTCGCCGACGACACGTTCATCTACTGGCAGAACCTCACGTGGCGCCGGATGTCGATGACGAACCTGCGGTCGATGCTCATGCAGGTCACGACGGATCCGGCGATGCTGCGCTACCTCGACCTGGCGACCTCGACGGGCCAGAGCCCCAACGAGAACTATTCGCGCGAGCTCATGGAACTGTTCACGATGGGCCCTGACAACTACACGGAAGACGACGTGCGAGAAAGCGCCAAGGCGCTCGCGGGGTGGCAGCTGCCGCAGCCCGACTCGAATGCGACGGTCACAGTCGCCAACGGCGTCACTCGTAACCTGCCCGTCTACAGCACGCAGAGGCCTGGGGTCTTCAACACGCGGCGCGCCTTCAAAGGAAACGTCACCTATCTCGGCAAGACCGGCCCCCTCGACACGCAAGGTGTGATCGACCGCATCCTCGCCCAACCTGCCACCGCCGCGTTCATCGCCGGCAAGGTCGCGCAGCATTTCGTCACGGCTCAGCCCGATGCCGGCTACGTCAAGACGCTTGCAGATACCTTCCGTCGCAGCAACTACGACATGAAAACGCTGATGCGCGCGGTGCTCACGAGCCCGGAGTTCAGCTCGGCGCAAAGCTACAGGACGCTGGTCAAGAGCCCGACCGATTTCATGGTCCACGCCGCACGGGCCCTCGGTTCGACCAACCTCTCGAAGGTGATCGCGGCCGCGGGTTCGGGGATGGGCCAGACCCTCTTCGACCCTCCCGACGTCAGCGGCTGGCCCAACAACGAGGCGTGGATCTCTTCCAACACGGTTGTCGAGCGCGTGAACTTCGTGACCGCGGCGCTCAGCCAGGTGAAGAGCGCGCTGCCCTCCGCGTCGGATGCGCCGCGCCGGCAGCTCGATGGTGTCCTCAGCCCGCAGACCGCAAGCCTCTTGAACCAGGCGCTCGATGATCGCGCGCGCTGGTTCATCACCCTCGCATCCCCGGAATTTCAGCTCAAGTAGGTGCACATGTAATGACCAAAGCAATCAATATGGCTTTTCCTTATCGCGCTAGCGCGCAGATCGGCATCAACCAGCTCAAGCGTCGCGATTTTCTGAGGGCCGGGCTGGTGTTCGGCGCCGGCGCGACTGGATTGGCCGCCGGGTACGCAGCCGTTCCAGACGCCTTCGCGCGCGCCGTCTACGCGGCCAAGCTCGAGGGCCTGACCAACGACAACATACTGGTGATGATCCAGCTCGCCGGCGGAAATGACGGCCTCCGCACGGTGGTTCCGCTGGCCGATCCATCGCTGCATGACCTGCGGCCAAAGCTCTCCGGTCCGATGGTCTCGCAGGCACTACCCCTCAACGACCAGTTCGGCTTGAACCACAACCTCGGCGCGATCAAAGGGCTCTGGGACAAGGGCAAGGTCGCGATCGTGCAGGGTGTCGGCTACCCGAACCCGACCTTCTCGCACTTCGAGTCGATCCGCATCTGGGAGACGGGCGACCCCACGCGCAGGCAGGTCGATGGCTGGCTTGGTCGAACGCTGGCGAGCGCATACGACTCCAACGGTCATCCCCTGACGGGCTGCGCGTGCGGCGCGACCGACGTTCCGGGCGCGCTGCGCGACCTGCAAGCGACGCTGACCGTGATCCAGGACCAGAAGACGTTTGGTTTCACTGGTGGCAGCGAGGTTGAAGCCGCCGTCGGCGCGCTCTACAAGGGCACGCCGGGGATCTATGGCGCGCTTTTCGACACGGCGATCGCAACTGCGACGGAGACGATGGCCACGCTTCGCACCTCCGCCGCCAGCTACCAACCGATGGCCGCCTACACGGATAAGGTGCAGCTGGTCTACTCGTCGAAGAACCAGCTGGCCGCAGCGCTGCAGCTTGCGGCCGAGCTGATCGTCACCGGGACCGGCGTCAAGCTGCTTCACGTCACGCTCGGCGGTTTCGACACTCACTACACCGAGCTCAACCGCCACGACGACCTGATGGGCTACCTCGATTCCGCTGTCGGCGCGTTCTACCAGGACCTGGCTGCGCACGGCATGTCGGACAAGGTGCTGATCGCGACCTGGTCGGAGTTCGGCCGGCGGCCCAAGGAGAACGCCAGCGGAGGCACGGACCATGGAGCGGCCGCGCCGCTGCTCCTCATCGGGGACCCGGTCAAAGGCGGCCTCTACGGCGAGGCGCCGAGCCTGACCAGCCTCGATGCCACCGGCAACCTCAAGTACGCGGTCGACTTCCGCTCCGTTTACCAGGAGATCCTCGGCGGTCACCTCGGCGCGGACTCGAGCAAGATCCTCGGTGCGTCATTCGACAGCGTCCCATTCCTGAAGGCGCCGGTCTCCGCCACGGTCTGAGATGCGAACCGTCATCCTCAAGGCCGGGGCGACGCTGCTGACCGTCGCCACGACGGTGATGTCGGCCATGTATGTCACCTCGCACCTCAAAAACCCGGCCGCGCCGCTTCAGCCCACCGTGCTGAGCGTCTCAGGAGCGGCCACGGTCTCGGCGCCAGGCGGCACCCTGACGCTCGGACCCTCGGTGCAGCCCAGCACCGTGCAGCCGCTGACCTCGACCTATGCCTCTTAAATATTCAGATCGGCTGCGCCGGGCCCCCGTCGAAGCTCATCACTTCGAGGCTCTGGGCACGAACTGCAGCCTGTTCGCCGTCGGTCAATCGCGCCGCAGGCTGCTGGAAGGCGAGTTCTGGGTGCGCCGGCTGGGAGCGAAGCTGACCCGCTTCTCGGCGGACAGCGAGCTTTCCAGGTTCAACGCTTCGGCGGGCCGGTGGGCTGACGTCAGCCCCGAGCTGGAGGCACTTCTGCGCGAGTCGCTGTCGGCCTTCGAGAAAAGCGCCGGCCTCGTCAGCGTCGCGGTCCTGCGGTCCATGGAGGCGGTCGGATACACCAGGCCGCTCTCCGAGGGCTTGCCGGTGGCAGGCGAGCCGCGGGTCTGCCCGCTACCTGCGCTGCCGGACGTGCTCAGCGTACGGCCCGGGGCGGCACGGCTCGAGCCGGGGGCGGGCATCGACCTGGGAGGCATCGCCAAGGGCTGGATGGCCGACCGGCTCCGCGACTCGCTGGGACCGAACGCGCTTGCCAACCTTGGCGGTGATCTCAGCGCGATTGGATTGGGGCCGGCCGGTGACGGCTGGCCGGTTGGTCTGGGCTCGACTACCTTGCTGCTGCGCGACCAGGGAGCGGCCACCAGCAGCGTGCGCCGGCGGCGTTGGGGTGAATACCACCACCTCATCGACCCGCGAACAGGACTGCCCGCACGCACCGGTCTTGAAGAGGTCTCCGTCGTCGCCACCAACGGAGTCGAGGCGGAGGTAGTCGCCAAAGCTGCGCTGCTGCTGGGGACGGAGCTGGCGCCGGTCTACTGCGCCGCGCATGCGCTCGCGTGGTGGCTGAGCCCCTGAGATGACAACGGATCAGTTCCTATGGGTGCTGGCACGTGTCGCGGGCCTGAGCTCCTATGCGGCGCTTGCCATCGCATTGATCACGGGCATCGCGCTTCGTACGGCGGTGCTCGACTGGTTGGGAAGCAACCGAGCCCTGCGTGGGCTGCACGAGTACACGACGGTTCTATGGATCCCGCTCGCCGGCCTGCACCTGCTGTCCCTGCTGCTCGACACCACCGCGCGCATCGGGCTGCTCGACCTGGTCATCCCGTTCCATTCCACCTACGGCACGCTTGCGATTGGACTGGGCGCGCTGTCGGTGGATCTATTGATGCTCGTGACTGTGACCGCGTTTCTCAAGCGGCGCATGAACAAGGACGTGTGGCTGTGGCTGCACAGGCTCGCCTACCCCGCGTTCGCGCTGCTCTTCTTGCACGCGGTGCTCAGCGGAACAGACTTCAGCGACCCGATCGTGTCGGCCATCACGTGGGCCGCTGCGTCGATGCTCCTGCTGCTCGCGCTGGTGAGGGCGATCTGGGGCCGGCTTCCGGCCTAGTTCTAAGCCGCCGGCACCCAGTGCCGCAGCTGGATCACTCGTTGCCTCAGGGCGTCCTCGGCTTCCAGCGGCATATCGATCTCCTGCCGCTCCCGATGCCACCGCTCCATGGCGAGGTCCAGCTGCGCCGATTGAAGCCGCGCGACCTCGAAGTACGCGCGCAGACCGCCTCGCTGGAATGCGCGTAGGCGCTGTTTGAGCCGGCGCCAAGGGCTCGCAAGAACCGGCACGTCCTCGGGCAGGATGGCTCCCGACCCTGTCGCCGCCTCCTTCCGGAACTGGTCGACCAACCCCATTGCCTCGTAACGGATCCCGAAGATCAGCAGCGCGATCAGGGCGGCCGTGAAGGGCCCGGTCATGATCAGCGTTCGCAGGTGGATCTCCACCAGGCCGAACAGCGTGTTGTCGATCGGGAAGAACTGCACCCATGCGTCCCACGAAAAATGTGCGGCGATCGCAATCACGAATCCGCTCACGATCGCGAATGCTTTCTGGCGTTTGTGCGGCAGCTGGCGCGCGATCCCAAGCCCCGCCCCGATGAACGCGGTGTAGGTCGTGTGACCGAAGAACAGGCCGAGCCCCTGCCTCCCGTACCACTGGAGGCCCGCCGCGTACCAGCCAATCCCCTCGGGAGCAAAGATTCCGTAGAGGTTCGTCATGTAGGCGACCGATTCGAGGAAGTTGAAACCGAGGCCGACCGCTGCGCCGTAGACGATTCCATCGACGACGTCGTCGAAGTCGTTGCGCATGACCAGGAAGAGGAGGACGACCGCGAGACCTTTGGCGAGCTCTTCGAGCAGGCCTGCCGAGAACGCCGTCGAGGCATCGAGCCCAGGGCCTGGCACCAGGGTGCGCTGAGCCGTCTGCTCCCAAAGGGTCTCTCCCCAGATGACGAGGCTGGTGGCGACGATCGCGCCCCATGCCGCGGCGACGAGGACAAGGCGCCACGGCTCCTTCTCGTTGCGGTCCATGCGCCGGACGACGAAGAGCCCAAACGCGGTGGTCGGCAGACACGCGAGGGCGCAGATGGCCGCCACCACGGGCCCGGCTGACTGCGTGAAGACGAAGATGTCGATCACCAGCAGCCAAAGCAATGTGCCCAAACCGAGCAGCACGCCGGCGCGGATGAGGTGCTTGCGGCGGCTTGCCCGATCTCGCGTGAACGCCCTCACGCCGATGTAGGTGCCGAGCGCGATCAGGGCCACCGCCAGCAATCCGTAGAGCGAAGTTCGCCCGGGGATGGTGTCGAGGTATACGTAGTTGAGGAGCGAGCTGGCGACCAAGGTGATCACCACCACGGCGGCGATCGCCACTGCAATGCCGTAACGCCCCGGACGCAGGCGCGGATGAGGGTTGGCCGCGGGCGGAGTCGTGTAGCTGCTCGTGCTCACTGTCGCTCGACCAGGACCAAGCGGCGTGCGAGGACCTCGACCGGCACCCCGCCCTGCAAGCGTTCGACCACGAACGTGTAGTTGCCTGGTAGGTTGTGATGCAAGCCCTGCGGAACCTTGACCGGGACGATGGAGAAGTTGCCGAGCTGAGCGGGGGTGCTCGGGCCGATCCGGCCGACCATGCTGCCGAACGCGTCATACCAGCGGGCGTCCACGGTCAGGTTTGCGGGCAGCCCGGACCAGTCGACCACAGCAGCGAATTCCTCAGTGCGGGCGAAGGCCGACCTATCGGTCCCGAGTGTGGTGCCTGTGGCGGGGTCGTATACGAACACCCCGACGATTCGCGCCTTGGCTCCGGTCGTCTGACCGGGCGGTTCGAAGTGCACGAACTCGACCAGGCCGACGGCGAGGATGAGCACGGCGACCGTGGCGAAAACGAGCAGGGTCCGGTACAGCGTCTGAACCTGGTCGTAAGGGGCACTCGACACGGCGGCGCTCAGTCGAATGGATTGGCCGCGCGTTGTCAAGGAAAAGGAGGTCTGACCGAATTCCACAACGCGTGGAGCCCCAAACTTAAGCGCCAGTAAGAGCACATCAAGGAAGGCCTGCTCGAGCACGGGTAGGGCGATTTCAAGGCACGTTCCTAGGGCCTGTCAGGTTCCAAGACGAGGTCACATCGTTGGTGCGGCGGAGAGGAGTTGAACCTCCACGTCCTTGCGGACACTAGCTCCTGAAGCTTCGGTCATTCAAACCAGGCCGTTATTGAATTGGCGAGCATCATGGAGCAGTCCAGCTCAACGCGCAAGCCTATTTACGAAGGCTATTGGGCTGGACACGCTTGCTTCGCGCGGGAACGCGCTCCAGGCGCCTTACTCCCTGGTCGATCAGAGCCTTCATGAGCGATTGGTATGGGACTCCGCGATTTTCGGCCACTTGCTTCGTGCGGCCCAGCAGGTCGTTAGGAACACGAAGAGAGATCTTCGTAGTCGCCTGATCCAGGGCCTCAAGGACTTCGCGCTCAAACGCCTCGTCGCTCAAATCGTCAAACGGGTCCGAAAACGGCTTACGTGTCGGCTTTGCCTTCATTTGCTGATCCTCCGAATGATTCGTCTTGACGCCTCACGCACGTGGATCGGATATCGGCCTGTCGGCTGGTCGATCCAGATCACGACGAGCCAGCGCCCTGTCGCCGTTCTGCCAATCAACTGGTACGCATCGCGCTCCTCCAGGTACGCTTCGACCCGCCGGCCGTCCGCTAGCACCTCCCGTATCTCGTCGAGGGAGATACGCCGATCTGGATGGTCGCCTGCAAGATGCTTGCGGTTCGCGGCATCCCAGACGACTGGCCTATCGTCCACCCGATTAGTATATACGTAATGGACGTACACAACGGCTCGGGAGCTACTTCGGGTCTCGACGCTCAAACGATCCTGATCCTGGTTTTTGGCGGTCCACTGTTAGGAGGGCCCGGACCGCCAGCCTCGGCTGTAGGAAGCGCGGGTAGCACAACTCCCTGCCGAGCAGCGAAGGCCCAGCACACGGGCCCGACGGTGACGCGCATGGCATCGACTGCCCTCTCACTGCGCGTTGCGCGCGCCGCTCACATGGGTCGAGCAAGGCACGCGGTCCGTGGTGGCGGCTTGGGCCTCACAGCGCGCCCTAGTTTCGGCTCCCCCGCATTCCTCCTCCGAGCACACAATGGGCGCATGACACGCGAGGACGACGAGAAGAATCCGTACTACCGCCGAATGATGGACGGCCCCGTGGGCCGGTTTGGCGCATACCTGATGGCGAAGTCGTTCGATGAGGCGATGTGGACGGCGACCTCGACGTTGGAAGGCAAATCCAAGGCTCCTTCGCATATGGCGCTAACCGAGAGATTGAAGGCCTTAACCGAAGATGAGCAGGATGCGGTTGTCAGCTTGGTTCGCGGCAGTGTCGTTTCCAGTTTGCATGGGTTCTTGCATGGGCTCTCCAATGACGAATCCCTGATCAAACTCGTGTTCGAGGGAGCGAACATCTCTGAATCCAGCGATGGCCTTCAGGGCGACTTGTTCTTCTGGCTCAGGGATCTCAGCAAATATCCGTATGACGCCTTGTCAGAGAGCGACGGTTGACCACGATCACGCCATCGTGTGCTCAGGGCCGCAGGCCGCGCAGACCGATTTGTGGTGGGACGGCCATGAATTCGGTCCAGTCCTCCAGGCGGCCCAGGTCTCGGTCCATGGCCAGGCATACGTAGCGGTGCAGCGTCATGTAGTCCTCGTGGCCCATCGCTGAGCGCAGGCGCGCGAAGTTTCAGCCCAGCTGGGTCGCCACTGTCGCGAACGTATGCCGGAAGCCGTGCGATGGATGCGGAACCCAACCGCCTCCTGCAGCCGGTCCATCATGGCGTCGACGCCCCAGTTGCGGTATGGCCTGCCGTTCTCGTTGATGAGCAGCTCGAGGTACTCGTAGGTCAGCATCGTCGCCTTCGAGCAGGGGATCGCCTGGCGGTCGAGGCGGAAGTGCGCGTACGCCTCCATCAGCGGCGTGGGCGCAGACGATCCATGTCTCTTGGCTAGTGCACTGTCGATGACTTGCATGTGCGCATCCTCCGAGGCTAGTAGCCCAGGGAAGGACTGAAGCCTATTAACTCGGTAGTTTCCCACCACTTTCAGGCCCCGTTCCAGCGCCGTCCCGCCGCGATTCCAACGCCGTGCCCGCGATCTCGGCCTGAGATCAGAGGTCACATCGTTGGTGCGGCGGAGAGGAGTTGAACCTCCACGTCCTTGCGGACACTAGCTCCTGAAACTAGCGCGTCTGCCATTCCGCCACCGCCGCCCGGGCCGACGCAAAAGTATACCCAGGGCCAGTTAGCCGCCCCTCTAACATTTGTCTCGTGGACCCAAGCGTCCGCGTGGGCCGGATCGCGGGCATCGAGGTGGGACTCCACTGGAGCCTCGCCATCGTGTTCGCCCTCATCGTCTGGACCCTCGCGGGCCAGGTTCTTCCCGTGTTCGTGCCGGACCAGTCGCAGTCCGCGTACTGGATCGTGTCCGCGGTCGCCGCCCTGCTCTTCTACGCATCACTGCTCAGCCACGAGATGGGCCACGCCCTGGTCGCCACGCGGCTCGGCGTGAAGGTGGACGGCATCACCCTGTGGATCTTCGGCGGCGTCGCGCGGTTGAAGGGAGACGTCTCGACGCCTGGCATAGAGGCGAAAATCGCGATCGCCGGCCCGCTCGTCAGCCTTGCCCTCGCGATTCTCTTCGCTGCTGCGACCTTCGCGCTCGACGCCACCGGCGGGCCACCTCTCATCGAAGGCGGTTGTGCGTGGTTGGCCGGTTCGAATGCAATCCTCCTGATCTTCAACCTCGTCCCTGCCTTTCCTCTCGATGGTGGGCGCCTGCTTCGCGCCTGGCTGTGGCGGCGGCGAGGTGATCGCTATCGCGCCACCGCCACTGCGGCTTGGCTGGGAAAGATGTGCGCCTTCCTGCTGATCGGGCTAGGGCTGGTGGAACTCTTCATCCAGGGCGCATGGAGCGGGCTATGGCTGGTCTTCCTCGGCTGGTTTCTCATGTCGGCGGCTAGATCGGAAGAGGCCCAGCTGCTCATGCGAGGCGCATTGCGAGGCCTGCGGGTCGGCGACGTGATGTCCCGAGACCCGACCATGGCGCCGGGATGGATCACGGTCGACGAGTTCATGCGCTCGTACCTCCCCGGACAGCATGCGAGCGCATACCCGCTCAAGACATTCGATGGGGCGCTCGACGGCCTCGTCACGTTGACGAGGCTGGCCCAGGTCCCGCCGGAAGAACGGCACGTCCGGCGCGTGCGTGACTTTGGCACCGGGATGGACCGGATTGCAAAGGCTTCGCCGGGCGAACAGGTGACCGCCGTGCTGGATCGTTTCTCAGCGTCCGACGAAGGTCAGATGCTGGTGCTCGACAGAGGGCAGCTGGTCGGCACGCTTTCGCCGGCCGACATCACACGCGCGCTTGGCGGTCCCGCCCGCTCTAGCTCGCGATGAAAAGCGTGTGCCAGGCGGCCTCAACGAGCTCAGGCGTGAGCTTCGGCTGCACGCCTCGCGCCGAGGAGACGTCCACCAGTCTCTCGAGCAGGTCGCGAGGGTGGTTGCCGCGCAGCGGCCGGCCGCTGTAGAGGGTCGAGATCATCTCCAGCGCGTTGGGGTCGGGCGGGATGGCCAGGCGCTCGCGCTCCCGTTCGAAGATCCGGCACCACATCTCCCACGTGGGGTCTGGCATCAGGACCTTGTAGGAGAGCCGCCGCAGATAGGCCTCATCCAGCAGCTCGGCCGGGCGCAGGTTCGTGGATAGCGCGAGCTGTGCCTGGAACGGAATCTCCACCTTCCGGCCTGTCGATGACAGGTTCATGAAGTCGGTGTCCTGCTCCAGGGGCACCAGCAACCGGTCGAGGATCTGCTTCGGCGAGACGCGTTGCCGGCCGAGGTCGTCGATCAACAGCACCCCGCCGTTGCCCTTTACCTGCAGCGGCGCGCCGTAGGTGCGGCTGCCCTCCTCCCACGTCGGCTCGAACATCTCGAGCTGGAACTCTCCGCCGACCTGGACGAGCGGCCGAGCCACCCGCCGCCAGCGCCGGTCCGCGGGCTGGTGTGGCTCGAGCTTATGCACCGCTCCGTCGAAGATCGTCATCACCTCGCCGCCGCCGATGTCGAGCGCAATCGGGATCACGATCGGACCCCCAAGCAGACTCGGAATGCGACGCGCGAGCGTCGTCTTCCCGTTGCCCGGCGCGCCATAGATGAAGATCGAGGAGCGGGAGTTGACGGCAGCCCGCACCGCCTCAGTGACGCCCGGCGCCAGCTCGATGCCGCTGAGCGCCAGGTTGACCTTGACCAGGTCGAGGGTGCCGGGCTTCGCCGCCTCAGCGAGCACCGCTCTGTATTCCTGCATCGAGACCGGCGCGGGTCCGGTGTAACGAGTGCTCGATTCGCCGATCTGCTCGCTGCGCGTGCGTCCCTGCTTCGTGATCGCATACGCCATCCGCTCGGGGAGCGGCCTGCCCAGCCACGGACCCTGCTCGGCGGCCAGGCCGAGCGCGTCCAGGAAGTTCGAACCGGTCAGCGATTTCAAGCTTGGCTCCACCGCGGCGAACGGCAGGGCCAGCTGCTCCGCGACGTCGTACCCGGTGACGCGAGTCGCCGAAGACGCCAGGCGCAGGATCATCCCCTCGATCAGCGTCCGGTTGATCTCGGGCGGTGGGGGAGGCTCGATCTCATGGCTCGGGGAGGGCACGTTGGACGGAACGGGCTGTGGCTCATCGACATGCTCGAGGATCGCCCCGAACAGCTTCTTGCCGAAGCGCGCACGGTCCGCGTGGTCAGGCGGCTCGCCTTCTCGGCGGCGGCTGATCCAGTCGGGAACCTCTTTGAACACGACGGTGTTGCCGATAAGCAGCTGCACGGTGTCGGGCTCGTCGGTCGATACGCGCACCGCGATCCGGACCAGGTAACCCTGGCTCTTCAGCGCCGCCCAGCTGCGCTCCCATGCCACCTCATTGCGTCCTGACCATGTCTGACGCACCGTGCGGTCGCGCGCGAGCGTGACGTCCTTGCGGTTCTGATAGCGACGGCGGACCAGCTCGGTCACGTCTTTGTCGATGTCCTCCGCGACCAGCGCCGCAAGGGGCAGGGCCCGGTCGTCGACCGCCGGCCGGTTCTTGATCTCGAAGATCGTGTTCGCGGTTGGCGCGAGAGCCCGGATCACGCTTGCGTGCCGAGGACAGAAGGGCGTTCGCTCGATGAACTGGATATGCCTGCGGCACCACCAGCTCTTGCACTCTCGTCCGGTCAGGTCCTTGTACGCGCACGCCCAACCGCGACGCTCCTGACAGTCGCTGTAAGTGCACACGCCGGCAGGCTTGTGGCCGTCGTGGTGCGCCGGCGCCGGCGCCCGCTCCTCGACCTTGTCGTCGACCATGATCTCGTCCGAGATCGCCTCGACCGGCGGCTGCGCAGCTCCAGGCTTCGGCATGTAGTGGAAGGCGCCGGAGAATTCCTCACAGCTCTGGAAGCGCTGGCTGCGGTCCTTCGCCGTCGCCTTCCAGATGATCTCCATGATCGGTGAGGGAATGGCGGTCGAGGCCCGCGGCCTGTCGAACACCTGCGAGTGCAGGACGGCCGGCAACGCACCGGTGAACGGCGGCTCGCCGTGCAGCAGCTCATAGAGGATCATGCCGAGCGAATAGATGTCGGACGAAGCGTCCACCGGCTCGCCCTTGACCTGTTCCGGCGCCATGTACGCAGGCGTGCCGACCATGCTTCCGGTCGCGGTCAGCCGGTGCTTGTCGTCGATGAGCTTCGAGATGCCGAAATCGAGGATCTTCGTCTTGCCGCGGTTGGAGATGAGGATGTTGTCCGGCTTCAGGTCACGATGCACGATCGAGTAGTCATGAGCGACGCCCACTGCCGACAGAAGCTGCTGAATCAGATCGACCGAAACGTCCACACTAAACCGCCCGTACTCGTCCAGCCAGGACCGCATCGAACGGCCTTCGACCCACTCCATGACGATGAACAGCACCGGCCCGTCCTCGTCGAAGTCGTAGACCCGCACGATGCCCGGATGGTTGAGGGCAGCGACGGTGGCCGCCTCGCGGTGGAATCGCTGGCGGAAGCTGATGTCGCTCGAGTACTGCTCGGCCAGGACCTTGATCGCGACCGGGATCTCGAGGCGCGGATGGGTCGATCGATAGACAACGCCCATCGCGCCGCGCCCAAGTTCGGCTTCAATGGGATAGCGCCCTAGTTGTGTGGTACTCAACCTGAGAACACCAGTCGGTCAGTATGCCGCACGGTACGCGGCTCACTACCCCTTGAGGGGGTAAAGCTCCCGCCCTCGAGACCTCTGCCTAGTTGAAGACGCTCAGCGGCAGGTAAAAGGAGACCCCGAAGTTCGGCTGGTCGACGATCTGGCTGATCCGGAGGTCGCCGGCCAGGCTGCACAGGATGTAGGCGTCTTCCCGACTCAGGCCGTGGTCCGCCTTCAGCCACGCGATCGTGTCGCGCACGGCGTTCTGGGCGTTCTCCATCAGGTCTGGGCCAAGGGCGCAGACCGCGTGGTAGCCCTTCTCGTCGCTGCGCGGCTGAAGGGGCGCAGCCGGGGTCAGGAAGTGGTAGCTCCAGGGGCGAAGCGAGGCACCTTTGACCACTCCAAACCGGAGTGAGAACGTCATCGGGCATTCGATCCCGGTAACGCAGACCTCGCCATCTCCCTGCGCGGCGTGGCAGTCTCCGGCCGAAAAGAGCGCGCCGGGCACGAAGACGGGCAGGTAAAGCTTGGTGCCGGCCGTCAGGTGGCGCGTGTCAATGTTGCCCGCGCCCTTGGTCGGAGGCAGGACCGCTTGCGGACCCGGATCGTCGGTCGCGACGCCCATCGTGCCGCAGAAAGGCGCGATCGGGATGTGGATGTCGTGGCGCAGCTCAGCCGATTTTCGGTCTCCGAGGTCGAAGTACCGGACGTACGGGTCCGGGAAGTCGGAGGCCAGGAGGCCAAGACCGGGCAGGAGCGCCGCCCAACCCCATGAGCCCGGCTTGAGCTGGAGGATCTCGACCTCGAGCGTGTCGCCGGGCTCGGCGCCCTTGACGTACACCGGGCCACCGAGGGGGTAGAGGCGATCGAAGTCCAGGGCCCCTAGCTTCGATGCCGGGTCGCCCTTGTTCAGCTGGCCGGCGGTCACCTCTTCGGCCTCGATGTGGACGACGTCACCCGGTTCGATCTCGACCGCCGGCGGATTCGAGTTATCCCACTTGAAGTGGTGTGTCTCCCGACCGATGGTGTGCTCCCGCGCGGCTGTCCTTGCCATCAGTGCTTGACCTCCTCACTCAATCCGGCCTTGATCGGTACCGCGCTCGCCCTCAAGACTTTCTTGTCGAACTTGCCGACCGAAGTCTTCGGCACCTCGTCGATGAAGCGCACCTCATCCGGCAGCCACCATTTCGCGACCTTGTCCTTGAGGAAATCGATGACCTCCTCCTGCGTGACCTTGCCCTTGAACTCGGGCTTCAGCACCGCGTAGGCGATGGGTCGCTCGTCCCACTTAGGATGCGCGAGACCGATCACGGCCGCTTCCATGATCTTGGGGTGCGACATGATCGCGTTCTCGAGCTCGACGGAGGAGATCCACTCGCCACCTGACTTGATCACGTCCTTGGTGCGGTCGACGATCTCGACGTAGCCCTCGGGCGTGATCTTGGCCACGTCACCGGTGCGGAACCAGCCGTCTTCGGTCAACTTGCCCGGGTCGTAGCCGTTGTGATAGCCGCGTGCGATCCAGGGACCGCGCACCTGGATCTCGCCGAAGGCCACGCCGTCCCAGGGAAGCTCCTCGCCGGTGGCCGGGTCGCTGATCCGGATCTCTACGCCGGCCGAAACCGGACCCTGCGTCAGCCGAGCGCGGAGCTCATCCTCAGGCCTGGTCCCGGCTCTTGGCCGCGCGACGCTGCCGAGCGGCGACGTCTCGGTCATACCCCATGCGTGCAGCATGCGCAGACCGAGCGAGTCCATCGACTCCATGAGGGAGCGGGGAATGGCCGAGCCGCCGCAGATCACGGTGTGGACCTTCGGCAGCCGCTTGCCCGTCTGGTTCAGGTACGCCACGGTGTTGATCCAGATGGTCGGGACCCCCGCGAGGATGGTTGCCTCTTCCTGCTCGGCGAGCTCCACGATCGATTTCGCGTCGCCCATGAAGCGATCGGGGAGCAGCACCTTGCTTCCTGCCATTCCGCACGCGTAGGGCAGGCCCCAGCTGTTGGCGTGAAACATCGGCACGATCGGGAGCACGGTGTCCTTCTCGGTGATGCCCAAGCTGTCGGCCTGGAGCACGCCCATCGTGTGGAGGTACTGGGAGCGGTGCGAGTAGACGACCCCTTTCGGGTTGCCGGTGGTGCCCGACGTGTAGCACATGGCCGCGGCCATGCGCTCTGACAGCTTCGGCCACGGGTAGCTCTCGCTCTCGGCCGCGAGCAGCGATTCGTAGTCCAGCATGTCTCCGAGGCCGTTCTCGCTGTGCGACGCCTCCGGCGCGTCGGTCATCAAAACGATCTGCTGGACGCTTGGAATCTTGCCGAGAAGCGGCATGAGGAGAGGAATCAGGGGCTGATCGACAAATAAAACCTTGTCTTCCGCGTCATTCACTATGAATTCAAGGTGCTGAGGAAACAGACGAAGGTTGAGCGTGTGCAAGACCGCGCCCATGCAGGGGACGGCGTAATAGAGCTCGAGGTGCCGGTGATTGTTGTAGGCGAGGGTCGCCACCCGGTCGCCGGGCTTGATGCCAAGACGCTTGAGCGCCCCGGCCAGGCGGTTGATGCGCGGCACCATCTCGCCATTGGTCATCCGGTGCACGCCCTGCTCTCGCTTCGTCACCACCTCTTTCTTCTGGTGCAGGCGCTCCACCCGCCAGAGCACATGCTGAAGAGAGAGCTCATAGTCCTGCATCAAGCCTTCCACTACGGACACCTCCACCAAATCGGGTTCGAACAGAAGGTCCAGAGAGGTCGATGGTAAGGCCCTCCGGCGTACCATGCACACCCATGGTTGCTCCGGGTCGTGCCGACCTCCATATGCACACGACCGCCAGCGACGGGTGGCCGTCGCCTCAAGAGCTTGTCGACCACGCCGCTCGTCGCGCCTATTTGAATGTGATCGCGGTCACTGACCACGACACGATCGAGGGCGCGCTGCGCGCGCGGGAGCACGCCGCAAAACGCGCGCGATTGCATGTCATTGTCGGCGAGGAGGTGTCCAGCCACGACGGGCATATCGTCGCCCTGTTCCTCGAGCGCCGCATCCGTCCCGGCATGTCCGCGGCCGCGACCGTCCACGCAATTCATGACCAGGGCGGCCTCGCGATCGCCGTCCATCCCTTCTGGCGAACCGAGCGCGTCGCCCGCAGCGGTCGTGTGCATGGGGTTGGCTGGCTCGCCGCCGAGCTTGATTTCGACGGGATCGAGGTCGAAAACGCGACCCCCGGTTTCTACGTGTTCAACCAGCTCGCGCACCGGCTCAACCTCGGGCTGGGCGCCGCCGAGCTCGGATCCTCGGACGCGCACATCCTCGACGCGGTCGGCCGGGCATACACGGAGTTCCCGGGGAGGACGCCGGAGGCGTTGCGGCTGTCCATCGAGTCCGGAACCACCGCCGCCCGCCGCAAGCGCTACCGAGCCGTGGGTCTGATGCGATACGCGGCATGGGGCTTGAACCACCAGCGCTACGCCGTAGGCTGAGGCTCAGCCTGGTGAAAACTGCGTTTTCACCAGGGGGAACTCCTGGCGACGATTGGGAGGCGCTTGGAGGTGCACGATCGGGTGACGGCCGGGATGAACCCGGCCTACTAGCGTCGCTAGTTCTATTTACGATGGCCAGGCAATTGCCCGCGTAGCTCAATGGATAGAGCGCCTGACTTCGGATCAGGAGGTTGCGAGTTCGAGTCTTGCCGCGGGTACCAAGCGTGAAAGCTGGGTAAAATCATCCGGCTGCAGCCGGGCGGCTGGCGGAACTGGTAGACGCGCACGTTTGAGGGGCGTGTGGGGTAACCCATCCGGGTTCGAGTCCCGGGTCGCCCACCAGCTGAAGCGACACGAGGGAGCCCACAGGCGCACCCGTCCAGGTGCTTGCCTGACCGCGCGTAAAGCCAGAATGCCCCGGCGAGGACCATGACCGCGGCGATTGTGACTCCGCCATTGACGTGCGGTACGGTCGCGATGGTCATCAAGGCGATCCATCCAGGAAGCCACAGCCAGATCAGAGCCTTTCCCCAGTTCCAACGGTGACCTGACAAGTCGATAAGCCCGAAGACGAGAAAGAGGCCGAAAACAGTGGCGAGAGCGATCAGCTGCACAAATGTGCGCGAAAGTCCTGGTTGGGGTCAGCCATTGCGAGACAAAAAAGACCGCGACCAGCCCTGGGAGCCAAAAACAGCCGAGATAGTTCTTCCATTCCCAAGCGACAACGTAGCGCTCGTACACGAGCGGCTCGTTGCCCGGCCCGGACGGTCCGGCCAGCTCGTCGCCGGCACGCCATCCAGAGTGAATTCGGTCGTGCTCCTCAGGTCGATCGCTCAGCTTCCTGACCCTTCAGCAGTATGCGCCGCCTCGGGATCGTGGTTCGCGTCGTAAAAGTACCGGCCAACCACCGGCTATCTCAGCATCTATGCCGTTCGTGAGCCTCACACTTAGTACGTGACCGAGAGCAGGGAGCTCGACCCCGCCACCCAGTTCAAGCAGCTCTACGACCAGGAGTACCTCTCGGTCTACCGGTCCATCCGCGCGGTCGTCCTGGACGGCGCGGCCGCCGAGGACCTCACGCAAGAGACCTTCGTGAGGGCGTATCGCGCCCGGCACCGCTACACCCCGACCGCCCCGCCCGGCGCCTGGCTGCGCCGGATCGGGATCAACCTCGCCATCTCGCACCTCCGCCGCCAGAAGCTGGCCCGCTTCCTGCCCGCCCGCCTCTACATGGCCCCGGACCGCCGGGACTACGACCGGGCCGAGGCCCGCGACGTCGTGGGCAAGGCGATGGCGGTCCTGAGCCCGAAGCTGCGGGCGGCCGTCGTCCTTCACTACTACGATGGGCTTACGCGCGAGGAGATCGCTGCGGTGCTGGGGGTGCCGGCCGGCACGGTGGCCTCCAGGATCGCGAAAGCCGTGGCGATCATGAGAAAAACCATCGGGAGCGACCAAGACCTGGACACCACGCGTTCGACAAGTGAAGGTGCCCTACGTGGAAGATAAAACCACCCAGGGAGGGTTCAGTTCGCCCTCCGAAACCGATCTGACCCGGATGATCCGGGCCGAGGTCGACTCATGGACCCCGCGCAAGGGCCCGGACTGGACCGACGTCTTGATCCGTATTGCCGGCTCCGGGCCTTCGCCGTGGGTCGTGTACACAACCGCCAGCGTCTGTTTGGTGGTGATCCTGATCGCCGCCTACCTGGTGGGTTCAGCCCTCCAGCTGGGGGCCCTGGCGCCGCCGCCCGCGCAGGTTCACCTCCACTAGAGGTTATGCGAGGGAACCGTGCGGTTCCCTCTGCGCGCAGAGCGGCGAGCAGGTTGTGACCTACTCAGTGCATCGGGCCTCTCAACGGCCGCTCACGATTAGCTTGCTGGCATAGCGGACTCGGCCGGATTCGAGGCCCTGCTCTCCCTCCCCTGCGATGGGATCTGTTTATTGATCACTCCCTGCCGCGTGTGGCGGGATGTCTGCACGCGCGGGGACGGCCGGAGTGAATCCGGCCTTCAGGCGACTGTGCCCAGCTAGAACAGCCGGACTTCATCGCCGAGACCGTGCTCACGCGCGGAAGCAAGGACAACCGAGCCCGCCGCCAGGTCCCAGAGCGCGAGCCCGTGTGACTCGAACAGGGTGATCCCACCGCTCTCCGGGCGCTGCCACTTCCCCGCCAGCACCGCCCCGAGCTCGACCGCGCGGCTCCATTCGAACTTCCCGGCCTCATGGGCCGCGATCAGGTCACCGCTCTCGAGCTGCGCCGCCACCAGCTGGTCGACTACGACCGTCTGAGCTTTCGCCACCAGGTCGGGCGGTACCTCCGCTTTGTTGCGCCAGTTCGAACCCGCGGCGATCACCAGCGCGTGAGGCTCGACCCAGCCGGCTTCGATCACGGGGGACGGGCTGGTCGTCATGGTGATCACCACGTCGGCCCCGCGCACGGCGAGCTCCGCGCTGCCCGCGGCTAGCGTCGTGACCCCAAGCTGGCCCTCCTGCTCGCGCGCGAACGCGGACCGGCGGTCGTGATCTCGGCTGAACACGCGAAGCTCTTTGATCTCGACCACGCGTGACACGGCGAGCGCCTGCGTCGCCGCCTGCCAGCCGGCGCCGATCATCGCCACGGTCACCGGCCCCGGCCGCGCCAGCGCCCTCACGGCCACGGCCGATGCCGCGCCGGTTCGGTATGCGCCCATGAAGTCGGCCTCGATCAGGGCCTCGAGCGAGCCGTCGAGGCCGAACAGGACGACCAGGAAGCGCACGTGGCCGTCGGCGACCGTGTACGCCTTCAACCCGGTGCAGCGCCCGCCCGGATACGAGGCGAACATCACGTTGAGGAGCCCGCCTGGAGCGAAGGCCCTGCGGCGCGGCTCGTTCTGGGCCGTACCCTCGCCCAGCTCCTTCATCGCCGCGGCGACCGCCGCGATTACGTCATCCATCTCGATGACCTCTTGAACGTCGGCTTCGCGCAGGATCAGGGTCACGGCAGGGAGAATAGCGCCCATGGCTCAAGCTGCCTTGAACGTGGGGTTGATCGGCCTGGGCACCGTAGGTGCTCAGGTCGCGGACCGCATGCTGACGTGGCGGCCGCAGCTCTCACGCCGGGCCGGGGTCGAGCTCTGCCTGCAGAGGGTGCTGGTGCGCGACCTGAAAAAGCCGCGCGCGGTCGAGATCGCGTCTGACCTGCTGACGGTCGAGCCGGCCGACGTCCTGGAGGACCCGGCGATCGACGTGGTACTGGAGGTCGCCGGCGGCGATGAGCCGATGCGCAGCTACCTGGAACGTGCCATCCGGGCGGGCAAGCACGTGATCACAGCCAACAAGGTCGTGATGGCCAAGCATGGCCCCGAGCTGCTCGACTTGGCCGCCGAGAAGAACGTCGACGTGTACTTCGAAGCTGCGGTCGGCGGCGGGATTCCGCTCATCAGCACGTTCCGGACCGACCTGCAGGCGAACACGATCAAGCAGGTGTCGGCCGTGATCAACGGCACGACCAACTACGTTCTCGGCCGGATGGCGGCAGCCGGCCTGTCGCTTGGCGAAGCAGTCGCCGAGGCGCAGGCTGCCGGGTTCGCCGAAGCCGATTCAACCGACGACATCGGCGGCTTTGACGCCGCCTACAAGCTCGCCATCCTTGGTTCGATCGCCTACGAGATCAAGGTGCGGCCCAGCGAGATCTACCGCGAAGGAATCGAAGGCGTCGAGGCGGTCGACTTTCGATACGCCCGCGAGCTGGGCTACGCGATCAAGCTCATCGCGCATACGCAGCGGCACCCGGGGCAGGTCGAGGCTCGCGTGCACCCAGCGATGGTCCCGCTCGACCATCCCCTGGCTCGGGTCGAAGGCGCCGAGAACGCGGTCTTCGTCGAGGGCGATCTGGTCGGTCAGGTGCTGCTGGTGGGACAGGGTGCGGGCGGCAGGCCTACCGCGTCCGCGGTCGTGGGCGATCTCATCGATCTGGCGCGCTCCATCCGGCGCGGCGTGCAGAGCCGCCCGTCGTTCAGCTTCGACGACCGGATCACCGTCGTGCCGATGGGCGAGGTGGTCACGCGTGCCTACTTCCGGATTCGCGTCGACGACAAGCCCGGTGTCCTGGCCGCGATCGGCCAGGTGTTCGCTGAAGAAGGTGTCAGCATCTCGAGCTTCATTCAAAAGGACGCGTGGTCTCAGGACCAGACGGCCGAGCTGGTGGTCACCACACATCCGTCTTTCGACGCCAGCCTCCAGCGGGCGCGTTCGAGGATGGCGGCACTCGAATCGGTGCGGGCCGTGTCGTCTTTCCTGCGCGTCTTCTAAGCACTCCGATGGGGGTCATCGCTCGCTACCGCGAGCACCTGCCGGTCGGTCCGTCCACCCCCGAGGTCGACCTCAACGAGGGCTCGACACCACTCGTGCCCAGCCGCAACATCGGCCGCGCGCTGGGTCTGAAGCACCTTTACTTCAAATACGAGGGCCTGAACCCGACGGGCTCGTTCAAGGATCGCGGGATGGTGGTCGCGGTGGCGAAGGCGCTGGAAGCCGGAAGCAAGGTCCTGATGTGCGCGTCGACGGGCAACACGTCCGCCTCGATGGCCGCCTACGCGGCGAGGATGGGCGTGCGTGCCATCGTCGTCGTCCCCTCGGGCGAGATCGCTTTGAACAAGCTCTCGCAAGCTCTGATGTACGGAGCCAAGGTGGTCACTCTGAGGGGCAACTTCGACTCTGCGCTGGAGACCGTTCGCGACCTCGCCAATCGCTACCCGGTCGCCCTGATGAACTCGATCAACCCGAACCGGATCGAGGGCCAGAAGACCGCCGCGTTCGAGGTGGTCGACGCACTCGGCGATGCTCCCGACTACCTGTTGCTTCCGGTCGGAAACGCGGGCAACATCACGGCTTACTGGAAGGGGTTTCGGGAATACCAGTCGGCCGGGAAAGCCACGCGCCTTCCACGCATGATCGGTGCGCAGGCCGAGGGCGCGGCGCCGATTGTCAGCGGCCACGCCATCCCGAATCCGACGACCGTAGCGTCGGCGATCCGCATCGGCAACCCTGCCTCGTGGGAAGGGGCGACGACGGCGCGCGATGATTCCGGCGGCATGATCGCCGCCGTGAGCGACACCGAGATCCTCTCCGCACAGATCCGCCTCGCCAGCAGCGAGGGCCTGTTCGCCGAGCCGGCCTCAGCCGCCCCGCTCGCGTTGCTGTTCCGGCTGGTCCGCGATGGAAAGATCGAAAAGGACGCGACGGCGGTCGTCGTCCTGACCGGCTCCGGCCTCAAAGACCCCGATGCGGCGCTGAAAAACGTGGAACCGCCCATCGAGCTCGACGGCGACGCGCGCACACTCGCTAAGGTCTTGAAGCTGTGATGAGAGCCGGGAGCCAGTAGTGCGGATCAGAGTTCCGGCCTCGATCGCCAACATCGGTCCCGGCTTCGACTGCATGGCGATGGCGATCGACCTCTGGCTCGAGGTCGAAGCGACCGAGTCCACCCATCCGTCGTGGGATTTTGAAGGCGAGGGCGCGGATTACCTGGCGGCCCATGACAACCCGTTCACGCGGTTGAAGATGACAGGCCGGGTGCGAAGCGAGATCCCGCTCGGCGTCGGGCTCGGCAGCAGCGCCGCCGCCAGGCTGGCCGCGTCAGCGCTCAGCAGCCCGTGGGACGTGAAGAGCCACGTCATCGATGCCGGCGCCGATGAGGGTCACCTCGACAACGTCGCGGCCTCGGCCTCCGGCGGCATCCGCATAGTGTCCGAGCTGATCGACGAGAAGCTCCCGAATCCCGGTTGGGGCCTGGCGCTCTTCATCGCGCACCAGCCCCTGCCGACCGAGAAGGCACGCTCCGTGCTGCCTGATTCGGTGCCAATCGCAACCGCTTCGTTCAACGCAGCCAGAACCGCGCTGCTGGTGCGCGCCATCGTGTCCAAGCGGCCGTCCCTGCTGGGCGAGGCTCTGCGGGACCGTTTGCATCAGCCGCACCGGCTGCACCTCTATCCGTGGACGGCGGAGGTGATCCGGGTCGCCGAGGCGACCGGAGCGTACGGCGCAGCGATCTGCGGTGCGGGCCCCAGCGTTTTCGCGTTCTGCGCGCCATCGCAGGCGGCCAGGGTCGCCAAGGCGATGGAGTCGTCGTTTCCCGAGCGCGGGCACGCCCTCGTCACGCAGATCACAGACAAGGGCATGTTCCGGACGCTGTGATCATCGTTCAGAAATACGGCGGTACCTCGGTGGGCACCGCCGCCCGAATCCGGCGTGTCAGCCGGCGGATCGCCGCGACCGTCAAACAAGGACACAAGGTCGTGGTGGTCGTATCCGCAATGGGTCACACCACCGACCGGCTGATCGCGCTCGCGCAGAGCATCAACCCGGAGCCTCCCGCGCGCGAGCTCGACATGCTCGTGGCCAATGGCGAGACGATCACAGCCCCGCTCGTCGCGATGTGCCTGCAAGGCATGGGCATCCCTGCCATCTCCCTGTCCGGCCTGCAGGCCGGGGTGCGCACCAGCGCGCAGCATTCCAGGGCGCGGATCGAGGACATCAAGCCGGACCGCATTCTCGAAACTCTCCGCGACGGCAAGGTCGCGGTGGTCGCGGGCTTCCAGGGAGTCACCGCCGACTTCGAGGTCACAACGCTGGGCCGGGGCGGCTCCGACACCACTGCCGTCGCGCTGGCCGCTGCGCTGAAAGCCGATTCGTGCGAGATCTACACCGACGTCGATGGAATCTTCACAGCGGATCCGCGCCTCGTGAAGACCGCCCGCAAGCTCACCCACATTCAGTACGACGAGATGCTCGAGCTGGCCGCGGTGGGCGCGCGTGTCCTGCATCCGCGGGCGGTGGAGATCGGCGAGCTTTACGGCGTCCCCATCCACGTCCGGTCGAGCTTTCACGAAGGCGTCGGTACCATGATCGTCGCTCAGGTGCCGATGGAAGACAGACAACGCGTTCGAGGAATCGCCGAGGAAAGCAACGTCGCGAAGATCACGGTGGTCGGCGTCCCAGACCGGCCGGGTATCGCCGCCGCGATCTTCGAGCCGCTCGGCGCCGCGGGAATCTCCGTCGACGTCATCGTCCAGAACATCGGCCGCTCACGCCGCACGGACCTCACATTCTCGGTCGCCCAGTCCGACCTCAAGGCGGCGGAGAAGCTGGTCAAGGCGGCGGCCAAGACGATCGGCGCCACGAGGGTTGCGTCGGCGGGCGGCATCGCGAAGCTCTCCATCGTCGGCACCGGCATGCTCGGCACGCCGGGCATCGCGGGCCGCATGTTCAGGGCGCTGGCGGATGCCGGTATCAACATCGAGATGATCAGCACCTCCGAGATCCGGATTACCTGCCTGGTCGCGCGAGACCAGGTGGAGAAGGGCGTCCGGATCCTGCACAAAACGTTCGACCTGGACCTCGAGTAAGAGGTGCAGCAGGGGATGCCAACCGGAGCTTCGGCGCCCATGCGGCCCGTCCGCGTTGTTGCGGCCTCCGCTTCTCGCTTACGCATCAACGGATGCGCGCGCTGCGATGCTCGGCCGCGCCTAGCGGCCGGACCACCTGGTCACCGAATCTCTCGGTCGGCCCCCCTGCCGCACCTCTAATGCCGGTCAACGTAGCGATCGTCGGCCCGTCGGGGGCGGGGAAGACCACGCTCTTCAACGCGCTGACCGCGGGACGCGGCGCCGACGGCGTGGGCATGGTCGACGTTCCCGATGAGCGTTTGAACCGCCTGGCCGCGGCGGTCAAGCCGCTGAAGACGACCGCGGCGCAGGTGAGGGTCGAGGACACCCCGCCGGGCAGCCGGGCCCAGCGCGTGGCGTTTGCGCGGCAGGCGGATGTGCTGGTGAAAGTTGCGCGCTGCTTCGGTCCGCAGCCTGATCCCGCGGCCGAGCTCGACGAGTTTGCACTGGACCTCGTCCTCGCCGACCTGGCCTCGGTCGAGAAGCGCCTCGACGTCGTGGCCAAGGAATCGCGCGCCGGCAGAAAGGACGCGGTGACCGAGCAGGAGATTCTGACCGCGGCGAAGGATCATCTCGACGGCGGCGGGCAGCTGCGCACCATGAAGCTGGAACCGGACCAGCGTGCCATCCTCCTCGGCATCTTCCCGGTCACCCTCAAGCCCTCGGTCTATGTCGCGAACGCCGCGGACGAGCTGTTGCCTGGAGGTGGCGAACCCGCGGCCAAGGTGACGAAGCTGGCCGTTGCCGAGGGCGCCCCCGCGATCACGCTGTCGGCCCGGTTAGAGGCGGAGTTGGGCGAGCTGGATCCCAGCGAACAGGCCGAGATGCGCGCCGGATACGGCATCGACGAGTCTGGGCTCGGACGGATCGCACGGGCGGTGTGGGAGGCCGGCGGGCTGATCACTTACTTCACCGCCGGCGAGCCGGAGGTGCGCGCCTGGCCGTGCGAGCGGGACGCGCCGGCGCCGGTCGCCGCGAGTAAGATCCACACCGATTTCGAAAAGCACTTCATCCGAGCCGAGGTGACTTCGGTCGACGAGCTGGTCGCGGCGGGATCGATGGAGGCGCTGAGGGCAACCGGCAAGCTGAGGATCGAGGGCCGCGACTACAGGGTGAAAGACGGGGACGTGATCTTCTTCAGAATCGGCCGCTAGAAGCGCCCCTTGGATCGGCCGCTAGAAATGTCGGTTGAAGAAGGTCTGCCACATCTGGATCGCCACCCAGACGAGGGCGGCAACGAGGATCACGAGCAGCAACCATCTCATGACTCTTCTAACGGGTGCGCCGGCTCACACCTTGCGGATTCGCCGGCGGCTCTCAGCCGCCTGAATCGCGTGGCCAAGGAATGTTAAGACCCTTGACAATAACTACATTCGGGGTTATAACTTCGCCCGGGACACAACATATCGTAGCCAACGTCTCACCCCGGTTGAGTCCCACGGCCCAACGACAGGCAGGCGGATCGCACCAGAAGTCGCACCCTACGACGCAGAACCAGCTCCCCCAAACCGCCTGCCTGTTCAAGCTTCTCAGCAACGCGCTGATCAGCGCTTTTAGCACTTATTACCACTTATTACGTAGACAGTAGACTTGGGTAAGTGAGCCGCAAAGGAAAGAAAAGAAGCAAGGGCAAGTTTCGCCCGCCGGTCAGGCCCGCAGGACCGCTTACCCCTGGCGCGGGCGCGACCACAACGACAGCAATGCAGGCTGGGCCCGCGCGCAGCGTCTCGCAGGCTCGAGTCGGTGGAGACCAGGCCCTGGTTCGCTCCGTCGAGATGTCGCTCGGGGCGCGCAACCAGTTCACCAAGGTCCGCGGCGGCCGCTACATCGTCGAGTCGGCAGACCCGTCGATTCCGCTCGATCGCGTTCCGTACTTCACCAGAGACCTGGTGCGGCTGGCCGTCGTCGGCGTGGCAATGGTGGTGCTCCTGGGCATCGGTTCGATCGCGGTGCCGATGATCGTCAAATAGGGCTTAAGAAATAGACACGAGCGAGACCAAACCTTAGAGTTCGGGTCGCCATGTCAGTCAGAACCAGCGACTCAGGAAACACCGCGCTCAAGAAAGCTCTGCAGCACCGCAAGCTCTACCCCGAGGAGCACAAGCACCCCGTCAACGTTTTGCACCACGATCAGGCGACCTTTGGCGAGATGCTCGCCGACAAGATCTCAGCCGGCATCGGCTCGTGGACGTTCCTCATCGTCCAGACGTGTGCCGTCATCTGCTGGCTGACGTTGAACATCATCGGGTTCATGCGCCACTGGGATCCGTTCCCTTTCATCCTGCTGAACCTGCTGTTCAGCGTCCAGGCCGCGTACACGGGACCCGTGCTTCTGCTCGCCGGCAACCGGCAGGCCCAGAAGGACCGCCTGACCCTGGAGCACGCAGCCTACGAAGCCGACAAGGCCGACGAACAGAACGTCGAGATCTTGAAGGCGATCGAGAAGAACACCGAGGTCACGCTCTCGATCCTCCGCCACGTCGAATCGTTGGTCACAGACCACGTCGCTCAATCCCAGGGGTCAGACACCGCGCGCACGTAAACTCCACCGCATGCGGGTGATCCTGTTCACGGGCAAGGGTGGCGTTGGCAAGACCTCCGTCGCAGCCGCCACCGCGGTCCAGTGCGCCAGGGCCGGCTACCGGACGGTGATCATGAGCACGGACCCGGCCCATTCCCTGGGGGACTCGTTCGACATCGAGCTCGGTCATGATCTGACGCCGATCTCCGACCACCTGTGGGCGCATGAGGTGTCATCGCTGCACGAGATGCAGCGCCACTGGGTGAAGCTGCACGAGTATGCCGCGGAGGTCTTCGCAACCCAGGGCCTGGACGAGGTGGTGGCGGACGAGGTGGCCAACCCGCCGGGCATGGACGAGATCGCCTCGCTGATGTGGATCAAGCACTACGCCCAGCGATCCGAGCACGACGTGCTCATCGTCGACTGTGCGCCGACCGGCGAGACACTGCAGCTCCTGACCTTCCCCGACGCCGCCAAGTGGTGGCTCGACAAGATCTTTCCGTGGCAGCGACGCGCGATGCGCGTGGCGCGGCCGGTACTGCAGCCGATGATCGGAATGCCGCTTCCATCCGACGAGATCTATGCCTCGCTGAAAGACCTGCTGCTCGACCTGGGCGGCATGCGTGATCTCCTCACGGACGCATCGATGACCACCGTCCGCATCGTGCTCAACCTCGAGAAGATGGTCGTCAAGGAGGCCAAGCGCGCATACACGTACCTCAGCTTGTTCGGCTACGTCACCGACGCGGTGATCGTCAATCGGTTGCTTCCTGGCGAGCTGCACGACGAGCTGTTCCAGAAATGGCAGGAGATCCACAAGCGCTACCAGGTTGAGGTCGAGCAGTCGTTTGCCGGCATTCCGATCTTCAACGTCCCGCTGTTCGACCGCGAGGTGGTCGGCGAGAAGATGCTGCTCCGCATGGCGCGTGAGACATACGGCGAGCGCGATCCCTCCGAGCACTTCGCGACCTCCAATCCTCAGCGCATCGACAAGGACGGAACCGACTACGTCCTTACGCTCAAGGTCCCGTTCGCGGACCGCTCGGCTGTCGAACTCAGCCGGCACAACGGTGAGCTATACGTGACGCTCGGCAACTACCGCCGTGAAATCTCGCTGCCGCGCGTCCTCGCGCAGCGCGACACGACCAGCGCGACGGTGAGCGACGGTGAGCTTCGCGTTCGATTCGCCCGCCGGGAGCAGAAGGCGACCACTCAGGAGAAGAAGAAATGAGTCGCGACGGGGAACGTCTGATCGAGACAGTTAATGAGCTGGGTTCGCGGGTCGGCCACCTGCTGTCAGACATGGTCCCGCCTGCGGCCCAGGTGCACCTGCTCAATGCGCAGCGCGAGCTGATCACCGCGCTGATGCTCATCTACGAGCACCGGGTCACCGCGACTCCTGCCGGCGGACGCCGGCGGCCGGCGTCAACCGGCGCCCGTCGTGCGCCCGCGCGGCGGCGGCCGTCCAAGCGCGTCGGCAAAATCCCGATCGATTGACGAACTTCGTAGCCTTTGTCCTGGCGGCGCTCCTACTGGTGCCGGCCATCCTCGTTGCCATCCCGGTACATGAGGTCGGACACGCCCTTGCCGCCTACGTCCTCGGCGACCGCTCGGTGCGGTACTTCGGCTACCTGACGCCGAATCCGCGGCGCTTCCTCGACCCCCTCGGAGTCATCGCCGTGTTCGTGGCGCTCGTGGGATGGGGCCGCAGGGTGCCGGTTCAGCCAAACCGGATCAGCACGGTTGGTCAGCGGGTCATCCATGAACTGGGCGGGCCGGCGGCGAACCTTGTCGTCGCCATCGTCCTCGGCTTCCTCTGGCGGTTCCTGACCCGGGTGGGCATGCATTCGACGCTCGATCTGACGCCCGGACTCTTCGGGACGGCGATCTACGCCATCGTGTTTCTGAACCTGTCGATGTTCGCCTTCCAGCTGCTGCCCATCCCCGGCCTGGACGGCTGGGCGGTGATCGAGGCCATCTTCCGCAGCCGCAACGCACGCTTCTTTTTCCAGGTCAACTCGCGCCGGCAGCAGATCTGGGTGGGATGCATCGTCGTGATCTTCCTCTGGCAGCTCTTCCAGGGCGGCAGCCTCCTGTCGATCGTGATGACGCCGTTCTACTGGCCCGCGAGCCTAATCTCATTCGGCGGATGCGCCGGTTACGGGATTCCCGGGTTCAACGGACTTCATCCCTGCCCGCCGTAGGTGGGCTGGTGAACGAGCCCGCCTACGCGGAGCTCGTCAAGCAGTTCGGCCGCGCGAGGGTCGTGGAGGCGCTGCGTGACCAGGTGGCGGTAGAGCGTGCGGGCGCTGAGGTCGACGAGAGCGAACGCGTGGAGCGAGTCGGCGCCACGCTGCAAGCCGCCCTCGCGCCCCGGCTGCGCCGGGTCATCAACGCGAGCGGCGTGATCCTCCATACCAACCTCGGCCGAGCGCCACTGTCAAGGGCTGCCGTGGATGCCCTTGCGGTCGCCGCCGGTTACAGCAACCTCGAGCTGGACCTCGACTCGGGGCGCCGAGGTGAGCGGGCCGCCCTCCTCTCCGGCCTCCTGAGCCGGCTCTTCGGGTGCGAGGCGGCGTTTGTCGTGAACAACAACGCGGCCGCGATCCTCCTCGCGCTGACCGCATTGTGCAAGGGCAAAGAGGTCATCGTCTCGCGCGGCCAGCAGGTCGAGATCGGCGGCTCGTTCCGCATGCCGGACGTGATGCGGCTGTCGGGGGCGCGAATGGTCGAGGTCGGGACCACGAACCGGACGCGGCAGGACGACTACGAGCAGGCGATCACGTCGCGAAGCGCTGCCCTTCTGCGCGTGCACACCTCGAACTTTCGTGTTGCCGGCTTCACCGAGACGGCGTCCCTGGCCCAGATGGCTGAGATCGCTCGCGCCCACGACCTGCTCCTGATCGACGATCTCGGCAGCGGCGCGACCGAGCCCATCGCCGATGAGCCGACTGTCGCCGAGTCCATGCAGCACTCAGACGTCGTGACTTTCTCTGGCGACAAGCTGTTCGGCGGGCCTCAGGCGGGCATCGTCCTTGGCCGTGGGGAGGCTGGAGCGGCTGCGGTCAAGAAGATGGCCCGCCATCCCCTCGCGCGCGCCGTCCGCATCGACAAGCTGACGCTGGCGGCTCTCGAGGCGACGCTCCGTCAGCGGCTCACGGGAAGGTTGGATGAGATCCCTGTCGAGCGGATGGTCCGAGCCACAGTCGAAGACGTCCGGCGTCGTGCGGCAATGTGGTCGGTCAAGCTCGCAGAACGAGGCGTGCGCGTGACGCTCGTCGCGGGCGAATCGGCGGTCGGCGGAGGTTCGGTGCCGGGGCACGGCCTGCCGACCGTGCTCCTTTCGCTCTCTGGACCCGCCTCGCGCCTTGCCGCCGCCTTGCGGCACGGCGAGCCGCCGGTGATCGCCCGCATAGAAAAGGATGCGTGCTGCCTCGACCCACGCACGGTGTTGAAGGGGGAGGACGAGACGCTGCTCGACGCGGTGGAGGTGGCTTACAAAGCGGTCGCGCGATGACCAAGGAGAGCAACTATGTCATCGGCACGGCCGGACACATCGACCACGGTAAATCGACCCTGATCACTGCCCTGACCGGGATCGACCCCGACCGCCTCGCCGAAGAGAAGCGGCGTGGCATGACGATCGACCTCGGTTTCGCACACCTGCGCCTGCCGAGCGGCCTCGAGGTCGGCATCGTCGACGTGCCCGGGCACGCGCGCTTCATCCGCAACATGCTGGCCGGCACGCACGGCCTGGACGCCGTGATGCTGGTGATCGCGGCCGACGAGGGCGTCATGCCTCAGACGCGCGAGCACCTGGAGATCATCGACCTGCTCGATGTAAGGCGCGGCGTCGTGGTGCTCTCGAAGGTCGACCTGGTCGATCCGGACTGGCTCTCGCTCGTGAAGTCCGAGGTCGTTGAGACAATCGCAGGCACCTCGCTGCAGGGCGCGCCAGTCATCCCGTTTTCGGCCGTGAGCGGTGAGGGAAAAGCCGAGCTCGTCGCGGCGCTGGACGCGCTTCTCGACGTCGCCGCCTCGAGGCCTGATCTTGGCCGGCCGCGACTCCCCATTGACAGGGTTTTCACCATGAGCGGCTTCGGTACGGTCGTGACCGGCACGTTGGTCGATGGAACCTTGACGGTGGGCCAAGAGCTCGAGGTCGTCCCGGGCGGCCGCATGGCTCGCGTCCGCGGTCTGCAGCAGCACAGCCGCAAGGTCGAAACCGCATCGCCGGGCAGCCGGGTCGCCGCCAACCTGGCCGGCGTGGAGAGAGACCAGCTCGCGCGCGGGGACGTGCTGGGTCGTCCGGGGACGCTCACCGCGACCCGACGGGTCGACGCCACGATCCGCGTGCTCGCGTCGGCGCCCCATGCGCTCCGCCACGGGATCGAGCTCCTCTTGCACACAGGGACCGCCGAGGTGGGCTGCCGCGTGATCCTGCTCGAAGGTGACGAGATCGCCGCGGGCGGCCAGGGCTGGGTACAGCTGTACCTCGAGCGTCCGATCGCGGCAGCCGGGCAGGATCGGTTCATCCTCAGGGTCCCCAGCCCGTCCGCGACGATCGCGGGCGGCAGGTTGGTCGACGTCAACCCGCGAAAGCACTCTCGCCACGACAGCACGGTCCGCGAGTCTCTCGAGCGCCGCGCCGCCGGCGAGGTCCTGCAAGAGGAGCTGCGCAAGTATCCGCGCGGCGTTGCCGCGGCCGCGCTGCTGAAGGCCACCCTGGCGCCAGAGGCGGATGTTGCCGCGTTGAAGGCCAGGCGCATCGGCGAGTGGCTCTTCGACTCAGCAGCATGGCAGTCGATCTCCGACCACGCGACGAGGGAGCTGGAGGCTTACCACGCGGCACATCCGCTGCGAGCGGGGATGGCACGCGAGGAGCTGCGCAGCAAGCTGGGCGTGCCGCCGGCTTCGTTCCCGTGGGTGGTCCAGGGCCTCCTCGAGGACGGCCGCGTGGCGGAACCAGACGGTGCGGTCGCGCTGCCCGGCCATCGCGTCCAGCTGGACGCGGACGGCGCTGCGGCCGGACCGCTGGTCGAGCTGCTCGCCCGGTCGCCGCTAGCTCCGCCATCGCTCTCCGACGCGATCAGGCAGACCGGCGCAAGCGCCGAGGTCGTCCGTGCGCTGGCGCAGCGAGGAGACATCGTCCGGGTCGGCGACGACATCGCCTTTACCAAGGATGCCTACGCGACGGCAGTCGCGATGGTGCGCGAAATCATCTCGGAAAGCGGTTCGATCACGGTCGCGCAGCTGCGCGATCGCATGGGCGCCAGCCGCCGTCCGGTGCTCGCCCTGCTCGAGCATCTCGACGCAGAGCGCGTGACGCGCCGGGTCGGAGACGCTCGCGTGTTGCGATAGAGTTCGGCCAAATGCGAATCGTCGAAATGCTGTCCCGTCCTCGGCCCAGCGTTTCGTTCGAGTTCATGGCTCCGCGCGACGAGAGCGAGGTCGACGTGCTCGAGCGGACCGTGGCGACCCTCGCCGGTCACGCGCCCGACTGGGTGTCCGTCACCTACCGGCTCCGGACCGGCGAGAAGACGCTCGAGCTGGTGACGAGGATCAAGCGGCACTACCACATCGAGGCGATGGCCCACCTCACGTGTGCGAACTCGGCCGACCGGACACGCCAGATTCTCAACTGGATGGAGAGGGAGGGAATCGCGAACGTGCTCGCGCTGCGCGGCGACTCGCAGAATCCAGGCGAGCGGTTCACGCCGGCTGATCCTCAGCTCACGCACGGAAGCGACCTTGTCGCCTTTGTACGCCGCAACGGTTACCGCTTCGGCATCGGAGCGGCTTGCAGCGCGGAAAAGCATCCGGAGAGTCCTGACCTCGATCATGAGTTCCGTTACATGAAGCTCAAGGTGGAGGCTGGGGCGGACTTCCTCATCACACAGCTCTTCTTCGACAACCGTTTTTATTTCGACCTGGTGGCGCGGGCGAGAGCGGCGGGCATCACGGTCCCGATCGTCCCCGGCTTGATGCCGGTGCCGAGCAGGCGCTCGCTGGCCGTCATGACCGCGATGTCGGGCGCGACGGTTCCGGTGAGCCTGCAGGCGGCGATCGATCGGGCCCCCGACGAGGAGGCGGTGCGCAACATCGGCGTCGGGCACTGCATCGCACAATGCGCAGAGCTGCTCGAGGCGGGCGTGCCGGGACTTCACTTCTACACGTTCAACCGCGCGCGGGGACCAATCGAGATCCTGTCCGCGCTTCGCGGCCAGCAGCTTCTGGCCTCGTGACCAAATAAGAATGCTGGCTGGAATCGACCTTGGCGGGACGCAGGTTCGAGTCGCGCTCGCCCGCTCGGACGGAAACCTGATCGCCAGCGTCAAGACCAAGACGCCGCTCCTCGGGAGCCCGCAGGCGATGGTCGATTGGGCCGCAGCCGAGATCGACCGGCATCGCGGCCGCGAGAAGGTCCGCAGCATCGCCATCGGCGCACCCGGGCCGATCGACCTCAAACGGGGCGTCCTCGTCAACCCGCCCAACCTACCCTGGCGAAACGTGCCGCTGGCGGCGATGTTGAGCCGCGCGACGGGCGCGAAAGTGCACCTCGCCAACGACGCCGACATGGCAGGTCTCGGAGAGTTTCACCGCGGGGCCGGCCGCGGCACCCGCAACATGGTCTACATCACGTGGTCCACAGGTGTGGGGGGCGGCCTGATCATCGACGGCAAGCTGCATCGTGGCGGGCACGGAACGGCGGGCGAGGTCGGGCACATGATCATCGACCCCAACGGTCCACTCGACACCTGCGGTCAGCGCGGTTGCCTCGAGGCCTTTATCGGCGGCGCGAACCTGGCCCGCGAGACCGGCCACACCGCGGCCGAGCTGTTCGCGGCCGCCGCGCAGGGCAACAAGCGCGCGCGGATGGTCGTGGAGCGCGCCGCGCGATACATGGGCATGGCGCTGATCAGCCTGACCAATGTCATCGACCCCGAGATGTTCGTGATCGGCGGGGGTGTGTCCCGCTCGTGGGCGCTGGTCGAGCCGACGATCGTCGAAACCCTGCACTCGTCGCCTTTCATCAAGCCGGCCCGCCGGCCCCGCGTGCGCCGCGCCCGATTGGGCGATCGCGCCGGGCAGGTTGGAGCCGTGGAATGGGCGCGCATCAACCAATAACGTTGGGCGACGAGGAGCTCCTCGGGCTCCTCAAGCGGGCGGCGGCCGATCTCGGCGCGCAGGCCTGGGTGGTGGGCGGTTATGTTCGCGACAAGCTCCTCGGGCGGCCTCACCCAAATCCCGACGTGGTCGTGGAACGCGGTGACGCGCTGAAGCTGGCGGAGCGCTTCGCCGGGCTCGCGGGCACTGGCCCACCAGTCACCTTCGAGCGTTTCGGCATGGCTCAGGTGGCACTTCAGGGGCACATGGTCGAGTTCGTCAATGCTCGTGCCGAGTCGTACGCGTCCGACTCGAGGAAGCCCGACGTCCGCCGGGCAACGCTGGACGAGGATCTCCAGCGGCGCGACTTCACCATCAACACGCTGCTCATGGACTTCGACGGCCAGATCCATGACCGCCTCGGAGGTCGGAAGGACCTTGACGCGCGCCTCCTGCGCACGCCCACCGATCCGCTCCGCACCTTTGCCGACGATCCCCTTCGGATGCTGCGCGCGATTCGCTTTGCGTCGGAGCTCGGTTTCGATCTAACGCCCGACCTGGTTCCAGCCATGCGCCAGATGAAAGGCCGGCTGGCGCCGCCGGTGATCTCCGCCGAGCGGATCGCGGCGGAGCTTCGGAGGATGCTCATCTCGCCCCGTCCCCGCCTCGGGTTCGAGCTGCTTGATGCGGGAGACCTTCTCGAAGCTGTTCTTCCGGAGATCGCAGCCACCAAGGGCGTCCAGCAAAGCGGTTATCACACGCATGATGTTTACGGCCACACGCTGCTCACGGTCGAGCGGGTGCCGCCCGAGCTCGTTGAACGCCTGGCGGCCCTGTTCCACGATGCCGGCAAGCCTTCGACCGCCACACCCGACGGCGCTTTCACGGGACACGAGCTCGTCGGAGCGAACCTGGCGAGGTCGGCGCTCGAGCGCCTGCGCTTCTCGCAGAAGGAGATCGAGACGGTGGTCAAGCTCGTCCGGCTGCACTTGCGCCCCGTGTACTACAGCGCCGAGTGGTCCGATGGCGCGGTGAGGCGGTTGGCGCGCGACGCCGGCACGGAGCTGGACCGCCTGATGGCCCTGGCCCGCGCCGACATTGCGGCGTCGGCCTATCCCGAGCCTGAGAAGCTCGACGAGCTGCAGGCGCGCCTCGAGGCGGTGCTGCGCGAGCAGCCATCCCGCCTCGCCCCCCTGGTCACCGGCGAGGATGTGATGCGCGCGCGCGGAATCGGCCCGGGTCCAGAGGTCGGCCGGATCAAGAAGCGCCTCGAGGAGCTGGTCATCGACGGCGAGATCCCGCCGGCGCGCGAGGCCGTCCTGGACTATCTCGCCACCCACCCTGACCCGTAGATCCACTTTCTGATCGGCGCCGTAGCAGTTATGCTGCGAGTAGGTGGGGACCCAGTCTGAAAGCTGGGCAACAGGAGGGGTGCAAGTGACTGACGCAGTGGCGGAGACGGTTGGCGTTTCCAGTTCGAACGGTGGCTCCGAGCCATACGGGCTCGAGCCGAAGGCGACGATCCTGGCGCGCGACGACATCCTGTCCGGCAAGCTCCAGGTCAAGAGCGGCGGCCAGGTGCTCGGCAATTTCAGCGGCCATATCGAATGTGACGGCGATCTGCTGATCGGTCCGGAAGCGCATGTCGAGGCGAACATCCGCAGCGAGAGGGTGACCATCTCCGGCTTCGTTCGAGGCAACGTGGTCGCGTCCAACCGGCTGAAGATCACGTCCACCGGACGTCTCGAGGGCGATGCCAAGGTGGGCGCCCTCGTGGTCCAGGAGGGTGGGGTCCACCTCGGGGTCATCCGGGTCCATCCCGAGGGCGTGCCGGATTCCGAGCCTGTGGCCATCGTCGACGCATCTCCACACCCTGCGGTCGTTACGTTGAGGGCCGTGCCCAACCCAGTCGGCCGGGTCAGGAAGTTCTGGGGTGAAATCTTCTAACCGACCTTCGAAGCGGCCCTCCTGAGCCAAGGTGCGAGGCGCCACCACCTGGCTGAGAAGTCGCGGGCCCACGGGCCGGGGACGGCTGCTGACGCAAGACCGATCTGTGGGTCGAAGCGGACAAGCTGTCGATCCGGCGTCGGGGCGTGGGTTAACGCAGACCGCCTAGCGCCTTCGTATACGCTGCTAACCCGATGATCGAAGAGCCGAAGATCAATCGCAACCTGGCCCTCGAGCTGTTGCGGGTCACTGAGGCCGGCGCCCTCGCGGCGGCCCCGCTGCAGGGTCGAGGTAACAAGGAAGCCGCCGACGCACGCGCCGTCGAGGCGATCCGGAGCGCTTTGGGATCCGTCGACATGAAGGGCACCGTCGTGATCGGCGAGGGCGAGAAGGATGACGCTCCCATGCTCTATTTCGGCGAGCCGATCGGCAACGGCCTCGAGCCCGAGGTCGACGTCGCGGTCGACCCCATCGAAGGCACGAGCCTGACCGCGTCGGGCCTTCCGGGAGCCATCTCGGTGGTTGCGCTGGCCGAGCGCGGGACGATGTTCACCACCCACGCGCACTACATGCAGAAGCTGGTCGTCGGACGGCGGGCACGGGGCGTCATCGACCTCGAGATGCCTGTGGAATGGAACCTTCGACGGATCGCGAAGGCGGAGGGCTTGCCGGTCCAGGAGCTGACCGTCGTAGTGCTCGACCGCGACCGGAACCACGACGTGATCGCCCAGATTCGCGACGTCGGGGCGCGGATCAAGCTCATCACGGCAGGGGACGTCGGCGCGGCGCTGGAGGCGGCGCTCGAGACCCGGTTTGGCATCCACTGCATGATGGGTTCCGGGGGCGCGACTGAAGGCGTGCTTGCGGCCTGCGCGATCAAGACGATCGGCGGCGACATGCAGGCGAAGCTGCATTTCCGCGACGACGACGAGAAGCAGATGGCGATCAAGGAAGGGCACAAGCCGCACAAGGTGCTCTGCCTCGACGATCTCTGCTCGGGCAACGATATCTTCTTCGCGGCCACCGGGATCACGTCTGGCGACCTGCTGAAAGGGGTGCGGTACGAGGACGTGTACGCATACACGCAGTCGATGGTCCTGCGCTCAGCATCCGGAACCATGCGCATCGTCGACGCCTACCACCCCATCGACAAGTTGCGGGCCAAGGGCCTGCTGCCCGAGCAGGTCGCAATCCGCTGAGCGCTTCGGATGCGGGACAGTTCCTGGTGGCGGCCGGCAAATCGCTGGGCACTCCACAGTGGGAGTGGATCGCCACCGCGCGGATCGTCTCGCGCCAGCGAGCCTCGACCGCCGCGATCGAGCAGGTGCTGGACGGCCTTCTGTCAGGCGCAGACCAGGCCATGGTCAACGCCTTCACCGGCGGGTTTCGGGTCGCCCAGACCCAGCTCGCGATCAACAAGGCTTTGCCTGATCCGACCGCGGCTGCGGCAGCCCTCGAGTCTGCGCAGATCGTCGCCCTCGGGATCCTCGTTCGGGAGCAGATGGACCAGTTCGATGCCCTCTACCGCCCGTTCGCGACCATCCTGCCCGGCCCGGGCTACCAGCCCGCGCCACCCGTCGATCGCCAGATTGCCGCGTTCCTGCGCATGCTGCCCACTCTCACGGGAGAGCCGGAAGCCGAGGTCGCATCGGTCGCCAGGGTGCTGAGCGAGCTGCCCAAGCCGGTCGCTCCGACCGGCGCGCTCGGCGCGGTGGGAGCGGTTCCTTCGTCCCTGAGCCCGGCGGCGAACTACGTGGCTGTCTGGAAAGAGGTCATCGCGACCGCCAACCAATCGGGGCGGACGCATGCTTTCAGAGCGATGCAAGACAGTGCCGAGCAAGCCGCTCCTCATGACGGGCTCGGGATCGTGGGGTTTGCCGGCGTGGCGGCGGGCGGCATCTTCATGCGCGACGTGCTGGCGATCGAGAAGGTGCTGCTGTTGTACGAGCCCTTCGCAGCCGCGATTCCCTACGAGAGTCTTCAGTAAGCTGCTAGGCGGTTCTCATCCCCGCGGCCTTTTCCAGGCCCAGCTCTTCGACGGCGGCCTCTCGCATCTTGAACTTCTGGACCTTGCCAGTGACCGTCATGGGAAACGAATCGACAAACTTCCAGTGCCGCGGGATCTTGTAGGTCGCGATCTTGCCCTTGCACCAGGCCGCGAGCTCCTCACCCGTCGGCCGAGCGCCTTCCCGGGGCTTCACCCAGGCCATGACCTCCTCGCCGTACCTCTCGGAGGGAATCCCGATCACCTGCACGTCCGCGATTGCGGGGTGGCCGTAGAGGAACTCTTCCACCTCGCGCGGGTAGATGTTCTCGCCGCCTCGGATGATCATGTCTTTGATCCGGCCGACGATGTTGACGTAGCCTTCCGCATCCATCGTGGCCAGGTCGCCGGTATGCATCCAGCGCGCGGCGTCGATGGCCTGGCGCGTGGCCTCGTCATTGTTCCAGTACCCGCGCATGACCATGTAGCCACGGCTGCACATTTCGCCCGTGGTGCCGCGTGGAACCACGGCGCCGCTCTCGGGGTCGACGATCTTGATCTCGACGTGCGGGTGCACGCGCCCGACCGTGGCCACGCGCTTCTCGAGCGGATCGTCGGTGGCGCACTGGGTCGAGACCGGTGATGTCTCGGTCATGCCGTAGGCGATCGTCATCTCTGGGATGTGCATCACCGTCCGGACCTTCTTCATCACCTCAACCGGGCATGGGGAGCCGGCCATGATGCCCGTGCGGAGCGTGCTGAAATCGAACTCGTTGAAACGCGGGTGCTCGAGCTCGGCGATGAACATCGTCGGAACGCCGTAGAGCGAGGTGCAGCGCTCCTTCTGCACGGTCTCCATGGTGATCACCGGGTCGAACGCTTCCGCGGGTATCACCATCGTCGAGCCGTGCGTCGTGCATGCGAGGTTGCCAAGCACCATGCCGAAGCAGTGGTAGAAGGGCACCGGGATGCAGACGCGGTCGTGCTCGCTGTACTTCAGCGTCTCGCCGATGAAGAAGCCGTTGTTGAGGATGTTGTGATGGGTGAGCGTTGCGCCCTTCGGAAAGCCTGTCGTGCCTGAGGTGTACTGGATGTTGATCGGGTCGTCGAACTGCAACGAGTCCTCGACCTCGTGCAGCGCCGCTTCGGGCACCCTTGCCGCATCGCGTTTCAACGCCTCCCAGCCATCTTCGATCACAAGCGCCTCGCGAAGGCTGGGGCACCTGCCTTTGACCTCGGCCAGCATCGATTTGTAGTTCGCCTGCCGGAAGCCGGCCGCGAGGATGAGGAAGCTCACCTCCGATTGGTTGATCGAGTACTCGAGCTCCGAGGTCCGGTAGGCGGGATTGATGTTGACGAGGATCGCGCCGATCGCGGCGCTCGCGTACTGGACAACCACCCACTCGTATCGATTGGGCGACCAGATTCCGACTCGATCGCCCTTGCCGACTCCTCGGGCCATGAGGCCGCGCGCAACGACCTCGCATTCATCCACCAGCTCGCGATAGGTCGAGCGACGGTCCTGGTGGGCGGCCACGAGCGCCTCGCGATCGCCGAACCTCGCGGCCGTGCGCCGCAGGTCCTGGAAAATGGTTTCACCCAGCAGCGGAACGTCGCCGGCACCGTGTACATAGCTCGGATCAGGCATGCCGTGATTGTGCTCCCGCCGTGGTGGTTGTGGAAAAACAAACCCCTTGACAACGTCGCCGGTCCGTCGCAAATTGCACCTGTTTCGACGTCCGGGTCCACCGACAGCCCACGCAAAGGTTGGCCTCCACAAGTAGGCAACGGCCGTAAAGCGGCGCAGAAACCAGCAGCGTGTCACCCGGTGGCCTCCGGTCGAGGCGGTGTCCGCTGCAGGCGCCGCCTCGTTTACTATCCGGCGGTAGGTCCGTTCTAAGACAATCGCGGGCGTGACGAGACGCACGCCCCTCGACGATCGCCGCTTCCGCACCCTGCTCCTCGCCATCGCGGGGATACCGATCCTGGTGCTGTACGTCTGGCAGGGCGTGATCGTGCCAATCGTGTTCGCCGGTTACCTCGGAGACTTCAAAGAGAGCTACATGCGCGCCGCCGCCCGGCTGGTGGCCGGTCGCGACCCATATGACCTCTGCCAGGTGGTCGCCTGCCTCGAGCCGACCGGCCCGCAGTACGTCACCCCGCCGCCGGTGGCCTGGCTCCTTCAGCCTGCGGTCGGTCTCGACAGCCACGCGGTCGTGATCGGCGCGGTGATCTTGCTGAATGTTTCGCTCGTCATTTTTCTCGTTTGCGCTCTGCGTGCGCTGCGCGTGGATGACTGGCAGCTGGGCGTCCTCCTGGTGCTTGTGGCGATTGCGTTCGAACCCGTGAACGGGAACATCGTCGAAGGCCAGATCAATCTCATCCTGCTTGCCCTGGCCGGGATCTGGCTCTTGGGCTGGATCGCCGATCGGTGGTGGGGAGGCGCGGCCCTGGGCCTGGCGGTGGCGTTGAAGCTGATCCAGGCGCCGATGGGACTTCTTCTCTTATGGGGCAGGCGCTGGTCGATGCTCGGCGCCGCAGCCGTCGCCGGCCTGGCTCTGTGGCTGGTGGCCGCTCCGCAGTACCTGCTCGAGTACCTGTTCAAAGTCTTGCCTGCGATCGATCAGGGCACGGGCTTTTTCGAGAATCACTCGCCGGGCGGCACGGTGACGCGCTTGTTCGATCCGACGACCTTCCTCGGGCCGACGCCAGGCGCTCCGCTGCCGGCGCGCATCATCACGATCGCGATCGCGATCGCCGCGCTGGGTGTGACCTTCTGGGTCCTCGGCCGCCCGAGCCGCGACCGCCCCGGGCGGGTCTTGGAAGCTGCCGCGATCGTGGCCGTCGGACCCCTGGTCGCCAGCTATTCGTGGGGTACCCACCTCGTGCTGCTGCTGCTGCCGATGCTCGTACTCGTCGAGTGGGCTGTGCGGCGGCGCGATTGGACGGTCGTTGGCCTGGTCGCGGCGGGATGGCTTCTCATCGGGCCCGGCCACAACTGGTTCCAGACGCTGCTGGTGACCGGCTATTCAAACCTCGTCGTACTTCGCTTGATGGCCGAGTTCGGGGTCGTCGGGATAACGAGCGTGTGGGTCGCGAGCCTGCTGGCGATAAAACGTCAGCGAACCGACTTGATGCGGCTCACGAACACAGTCCCCACGAACAAGAACACGACTGCGCTCGAGAATACGATCCGGTAGCCCCCGTTGCCGTGCGCTCCATTGAGGTAGTCGATCAGCGGCCCGCCAAAGAAGGGAATGATCGCCTGGGGCATCGTGAGCGCGATGTGGAAAAGTCCCATGTCCTTGGCCGACTGGCTCTTGTCCGGCAGCGTGTCACAGGCGAGCGCCCAGTCGACGGCGAAGTAGAGGCCGTAGCCGACTCCATACGCGACCCCGAGCGCAAACACGAATGGGATGGCGCTTGGGTAGAACGCGATGAAGACGATGGCGACGAAAGCCTGGGCCCCGCCGGACAGATACACGAAAGCTTTTCGTCGATGCCAGCGGTCGGAGAGCAGCCCGCCGAAAAGGCCGAAGGGCAGCGCGGTCAGCACGACCACAAGGAGCCAGTTCGAGGTGAACGCATCGGGGCTGGTTGCCGGCGTGAGGACGACGTCCCGAAAGAAGTTGTGCAGGTTGTACAGGACAGCCGTGATCCCGGCCGAGATCATCAGCCGCGTGAAGACGACCCAGGCGAAGTCACCCTCGTGCAGCGGCCTTAGGAATTCGCGGATCGCGTCGCCTATAGAGCGCCTGGGGTGTGGCGCGATAGGAGCCAGGCCCTCATTGCGTGCCGCCCAGATCGTCGGGATCAGCGTGAGAACGATGACCGCCATGAAGATCAGATAGATCGCCCGAGCCGAGCCGAGCGCCGATGTGACGCCCAGGCCGCCGCCGATGCCGAGCTGGGTCATCGTGGCCAGGAAACCGCTGGCTTTGCCGAACTGCTGGGCCGGAACCACGTCGGGGATGATCCCGGCGTATGCGGCACCGGCGGCATTGAAGAAGAATTGAACGATGACGTAGCCGGCGACGATTTGCGGGTAGCTTCCGGCGGTCATCAGCAGGATGAGGCCGGGAATCGTCAGCAGCGTGCCGGCCACCATGATCGGCCGGCGCCGTCCGAAGCGGGTGTTCAACCGATCGGACCACGCGCCCACCAACGGTGGAACGGTCATGGCGAGAAAGCCGCCGATGCCTATGGCGAACCCGATCGCGCTGTTCTGGGAACCCCTGGGCACGACGGCATCGACCTGGCTCTGGATCAGCACTGTGGTCAGCGGGATCCAGAGGAAGTTGCTCCCGAACCAGAACGCGCTGAGCGCGGTGTGCCGGAGATTGCCGAAGCTCTCAGACGCCCGTCCGATCGGGGTGGCGGCCACTGTCACGGCGACAGGCTAAGTTAAGTTGCTTTTCTGTGGGGAAGAAAAGCTGTAGGCTTTGGCGGCCCCCATGCCATCTGTCTTTTCGCGCGCCAAAGAGGTCTTGATCGATGTGCCGAGACACGGCAAGCTTGCCTACTGCCTTTTGCGGGACGAGCGCGTGCCCGGCCGCCCCCAAAGCGGTGCTCCTGGCCGCGCTCGGCCTGATCGTCAGCCCGATCGACTTTCCCGCATGGATACCGGTCCTCGGAGAGCTGGACATGCTGGCCCTGGGCATCCTGGCCGTGGAGACGTTCGTCGAGGCGTGCCCAGAAGAGGTGCGGCGATGAGCACCAGGAGGCGATCAAGGCCAAGGAGAGCATTTTCGATCGAGACGTGCGAGACACGGTCGGGGCCGCGCGCTATGGCGCGGGCCGCGTGCTGAACCGCTGTCCGCTCCCGAATTCGGCGTAAGGACGAATATCAATCGGTATCGGAGGGGCTACGGAATTGAGAGGTGATGCTGACCAAGGATGTGGAGAACGTCGGCCGGGCCGGCGACGTGAAAGAGGTGGCTGACGGCTACGGCCGCAATTTCCTCTTGCAGTCGAAAGCTTGCGGTGCCGGCGGGCAAGGGTGTGGAAGCCGAAGCGAAGCGTCTTGAAGGAGGCCGCGGTCAAGCGCGAGACCAAGGACCGCGTCGAGGCGCAGGCGCTGGCCGATGAGATCGACAACAAGACGGTCGTGGTGCGGCTGAAGGTCGGCGCCGAGGACAAGGCCTTCGGCTCGATCACCAACCAGGACATCGCGTCAGCTTTGAAAGCCCAGCATCGGGTGGAGATCGACCGGCACAAGATCGACATGAAGGAGCCGATCCGGACATTGGGCGAGCATGAGGTCTCGCTCAAGCTGCACCGCGACGTGGCGGCCCACGTCAACGTGATCGTCACGCAGGATCGCTAGGGGCTCGGTAAGTTGGCGACCACGATCCCTCTTTCGCCCGGGAGGGTTCCACCTCACGACCTCGACGCCGAGATGTCGGTCATCGGATCAGTTCTGCTCGACCCGCTTTCCGTCGCCAAGGTCCTTCAGTTCCTACACCCCGAGGACTTCTACCGGGAGAACAACGGGCAGATCTACCGGGCGGCCCTGGACCTCTTCGCGGCGGGTGAGCCGATCGACAACGTCACCCTGGCAGCCCAGTTGCAGACCATGGGCCTGCTCGACCGCGTGGGCGGCCGAGCTCAGCTCGCGTCGATGCAAGGCGCGGTGCCCACCGCCGCGAACATCGAGTACTACGGCAGGATCGTCAAGGAGAAGGCCTACAAGCGCCGGCTGATCTCTGCCGGGTCGAACATCGCCGGCTTCGGCTACGACGATTCGGTCGAGGCCGAGGAGGCCATCAACCAGGCGCAGTCACTCGTCTTCGGCGTCGCCGACGACCGCGACCAGCGCGAGCTGATGCGTCTGTACGACCTGCTGGGTCCGGCGATGGAGCGGATCTCGCTGCAGATGGAGAGCGGGCAGGGAATCGTCGGGATCCCGACGGGATTCCACGACCTGGACCGGATGACGGGCGGGTTCAAGGACTCGGACCTGATCATCGTGGCGGGTCGGCCGGCGATGGGAAAAACCAGCCTTGCACTCAACATCGCGCTGCACTCGGCTTTGGAGGCCAACAAGTCCGTTGCCATCTTCAGCCTCGAGATGTCCAAGGAACAGCTGACCGAGCGGTTGCTGACAGAGCAGGCGCAGATCGACGCCCAGCGCATGCATCGGGGTCTATTGACTGAGGCCGAGTTCGACCGTGTGTCAAATGCCCTCGGCCCACTCGGCGAGGCCAAAATCTACATCGACGACACTCCCGTGATGGATGAGCTGAGCCTTCAGCTCAAGGCCCGCCAGGCCAAGATGCGGCACAACATCGACATGATCCTCGTCGACTACCTGCAGCTCATGCACGGCCGCGCTCGAGGCGATGACAATCGGGTCCAGGAGGTGTCATCGATCTCGCGTGCACTCAAAGGGCTGGCTCGCGAGCTTCGGATCCCGGTGATCGCCATCTCCCAGCTCAGCCGCGCCCCGGAGCAGCGGCCGGACAAGCGCCCGATCCTGAGCGACCTTCGTGAAAGCGGAAGCATCGAACAGGATAGTGACGTTGTCATGTTTTTGTTTCGCCCAGAGTACTACAAGTCCGACGAAAGACCCGGGATCGCCGAGTTGATCGTCGCCAAGCACCGCAACGGCCCGACCGGCATGATCGAGCTCAAGTTCCGCCGCGACCACACCCGGTTCTACAACCTGGAGACGCGCCGGCCCGAACCAGGCACCGAGTAGGCCCGTGGTCATCATCCTGGTCGGGGGCCAATGGGGCGACGAAGGGAAAGGCAAGGTCATCGATTACCTCGCCGCAAAGGCGGACATGGTCATCCGCTCGCAAGGCGGCAACAACGCCGGCCACACAGTCATCACCGAGCACGGCGAGTTCAAGTTCCAGCTCATGCCATCAGGGATCCTCTACCCGAAGTGCGTCTGCATCATCGGCAACGGGGTAGTTGTCGACCCGATCGTTCTGTTGCGTGAGATTTCACAGCTCCGCGAGCGGGGCATCGAGCCAAAGAACCTGATCATCAGCGAGCGTGCGCACATGGTCATGAGCTACCACCCTCTGCTCGACCAGCTGGAGGAGGACACCCGAGGGGACGACAGGCTCGGCACAACGTGGCGCGGTATCGGGCCCGCCTACGCGGACAAAGTCCGCCGGATCGGCTTCCGCATCGGCGACCTGCAGAAAGAAGCCTTCATGCGCAAGAAGCTGGCCTTTGTCGTCGGGCAGGTCAAGAACCCGATCCTGACCAAGCTCTACGAAAAAGAGGCCATCGACTTGGGCAGCATGGCCACCGAGTACATGGGCTACGCCAAACAGCTCGATCCCTATATCAAGGACACCTTTCCGATCATTCAGGACGCGCTCGATCGCAAGTCCAACATCCTGCTGGAGGGGGCGCAGGCCACGATGCTCGACCTGGACTTTGGCACCTATCCGTACGTGACGAGCTCCAACCCGACAGCGGGCGGCGCGCTCACCGGCAGCGGGATCCCTCCCACTAAAGTCGACCTGACGCTTGGCGTCTTCAAGGCCTACACGTCACGAGTCGGCTATGGCCCATTCCCGTCCGAGCTTCTCGACGAGGTGGGGGAACAGATCCGCGAACGCGGTCACGAATTTGGCACCGTGACCGGCCGGCCGCGCCGCATCGGCTGGTTTGACTCAGCTGTCGCGCGCTATTCCGCACGGCTCAACGGCGTCGGATGCGCCGCTCTGATGCGACTCGACATCCTTGACGAGCAGCCATTGCTGAAGATCTGCACGGGTTACGACTTTCGCGGTAAGCGTTTCGATCACCCTGTCGCCAACATCTCCCACTACAAGCACAGCAAGCCGATCTACGAAGAGATGGCGGGTTGGCAGACCGACATCGGCGCGGCCAGAAAGTGGGAAGACCTGCCGCAGAAGTGCCGAGACTACATTGAGCGGATCGGTGAGCTGATCGGCGTGCCGATCGAGCTGATTGGCACCGGGCCCCGGCGCGACCAGTTTGTAACCCGCGGCCGCAAGCTCTTCGACTGATCCCCGCAGGCAATTGAAGCCACCCGTGCTCGAGTTGACGTGGGCGCAGGTTCACGCCTTCCGCCTCGAGCGCCAGCACCTGACGCGCCGTGAGCCGAAGAGGAACCTATCCAGCGTCGTCCTTAGCCGGCCCTGGCTACGCTCTTCACAACCCGGAGGTTAGCCTCGCGCTCGCGGAGGCGCCGGTTCCTCTTCCGGCGTTCTGAGGTCAGCGAGCCTCCCCAGAACAGAAGAACGAAAACAGCCATGACAGCCTGGACTCCCGCCACGGTGAAGAAGGACGCCTCGATGCCGTAGCCGCTTCTTCGCAATCCGACTGCCAGCAGGCCGGCGCCGAACCCGAGCACGGGGCGAATCGCCCACGATCCGGGGAGCAGTCGCCTGTCGGCGAGCAGCAGCGCGGCGACGAACCACATCGGACCGCTATCCAGCTGGAAGAGATAGTCCCAGCGAAACGCATAGATCGGAACCAGCGCCCCGAGAAGGAACGTGATGAGGACCACCAGGCTCACCCGACGCGCGTAGGCGAACCATGCCGCGCCGATCGCGATAGCGAGCAGGGACGTGGCGAAGGCCGGCCCGGGCACGTTCCCGACATAGAGGCGGATCGGGTCGATCGGGGCGGATGCCGGGCTGAAGAAGTGATACCAGACATTGATCGGATCGCCGAATGCTTTGCCATTGGCGGGATTGAAGTAAGCGAATGGCGCGCCGCGCGTGATGAGCGCGATGGCGGCGTATGCGAGCAGACCCGACTGAGCGCGTATAGCCGGGATGTAACGTGCCCGGATCAGCTCGAGGATCGTGGCGAGGATTGCAATTTCGATCGACGTGGCCAGGGTCGCGCGTGCTCCGATCAGGGCAACTCCGAAGATCGCGGCGATCAGGGTGCTTGCCTGCGTGCGCGGGATGTGCTTGCGCCACAACAGGTAGGCGGCGATCTGGCCGGCCGTACCGACAGCAAGGGCGACCGCCAGCATCTCCAGGGCCGGGACCTTGAAGATGATGAGACCTGCAATCACCGGCGGAGCCAGCGCGATTCCAGTGATGAGGTCGTTCGGCAGCGAAGCCGGTCTGAATGCGGCGCGGTCCAGTGCGGCCGCCGCTCGAGCCAGCACGCTGGGATTGTAGGCAAACGGAGGGGGCTCGGCCCGAAAAGCCCTCGACGGATCTTGGGCGCCCATGCGGCCCATCTCCGGGTTCAGCTCCTGCGCTGCTCGCTCACGCATGAACGATGCGCTCGCTCCGCTGCTCGTCACTTCACCCGGATCTGGGCCACCTGGATCGCCGAATCTCTCGTCGAGGGTTTTCGGCCGAGCCCTGGAGCCGGCCGAGCCCCAGGTCGTCGACCCCCCGGCTTGGGTGATAATCGGCTCGCTCGTGTCCCTTCCCGGCCTACGTCTTGGCGCGCAAGCGCGAGCAGGATGGGCCCCCATCATGGCCGCCACGTTTTTGGCGCTGTGGGCGGTCACGTTCGCCGCGAGCGGGGCTCTCGCCCAGGCGCCGCAGCCCTCAACCTGGGTGGCTCTGAAGCCGCTGCCCCACCAGGGCCGTTCCGCGATCTTCGCGCTGGCGGTCGACCCGGCGAACAACCAGGTCCTGATCGCGGGCAGCTCGGACGGCTCGCTGCTCAGGAGCACCGACGCCGGCTCGACCTGGACCTCCGTGCACAGTGGCAAGTCCGTGCCGACGGCGATCGTGTTCAGCCCGTACAAGCCCGGGCTGGTCCTGGCCGGCACCCGTGGTGGCGGAGCACTGCTGAGCACGGATGCCGGCGCCACCTGGTCTGTTGCGAGCGGTCTCGACGGCAGGGTCGTTCGAACCTTCGGCTTCTCAGTGACCTTCGTCGCCGCGGGGACCGACAAGGGCGTCTTTCTGAGCCAGGACGGAAGCTCCTGGTCGCAGTCGGGCCTGGCGGACTGGAGCATCGATGCCGTCTCCGTCGCGGCCGTCCATGTCCCGGTGCGCATCCTTGCAGGGGCCGACGGCCCTCTCGCCGCGGGCAACCTGCCGGTGTTTCAGAGTGTCGATGGCGGCGCGACGTGGTCTCCGTTGAACGCGGCCATCAGCGGCACGTACGTGGTCAGGCTCACGGCGGGGCCCCTTCCACCCGTCGGTGACATCAGGCCCATCGTCGCCGGAACAAATGCGGGGCTGTTCTCGTCCGTGGACAACGCTGCCTCGTTCACCCCGCTGAGTGGCGGGAATCAGCTGCCGTCGACCGACTACACGCAGATCGCGTTCATCACCGCTCACTTCGATCGGTTCTATGCCGCAAGCGATGGGGGTGGCTCGGGCGCCGGCGGCCTCTGGCGGACGAACGACGGCGGTCAGACCTTCATTTCGCTGGTGCCGCCGATGCGATCGATCACTGCGCTGGCAGTCTCCAATGACGAGTCACCAACCCTGTACGTGGCCACGTTCCGGCCCTCGGACCACGTCGCAGCCCTCTGGCTTTACCACGACACGGGGGGCACGCCCCAAGGCCCGTTCGGCACGTCGACGCCCGTCGCGAGCGGGAGCCGCGGCTCCGCGGGGTCTTCTCCCAGCTCGAGCCTGCTCGACCTCCTCAGGTCGTCCCAGGCGCCCTACGTGGGGCTGGGTCTCGGAGCGCTGCTGATCGTGCTGCTCGCAGCCGTCGCCCACGTGCGCGGCCGCCGCGGATAGCTAGACTCCGTCGAATTGAGCAAGCCTCATGAGCGTTTGCGAGAGCTGGGACTCGAGCTGCCCGCCCCGCCGGCAGCAGTGGCCTCGTACCTGCCCACGCGACTGGTGCCGATCGGAAACGACCGAGCGCTCCTTTACGTGGCCGGCCAGGTTTCGGTCGCGGACGGCAAGCGGCTTACGGGCCGCTGCCCTGACGAGGTGTCTGTCGAGGAGGCGCAGGCCAGAGCCCGCGTCTGCGCGCTCAACGTGCTGGCGCAGATCGATTCGGCCGCGGGCCTCGACAACGTGGAGCAGATCACGCAGCTGATCGGTTTCGTGCTTTCCGCCGAGGGTTTTGGCGATCAGCCGAAAGTGCTGAACGGCGCCTCAGACCTGATGGTCGACGTGCTGGGTGAGGCCGGCCGCCATACGCGGATCGCCCTGGGCGCAAACGCGCTTCCATTCTCGGTGACGGTCGAGGTCGCGGCGGTGGCGGTTGTCCGCACCAACTGAGCCGCCGGGCGCGCGCGGGGCGCCCACAGAAACGGTCGCGGCTGAACCCGCGATAGCGGCGACGCCAAAGGTTCGCCGTCCGCGGGTGATCCTGATCGGCAGCGTTCTCTATCTCGCGCTCATCTTCGGCGTGATGCTGTGGCGGGGCGTTTCGATCGAGCCCGAGTTCGTGGTGCTCGCGCTCCTGGTCATCGCGATCGCGCTCGGTCGCGGCAAGTCGTTCATCTTCGACTGGGCCCCGTTTCTGATCCTGTTCTTCGCCTACGAGGAAATGCGAGGCTTTGCCTCGAAGACCGGCTTCGCGCCGCACGACCTCTCGGGTCTCGAGCGCGCGTTGTTCGGCGGCGCGATCCCGACCCTGGTGCTTCAGCACGCCTTCTACCACCCGGGCGTCGTCAGCTGGCAGGACGTGGTCGCCCTGTTCTTCTACTTCATGCACTTTCCACTGCCGATCCTTGTCGGGTTCGTCTTCTGGATCAACAGTCGAGAGCACTACTGGCGATTCATCGCCGCGCTGCTCCTGATGGGCTTTCTCGCGTTTGCGACCTACCTCTTCTGGCCGAGCGCGCCGCCCTGGTATCAGCTGCATGACGTCGTCAAGATCAACGACCGCACCGTCAAAGCGTTGTGGGACGACCAGTACTACGTGTCGCAGATCTACCACAGCTTCAACCCCAACCAGTTCGCCGCGTTCCCTTCGCTGCACGCGGCGTTTCCCGCCCTGGCCGCGGTCTATGCGTGGTCGAGGTACCGGCCACTGGCGATTGGATTGATTTTGTGGACAGCCGCGGTTGTGCTGTCCATCGTTTATCTCGGGGAGCACTACGTGGTTGACGCGCTCGACGGTTTTATCTACGTCGCCGTGTCAGCGCTCATCGTCGAATCGTTCAACCGCTGGCGGCGCCATCGCTCGCCGCCCGCGGGTGGCTAGGCCTGCCAGACCTTCCGCATGATCGTGCGCGCGAGCTTGTCGGGGTCGTGGTGCGACGGCAACTTCACGTTGACCACGTCGGCGGCGATGAACCTGACTTCGGGGTGCAAGTTCGAGTCGCTGGTCTTGAAGACGACCTGGGATTGTCCGCCGGTCGGATTGTGGGAGAGGTTTGAGTTGACGAGCACGAAGTCGAACAGGTTGGTGCCGATGTGCTCCTGGATCACGCGCAGGTAATCGTCGACGCCATAGCCTTCGGTTTCGCCACTCTGTGCGGCCAGGTTGCAGATGTAGACCTTCAGCGCGGGGGACGCTTTGATGGCCTCGACCATCCCCTCGACCAGGAGGTTGGGCATGATCGAGGTGTACAGCGAGCCCGGGCCGAGGATGATCAGCTCCGCGTTGAGGATCGCCTGCGCGGCTTCGGGGTTGATCTGAGCGCCATCCGGCTTCAGGAAGACACGGCTGATCGGCGCGTGCTGCATTGGAATCTTCGACTCGCCTTCGACCATGCCGCCGTTGATGGATGCGACCAGGGTGACGTCCTGCAGGGTCGACGGCACGATCGTCCCCTTCACTGCGAGGACCTTGCCCGACTCGCGCAGCGCGTGCTCGAAGTTCCCGGTGACGTCGGCCATGGCCATGATGAAAAGGTTGCCGAACGAGTGGCCGTCCAGCGAACCCTCTTTGAAACGGTGATCGAAGAGCTGTTTCATCAAAGGCTCGGCGTCGGCCAGCGCGATGAGGCATTGGCGGAAGTCTCCGGGAGGCAGGATTCGGTACTCGTCACGCAGCCTGCCGGACGAACCGCCGTCGTCCGCCACGGTGACGATGACCGAGAGGTTGGACGTATAGACCTTCAACCCGCGGAGCAATGAGCTCAAGCCGGTGCCGCCGCCGATCGCGACGATGCGAGGACCTCGGCCACGCAGGCGGAATGCATGAATGACCTCGACAATGCTGCTCGTGCTGTTCCCGGGCAGGAACGGACCAAGGACCGACTGCGTGAGCTTCAAATAGCTGAACAGCAAGAGGCCAACACCGAAGATTCCAAAGATCACGGCGCGTGCCCAGTACGGCAGGAACTGCAGGGTGATGTAGTAAAACTGGTGCGGCAACGAAGTCGTCTGGTAGAGCTCTTTCAGGGCGTAGGCGACACCGAGCACCAGAACCAGCTCGGCGGCCATGAGCAGCAGGAGCCAACGCTTGATCTGTAGACCAGGCGTAAGCCAACGCAGCCAACGTTTCGTGGACTGAAGCCTTGTAGCCATCTACCCCGAGTGCAACAACGGGTTCAAAACGTGCAAGGTTACTTTGGTACTACGCTTCACTGAGGTATGCGGACTCTACGCCGGGTGAGACGGTTGGTGCGGTTCGCGGCATTCGGCCTCGTCGTGGCGGCGGTCGCGACCGAGCTGGCCAAGCCCGAGCCCGAGAGAACCTGGGAGGGCCGCGTTTTAGGCCTCGTTCCCTACGACTTCCGGCCTCCGACCTGGCAGCGCATCCGGGATGCGTACTGGAACCCGGATTCGGACCGTCTATTCAGCGACAGGGTTTTCGGGGTCGGTTGGGCGATCAACCTGCACCGCGCGCAGACGCTGATGGAGCACTCTTTCGGCCGGCTGATGGGGACCCGCGAAGCGCTCTCGATTCGGATGACTGTGCGGTCGGAGGGTTCCAAGAAGCCGGACGTCGTCATCACCCGGGAGTAGCTGCAAACTCGGGTTTGGGCCAAAAGAAGAAGCCCCACGGGGGGTAAAAACCGCGGGGCCTCAGAGGGTCGACAGCGGGATCGTCCCAACGACGACGTAACAAAATCAGCAACAATTTGTCGCCGGCCAACCGATTGGAGCACGGGTCCAAATGCCAGGCAGTAGCTGGAACAATGGAGCCCACGCGACAGCAAATTTGGGGAGTGGCGCAACGGTAGCGCAGCTGACTCTGGATCAGAAGGTTGAAGGTTCGAATCCTTCCTCCCCAGCCAACACCCCAGCCAACATCTGCTTAGAGGGCTGCTACCCAATCGGCTGGCGGAGTTGGGGTCTCCGGTCCCGTCCATTCGTGCCCGTGGCGCTCATGTGCAGGCCACCGCTAGTCCCACGGGATGGGGTCGCGGCGGGCGTAGAAGTGCCGCGGGTCCGGCGAGGCCACCGTGAAGTCGACCAGCGTGCGCATGTAATTCGCCCGCTCGAAGGCGCCAGGCTCGGGCGCGGCCGCCTGGCTCATGCTGCCCTTCATCTCTTTCACCGACGTGTACTCGTGCTCGTCGAGCCAGCCACGGAGCCCGCCGATGACCTGTCGCATGTGGTTGGGGCCACGCCGCAGCAACGCTGACGCCATCATCGTCACATCCGCGCCGGCCAGGAGCAGCTTGACCACGTCGTGAGCGGAATGGATCCCGCTGCTGGCAGCGAGCGAGACCGACAGCTGCCCGCTGAGGATGGCGATCCAGCGCAGCGGCATCAAGGATTCTTCCGAGGAGCTCAGGTGCAACGTCGGGACGACTTTCATCCGGTGCAGCGAGATGTCTGGGTAGAGGAAACGGTTGAAGAGGACGAGTCCCTGAGCACCGGCAGCGGTGAGCCTCATCGCCATGTTGGTGAGCGAGGAGAAGTAGGGGCCGATCTTGACAGCGAGCGGAATCGAGATCGAGCTCGCGATGTCAGTCACCAGATCGATGTACCGAGCCTCGACCTCGGCGGCAGCGACCCTCGCGTCCGTGGAGACGAAGTAGATATTCAGCTCCAGCGCGTCGGCGCCTGCCTCTTCGATCAGCCGCGCGTATCTCGTCCAGCCGCCGCGCGAGATGCCGTTCAGGCTCGCGATGACGGGTATCTCCAGAACCTCCTTCGCCTGCTCGACCAACCGCACGTATGACTCGGGTCCGGTGTTGTAGCTATCGAGGGCTGGGAAGAAGTCGCGGGCTTCGCTGAAGCTGTCTGTGAACGACTCCAGGATGGAATCGACCTGCAGCTCGTGGTGCTGGATCTGCTCTTCGAACAGCGACTGCAGGACGACCGCGGACGCACCAGCGTCCTGGAGGGAGAGTAGTCCGTCGATCGTTCCAGTGAGCGGCGATGCCGCCGCAACAAGGGGGTTGGCGAGCTCGATGCCCATGTAGGTGGTCCGCAGGTCTGCGCTCACGGCAGCTCCTCCTCCGGCTCGTTGGCAGGAGCCTCAGCGCGACCGTTGCTGTTGATGGTGTCGTCTGGTGCATGCCGCTCGATTCCAGCCATCTGTTCGTAAAGCCGCCGGCGCTCGTCGACGTCAGCCTGCGCGATCGTCATGAGGCGCTCGGCCAGCTCGGGCTTGGAGCGTGCGAGCAGCGTGTAGCGGCCTTCCTTGGCGGCGAACTCGCGCAGGGGGATGGTGGGCGCCTTTGAGTCGAGGACCAACGGAAGCTTGCCCTCCGCCTCGATTCGCGGGTCGAAACGGTAGAGAGGCCAGTAGCCGCTGTCGACCGCGTCCTTCATGTGGGACATGCCCGTGGCCATGTCGATGCCGTGGGCGATGCAGGTTGCGTACGCGATGATCAGCGACGGTCCAGTGTGACTCTCCGCCTCGGCGAAGGCCTTCACCGTCTGAGCGTTGTCGGCGCCAAGCGCGATCTGCGCCACGTAAACGTTGCCGTAGGCGCTGGCGATGAGGCCGAGGTCCTTCTTGCCCGTGCGCTTGCCAGCGGCCGCGAACTTGGCGATCGCGCCCCGCGGTGTCGCCTTCGACGCCTGCCCTCCGGTGTTCGAGTAGACCTCGGTGTC
>PLYZ01000003.1 GCA_003151935.1 Candidatus Dormiibacterota bacterium | reverse complement strand
CCGGTAGCGACCACGACATGGCCGGCGGCGATCGTCCCAGCGCTCGTCTCCAGCCGGTAGCCGTCGCCACTCCGCTCCAGGCTCAACGCGCGGACCCCGGTGCGAATGGGCAGGCGATGCTCGAGCCCGTAGGCCTGGAGGTAGTCCGCCAGCTGGTTCTTGTCGGGGAAGCTGTCGGGCGGCGCTGGGAACTTAGAGCCCGGAAGGCCGTCGAACCGGGCAGGCGTGAACAGGCGGAGCGAGTCCCAACGGTTCCGCCATTGGTTTCCGACCTGGCTCCCGGCTTCCAGCACGACATGGCCCACACCTCGTCGCGCCAGCTCGTAGGCGCTCGCGAGGCCGGCCTGGCCGGCTCCGATGACCACGGCGTCCACCTTTTCCACGTCGCCCATTTGCTCGTCCCCTTCAGTAACTATGCAATCACTGCAGTGATACTGCAGTCTCTGCGGTGGTACTGTAGCGACCAGAATGCCCGACGTCAAGCCGGAACGGCCTTCTTATCGACAGCGGCAGGCGCTCGAGACACGCCGCCTGATCGCGCGGGCGGCGCGGGCTCTGTTCACCGAGCACGGCTACGTAGCGACCAGCATCGAGGCGGTCGCCTCGGAGGCCGGGGTGTCGCCGCGCACCGTCTACGCGAGCTTCGGGACCAAAAAGGCGATCCTGGGCGCCATCTGCGAGGAGTGGCTTATGGAGGCGGGCGTGATGGAAGCAATCGCCAGCGGCCTGGCCGACCCCGACCTGGGCCGACGGCTGGCACTGGTGGCGCGTACGAGTCGCCGCCAGTGGGAGTCGGATCGCGGCGTCCGCCGGATGCTCGGCAGCGCCGCGGCGTCAGACGCCGACGTGGCCAGGATGATCGCGGGCTGGACGGTCGATCGGGCGCGCTCGTTCCACCAGCTCGTGGAGGGGCTGGAAGGGCAGCTTCGCGATGAAGTCGATGGAAGGCGGGCCGGGGCGCTCATCCGCGCGCTGTCGGCAGCCGAGGTCTACTCCGAGCTGGTTGACGGCGAGGGCTGGACGCCGGCCGAGTACGAGGCCTGGCTGGCGGGACTTCTCACGGACGTGCTGCTGCCGCAGCGCTGATCGATCGGTGGTGTCGAGAGCGGGAGTCGAACCCGCACGAGGTTGCCCAAGACTTCGTCGTCCACCTACCGCCGGCGTCCAAGCTGGTCGGCCCGCGTGAGTTGTTTTACGGCGTCGTTACCGTAGATTCGGCCAGTCGATGTGCACAAGCAGAGGCGAGCCGTCGACGCCCTTCCGGTGTGAAGGGAGCATTGGCGTGAGTCATAGCTGCCGGTTCAGCGGGTTGGGCGAACCGGCGCTGCAGCGGGAAGGTTATTACTGATATGTCTTTTGCTAGCCGGGGGAGACCCATAGGTGGACCGCGAGCCCGAATCCTGCCAGGGCGACAATCACGCGAATTGTGTTTCCGGGGACTCGTCGTGTCAGGGAAGGCCCGGCCATGCTGCCGACGAGCAGCCCGAGGGCCAACGGCACTGCCGCTGCCCAGTGAACAGGTCCAAATAGAACGAACCCGATCGAGCAGACCACATCGGCTACGCCGAGGATCATGTTCTTGAGCGCGTTGGATCGCGCCAGATGCTGGTCGACGGTCAGCAGTAGAAGGGCCAGGGTCATCACTCCCGCTCCAGCACCCCAGTAGCCGTCGTAGACCGACACTGCGAACAGTCCGCAAGGCAGTAGGAGCCTGCTGGTCTTACGGAGATGTTTCTCCTGCCACGCAGAGACCCTTGGCTGTAAGAGCAATGCGAGCGCCGCGAAAGCAACCAGGAAAGGTACGACCCGGCCGAAGACGCCGGCGGGAGTGAGCAGCAGCAATGCGGCACCGGCTGCGCCCCCTACTGCGGCGAGCGGCGCCCAGCGGCGGAGCCACTGTCCCTGTCCCCGTAGTTCCGGCCGGGAGCCAAGCGCGGAGCCCGGCAAGCTTGCGACGAAGGCGACAGCGTTCGTCATGTTGGCCGCCAGCGCCGGAATACCCACCGCCAACAGCGCCGGGTATGAGATCAGCGAAGCGGTGCCACCGGCCGACCCAACCATCCCGGCGAGCACTCCGGCACCCAGCAGCAGCGCAACGTTGACCGCCGTCATCCGGTCGTGGGCCGGGATTGCTGCCCGCTGACTCGGGCACGCAGCAAGGTGACGGCGGCGGCGGCGAGCGCCGCGTCCGAGTAATCGTCTTCATCGGTGAGGACCGCCGTGGCGCGGTCGAGCCGACATACCGGGTCCATGGCGATGACGCTCCCTCGGCTTCGACAATGGTGGAACCCGAACTGTCGGCAAGGGCGCACCGCCGGATGTTAGCCCGCGGCACGGGGCAGGGCTGCGAGGCCGCCCGAGTTGAAGCGCGCTGTATATCCAGGTCGGAGGCACGCCAAAACATCGCCTTCCACCTGCTCGGGGTCCAAGTCCGGCCCCAAGGCTCGCAAGACCAATTGGTTAGGTTCGATGTGGGGAGGAGGAGAGGCGCGCGGGGCCCTCGACGCGATGAACACCGGGCACCCGGGGGCATCGTGTGTAT
>PLYZ01000004.1 GCA_003151935.1 Candidatus Dormiibacterota bacterium | reverse complement strand
GCGTTTGGACTGGTTGCGAGCGGCCCGCGAGCTGGACCGAAGGGCACCATCTCGTGCACTGGATCCACGGCGGAACGAACGAACCGTCCAACCTTGCCCTTCTTTGCTACCGGCATCACTGGATGGTGCATGAGGGCAACTGGCAGATCATTCGTGGCGACGACGGCCGCATCGTGACCATCCCGCCGACGGTCACCTTTGGTCCTTCGTCGCGCGGGCCGGATTAGTGGTCCGGCAGGCAGCCATGCCCAGTCAACGCCGACGGCCGCCAGGAGTTGCGTGACCTACTGCCGGACGACCGCCGCGGCTCCCTTCCTCAACACGAACTTCTGGATCTTGCCGGTCGCCGTCTTGGGCAGCTCCTGCACGAACGTCACGCTGTGCGGGGCCTTGAAGTGGGCCAGGCGCTCGCGCGTGTACGCGATCAGCTCGGGTTCTGTCGCCGTGGCGCCTGACTTCAGAACGACATAAGCGTGCGGCGCCTCGCCCCACTTCTCGTGAGGCAGTCCCACGATTGCCGCCTCCTGCACCGCGGGGTGGCGCAAGAGCACTCCCTCGACCTCCAGGCTCGAGATGTTCTCGCCCCCGCTGATGATCACGTCCTTGATCCGATCTCGGATCTCGACGTAACCGTCCGGGTGGATGACGGCGGCATCGCCCGTGTGGAACCAGCCATCACCCATGACCTTCTTGGTCGCCTCAGGGTCGTTGTAGTAGCCCTGCATGATCACATTGCCGCGCGCAATGATCTCTCCAAGCGACGCGCCGTCCGCCGGCACGTCTTTTCCATCGCCGTCCACGACGCGCAGCTCGCCGGACGTGATCAGCTCAACACCTGTCAGGGCCTTGATGGTCCCCAACTCGGTGACGCCGAGCTTCTGGTGCTCCGGTCGAGGCTCGCAGATGGTGATGAAGGGAGCGGTCTCGGTCAGTCCGTACACCTGCGTCACCTCCCACCCGAGATCACCTTCCATGCGCTCGATCGTCGCCGCGGCAGGGGCTGCCCCGGCGGTGATGACGTGCACGCCCTTGGGCACGTCACCACGCACGTCGGCGGGAGCGTTGGCCAGTGCGATCAGGATGGTCGGCGCGGCGCAAAGCCAGCCGACCTTCTCCTTGCGGATCAGCTCGAAGACTCGAGCCGGCTCGACCTTCGGCAGGCATATGTGCGTGCCTCCGACCGCGGTGATGATCCATACGAACGTCCAGCCGTTCGCGTGGAACATCGGCAGCGTCCACAGGTAGCGGTCACCGACAGTGATGTGGAAGTGGACGAGCGTGCCGACGGCGTTGGCCCAAGCGTTCCGGTGCGTGATCATCACGCCCTTCGGCTTTGCCGTTGTGCCGCTCGTGTAGTTGATGGTGAGGAGGTCGCTCTCGTCGATGTCCGGGCGCTTGAAAGCCGGTTTTGCCGTAGCGATGGCGGCTTCGTATTCGGACCAGCCTTTGCGGCCGCCGGCGCCGCCCAAGCACACGAAGTGCTCCACGCCGGGCAGCTGATCGCGAACTCCGTCGACGGCGTCCAGGTAATCCGGATGGACGCACAGAACCTTGGCGCCCGAGTGCGAGGTGATGTAGACAAAATCCTCCGCGGTCAGCCGGTAGTTGATTGGCACCAGCACGGCGCCGATCTGGGGCACGGCGTAAAAGGACTCGAGCTGCTCATGCACATTTGGTGCGATGTAGGCGACCCGGTCACCCTTGCTTACCCCGATCCCCTGCAGGGCCGCCGACCAGCGGTCGCATCGATCGAAGAACTGCTCGTACGTGAAGCGGAGGTCCCCGTCGACAACTGCCTCCCGGTCCGGGTAGAGCTTTCGGCTGCGGCGCGCGAACTCCAGCGGTGTTAGCGGCGTTTCCATGCCCTTCCCCCCTTACGGATTCAGCATCAGGGCGAAGTCGGCGCCCTTGATTCCACCGACGAACGCGCCGTGCGCCCGCGGCTCGAGCTCGACGGATCGCTCGTACACGAACGCGTACACGTTATCAATAGTCCAGTCGCCGTAACCCTGGATTCGCAGGCCATACCGCAAGCCCTCGTCCTTGAGGCCGCGCTTATACAGGTCGCCGACGCGTGTGTAGATCGCCTTGAGGATCTCGAGCTGCATCGACAGTTCGGCGATGGTCTTGGCGTCGCCCTCCCCCTCGACCAGCCGCTCGACCTGTGCTTCGAGGTCGGCGACCTCCTTCTGGTAATCGTCCACCCCAGGACGAGTCTACCGCCGGTTCGGCTAGTGGATCAGGTAGTGGGTGGCGACCGTGCCGGCGATCAGGATGGCGATGATGTTGATCACCTTGATCATCGGGTTGATGGCCGGTCCGGCCGTGTCCTTGTTCGGGTCTCCGACCGTGTCGCCGGTGACCGACGCCTTGTGCGCCTCCGATCCCTTGCCGCCCAGGTGGCCCTCCTCGATGTACTTCTTGGCATTGTCCCAGGCCGCACCGCCGCTCGTCATCTGAATGGCAAGGAACAGCCCCGTCACGATGGCGCCCAGAAGCATTCCGCCGAGCGCTCGCGGGCCGAGGATGAAGCCGACCGCAAGCGGTGCGATCACCGGGATGATGCCCGGGAGGATCATCTCGCGCTGAGCGGCGGCGGTCACGATGCGCACAGCGGTGCCGTATTCCGGCTTGCCGGTGCCCTCCATGATCCCTTTGATGTCGCGGAACTGGCGCCGAACCTCCTCGACCACCAGGCCGCCGGCGCGGCCGACCGCCAGCATGGCAAGCGAGCCGAACAGGAACGGCAGGATCCCGCCGAGGAACAGGCCGACGATCACCAGCGGGTCCGACAGCTCGAACTTCGTGGCGTGGCCGGCGCGCGCGAGCTCCTGCGTGTACGACGAGAACAGCACCAGCGCGGCCAGCCCGGCCGATCCGATCGCGTATCCCTTCGTCACAGCCTTGGTCGTGTTGCCCACCGCATCTAACCGATCCGTAATGGCGCGAACTTCCGGCGGCAGATTCGCCATCTCGGCGATGCCGCCAGCGTTGTCGGTGATCGGGCCGTAGGAGTCGATGGCGACGATGATCCCCGTCATCGAGAGCATCGCGACCGCGGCGGTGGCGATGCCGTACAGGCCACCGAGCGCATAGGCCGAAAGGATGCTGATCCCGATCACCAGCACGGGCAGAGCGGTGGCCATCATGCCGATCGCCTG
>PLYZ01000072.1 GCA_003151935.1 Candidatus Dormiibacterota bacterium | reverse complement strand
GGTCGCGCTCGGCCACTGCAAGATCCTGGAAGACCTCGACTACGGGCCGGGCTTCATCAAGGTCTCACTGAAGTCGACCGACGTTTGGACCAACATCATGGCCAACCGCAAGTTCGCCGCGGCGCGTGCCTACCCGATCCACCTGGGGGTGACTGAGTCAGGCCCGGTCGAAGCGGGAAGCATCCGCAGCGCGGTGGGGATGGGCATTCTCCTCGCCGAGGGCATCGGCGACACGATCCGCGTCTCGCTCGCCACCTCCGATCCGCGCGAAGAGATCCGGGTCGCCCACGAGATCCTGAAGACCCTCGCCTTCCGCAACGAGAGCGCGACCCTCGTCGCCTGCCCGACCTGCGGCCGCCTCGAATACGACATGGTGCCGACAGTGAAGGCGGTCGAGGCGCACATCGCCAGGCTGAAGGTTCCGATCACGATCGCCGTCATGGGCTGCGTGGTGAACGGGCCGGCGGAGGCACGCCATGCGGACATCGGAGTCACCGGCGGCCGCGGGAAGGGCGTGATTTTCAAGAAAGGTAAGCTTTACCGCACCGTGCCACAGGAAGAGTTGCTCGCCGTGCTGCTGGCCGAGATCGACGCGATCGCGGCCGAGCCTCAGCTCCCGCGCTAGCCCGCGCACACGCGCGGGCGTTGATCGAGTTCGCGATTCAACTCATCAAGATTTGGGAGCTAATGGCATGAAGGAAACAACCATCGAGGAGCAACAGGATTTCGTGAAGGACATCACCAAGATGTCCGACGATTTCGACCGCTGGTACACCGACGTCGTCCGCAAGGCCGAGATGGCGGACTGGTCGGGGGTGCGCGGGATGATGGTCGTGCGTCCCTATGGCTGGGCCATGTGGGAGAACATCACGCGGGCCTTCGACGACATGATCAAGGAGAGCGGCCACGAGAACTGGGCGTTCCCTCTGCTCATACCTCAAGAGCTGCTCGTGAAAGAGGCGGCGCACATCGAAGGCTTCGGGCCGGAGGTTGCGTGGGTGACCAAAGCGGGCGCCGCGATGGAGGAGCTCGAAGAGCCCCTTGCGGTGCGGCCCACGTCCGAGACCATCATCGGGCACCTCATCCGCCGCTACATCCAGAGCCATCGCGACCTGCCCAAGCTGACGAACCAGTGGAACAGCGTCGTGCGCTGGGAGATGCGCTCCCGGCTGTTCCTCCGATCGCGCGAGTTCTGGTGGCAGGAGGGACACACGTTCCACGCCTCTGCGCAGGAGGCGATCGATGAGGCCGAGCTGATCCTTGGCTACTACCGCTCCATCGCCGAGGACTGGCTCGCCGTCCCGGTGTTCAGCGGCAAGAAGTCGCGCGCCGAAACATTTCCCGGGGCCGAGCACACGCTCACCCTCGAGGGCCTGATGCGCGACGGCATGGCGTTGCAAATGGGCACGTCGCACTATTTCGGGCAGAACTTCGCCCGCGCCTACGACATCTCCTTCTCGAACAAGGACAACGAGAAGGAGCTCTGCTATTCGACCTCGTGGGGCATCAGCACCCGCCTGGTAGGCGCCCTGGTCATGGCGCACGGCGACGACTCCGGCCTGGTCGTCCCCCCTCGCGTGGCGCCCATCCAGGTCGTGATCGTGCCCATCTATCGCGATGCCGACGGCCGGGCCAAGGTCGAGGCCTTCATCGGAGGTTGGACTCCTGAGCTGAAGGCGGCCGGCATCCGCCATCGCGTGGACTGGCGCGACGAGCGGCCCGGCGACAAGTACGCGCACTGGGAGTTGAAAGGCGTGCCGCTGCGCCTCAACGTCGGCGCGCGCGACGCCGACGCCGCGCAGGTGGAGATGGTCGACCGCCTATCTCGGCAGCGGGTGAGCGTGCCGGTGTCAGGCATCGCTCAGCGCCTCAGGGACGAGCTGGACGCATTTCAGAAGAAGCTGTTCGACCGCGCGCATGAGTTCCGGAAAGAAAACACCTACGAGCTGTCGACGCTTGACGAGGTGGTGGCGCACTTCAAGGAGCGCGGCGGATTCGTGTGGGTGCCGTGGTCAGGCGACGCCGAGTGCGAGGAGCGGGCGAAGGCCGAAGCGGGAGGCGTAACCATCCGCACCCTCGACGACGAGGAGAAACCCTCAGGCGAATGCTTCGTATGCGGCAAGCCGGCAAAACACAGGGTGTCTCTGGCGAAGGCGTACTGAGAGGATCCTCCCTCTCCCCATCGGGGAGAGGGTCGGGGTGAGGGGCTTAAGCTCCGTTAGCCGCCCGTCGGATTCTCGAACACCCCGACCGTCGGGGCGTCGGCGTACATGGACTGCTGCGCGATCAACGTGAACGTGCCGTTGGTGACCGCGTCGAGGACCGCCTCGGCGACGTCCGGGTGGAAGTGAGTCCCGGCGCCGGTCCGCACCTGGTCGATCGCGATCTGCAGCGACATTCCCTTCCGGTAAGGGCGATCAGAGGTCATCGCATCGATCGCATCGGCGGCGCTGACGATCCACGAGAACATGGGTAGGTCGGCGCCCTTCCTGCGGTCGGGATAGCCCTTGCCGTCGTAGCGCTCGTGGTGCGAACGCACGATGACGAGCTCGTCGGTGAGCATCTTCAGGTTTTTCAGAATATTGAAGCCGATTTCTGGATGCTTCTTCATCTGCGTGAATTCCTCGTCGGTGAGCTTGCCCGCCTTCCGGAGGACCTCGTCGGGCACCCCGACCTTTCCGACATCGTGCAGCCGGCCGCCGCGCTCCAGGCGCAGCCATGCAGATGGATCGTTCGGGGCGTACTTCATCTGGCGCGCGATCATCAGCGAGTACTGGGTGACACGTTCGGAGTGGCCGCGCGTGTAAGGGTCCCGGGCATCGACAAAATTGGCGAACGTCTCCAGGGAGGCGATGTTGTCCTCGTCGCGGCCCTTGAACAGGCGGGCGTTGTCGATCACCACCGCGGCCTGGTCCGCCAGCTCGGTGAGCAATTTGCGGTGGTCTTCGGTGAACACGTGCCCGACCTGGTAGTTGGCCAGGAACAGCACGCCCTGGGGCTTGCCGAGCAGGGTGATCGGGACGCAAAGCACAGCTCGGGGGTTCAGCGGGCTGTCGGCGCCGGCTTCATGTTCCATCGCCTGCATCACCGGTGTGCCGGTGCTCATGACGTCGCGGCAGATGTCGCCGCCCAGGCCAAGGGCCAGGCGTTCCGCGGTGGTGGAGTCTGTGCCAAACCCACCCTTGAGCACGAGCTTGCCCGTGTCCTCGAGCGCAAGGCACCCGATCTGCGCCGACGAAGCCTTCGCCGCTCCGGCCAGCACCTGCTGCAGCACCACGTTCAGGTCGTTGCTCGACGTCGCCGCCTGCAGCGCCTCCTGCAGGTTCCTCAGCTCCCAGATGTCGCGCTTGTTGTCGTCGTAGAGCTCGGCGTTCCTGATGGCGACGACGCCCTGGTTGCCCAGGGTCGCCAGCACGCGCTGGTCGTTTGCCGTCCAGTCGCGCTTCTTGGTTGCGAACACCGAAAGGGTTCCCCACAGGTGCTCGTCTTCCAGCATCGGCACGCAGATGGCGGACTGAAGACCGTATGTGACAAGGTCTGGAGGTGCCTGGAGGTCGAAGCTCGCGCTGACGTCCGGAACCGCGGTCGAGCGACCGCTGAGCATGACCGCTCCGACGACACCCTGGCCGTTCTGAAACACCAGCGCGTCGACCTCGGCCGGAAACCCGAGCGACATGATCACCTTCTGCATGCCCTCGGGTGTCGTACGCGTGAGCAGCCCCGCCATGCTCATGGTCACGCGAACCGCCGCCTCCAGGGTTTTCTGCTCCAGCACCTTCCTACCCTGAGTGACGGTGGTCAGCGCTTGCGAGATCTCGCCCAGGGCGTCCAGGTCTTTGTCCAGCTTCGACGCATGGCCGCGCTCGGCCTGCAGGATTCGCGAGTTCTCGAGCACGATCGCGGCCATCGATCCGAGCTCGTCCAACAAGCCGAGCTCGCCCTGGGCAAAACCGATCGCGCCCTTACGGCCGAGGCATAGTGCGCCGATGACGCTGCCGTTGCCGTGGATGGGCGTGAGCGCCTCGTTGATGCCTCCACCGTTCCCATCAGGCTGCAGCCCGCTGTAGATGTGCTCATCGGCGCTGATGAGGCTCCGAAGGACCGCCTCTCCGCCGCGAACTTTCACCAGTGGCCCTTCGACCTCTGACGGGACGCCTTTAGCGCCGAGCGCGAGGTACGTTCCGTCGGGCTGGAAGAGGACCGCTGAGCCCGAGTCGTAGCGGATCACCTGCTTGCCCTTGTCGAGGACGAGCTGGAGCGT
>PLYZ01000092.1 GCA_003151935.1 Candidatus Dormiibacterota bacterium | reverse complement strand
CTCGCAAGCTGGGCGCCGGCGCGCAGCGTCAGGGTCACCGCCAGCCGGCGGTCGTCGTCGTCGAACTCGCCGGTTTTCTTCCCGAGCAGAATGAACCCGCCGACCTCGTCGCCGATGCGCATCGGCACCGCCATCAGGCGAGCGACCTGCAGGTCGTCCGGGAGGTAGTGGACCAACTCCGACAGGCCGCTCTGGTCGTTGCCGATGTATTCCCTGCCGGAGTCGATCGCGCTCAGTAGTGGTCCGGCCCTTTCCGCGTGACGCTGCACGGGAATCGGATGAATGCGATCGAGACCGATGCCCGGTGGCTGGGGCAGGAACTGCTTGCCATCGGGAGACGAGGCGTAATAGCACGCGAAGTCGGCGCCGGCCTCGCGCGCGATGATCCCGAAGGCGGCCATGTCCCCAGGGTTTTTGGTGTGGTCCGCGTCGGCCGTCGCCGCCATGAACGCCCGCTCCTTGGCCAGGAGCAGAACGCGAACGCCCTCCAGCTCTTCAGCGTGTGCGCTGATCGCGCGCGCGAAGCTGCGGTAGGCAATGCTCCCAACGAAGCCTCCGAGTCCCAGGACCAGCAGGCCGGCCAGCTGTAGCACGAGGTCGCGGTCGCGCAGGTTGAACTGGGCTGAGACCAGCATCAAGAGCAGCGCGGCGCCCCCGAGCGGAACCGAACCCTGCCAGTTGGTGTTGAGGGCTCCGGCCGCAAGCGCGAGCGCGCCGGCCACGACGGCGGCCAGAGCGGCCGGACCGGATCGCCCGGTGACATTGAGCGAGGCGCCGATCAGAACCAGCACGGCGGTCGCGGCCGAGAACCCGAGCCTCAGCGCAAACGTCGCCCTTTGTGAGTTCCGGCCGGCGAGGCCGCGGAGAAGCTGGGAAGTTCGGAGATTGGACACTTCGCGAGTCGTAAGTCTAGGAGCGTGTCCGGCAAGCGGAACCCGTATACAGAGGGGGCGAGGAACTGCCCGCCTAAACTTCTCAGCTACCACCAGATGACGGTTTCAGAGCTTCTCCGCATCGCCGACCACCTCGATCCCACGGGTCAGCAGATGGTTCGGAAGGCTTATGAGCGCTCCGCTAGCGCCCATAAGGGACAGCGCCGCCTGTCCGGCGAAGAGTACGTCAACCATCCCCTGGAGGTCGCGGCCATCCTCGCCGACCTCGAGCTCGACGCCGAGACGATCTCGGCCGCCCTGCTGCACGACACCGTGGAAGACACCGCGCTCACGGCGGAGGAGGTGGAACGCGAGTTCGGACCGGAGGTGGCCCGGTTGGTGGACGGGGTCACCAAGCTGGGCCGGATCGCGCTCCGATCCGATCAGCAACAGCAGGCGGAGAACATCCGGAAGATGATGGTCGCGATGGCGGAAGACCTTCGGGTCGTGCTCATCAAGCTCGCGGACCGGCTCCACAACATGCGCACGCTCGACCCGCTGCCCGAGGTGAAGCGCCGGAAGATATCGCGCGAGACGCTCGAAATCTACGCGCCGCTCGCGCACCGGCTCGGCATCGGGCAGATCAAATGGGAGCTCGAAGACCTGGCCTTCCGCAACCTCGAACCCGAGGCCTACGAGGACGTTGTCAAACGGATCGCTCGCACGCGTCACGACCGCGAAACGCTCGTGTCGGACCTTCGCGAGATCCTCGCACGCGAGCTCGAGAAGGTCGGCATCCAGGCCGACATCAGCGGCCGGCCCAAGCACATCTATTCGGTCTGGCAGAAGATGACCCGCGAGAACAAGGACTTCTCAGAGATCTACGACCTCTCCGCGATCCGCGTGCATGTCGACACGGTGCGCGATTGCTACGGAGTCCTCGGCGTGGTGCATTCATTGTGGAAGCCGGTCCCCGGCCGCTTCAAGGACTACGTGGCGATGCCGAAGTCAAACGGCTACCAATCCCTCCACACCACCGTGATCACACACACGGGCGAGCCGATCGAGATCCAGATTCGGACCCACGAGATGCATCGCATCGCGGAGTTCGGCGTTGCCGCGCACTGGACTTACAAGGAAGGCGGGAAGGACGCAAGCTTCGACAAGAAGCTCTCCTGGCTGCGCAGCCTGCTGGAGTGGCAGAACGAGGTGGGGGACGCCGAGTCGTTCCTGGATACGGTCAAGGTGGACCTCTTCCAGGACGAGGTGTACGTGTTCACGCCGAAGGGCGACGTGCTCAACCTGCCGGCGGACTCGACGCCCGTGGACTTCGCGTACCGGATCCATACGGAGGTCGGGCACAGGTGCATCGGCGCGAAGGTCAACGGACGGATGGTGCCGCTTGACTACGAGCTCCAGAACGGTGAGATCGTCGAGGTGCTGACATCGAAGAGCCCGCACGGCCCGAGCCGCGACTGGCTCAACTTCGTCAAGAGCGCCTCCGCCAAAGAGCGGATTCGGAAGTGGTTCAAGAGCCAGAGCCGCGAAGAGAACGTGGCCAAGGGTCGCGACCTGCTCGACAAAGAGCTTCACCGCATGCACCGCGTGAACCTCGTCGACCTGGACGACGAAAAGCTGGGCGAGATCGCCACACTGCACAAGTTCGGCTCGATCGACGACTTCCTGGCGGCGATCGGCTATGGCGACCTTTCAACTCATTCGGTCGTGATGCGCATGGCCCCCAGCCTGGATATTCCGGGCGGCGACCTGCGGACCATCCCGCTCATTCCCAACGTGCAACCGATCCCGCGAGTGCTCGTGCACGGCGAGAAGGGCATTCTCACGAAGATCGCGCCCTGCTGCCAGCCTGTGCCGGGCGACGCCATCGTCGGCTACACCACGCGCGGCAAGGGTGTGACCGTTCATCGCGTTGACTGCATCAACGCGGTCAACGCGCAGGACCAGGCGCGCGTGGTCCCGGTCGACTGGGACTCGGAAGCGACTCACATCTATCCGGTCGCGATCAAGATCGAAGCCTGGGACCGCCAGGGACTCCTCCGCGATATCGCCACCGTGGTCGCGGAGAACCGCGTCAACATGTCCTCTCTCGAGGTACACGTCTACGACGACAAGACAGCGGTGGTTTCGACCACCGTCGAGATCGACTCGCTCGCGCAGCTCTCGCGGCTGATGGAGAAGCTGGAAGGCGTCAAGGACGTGCACACCGTCGCCCGCGAAGCTTCGTGAGGGTTCACATCGAGTCGACCGCCGACCAGCAGTTCCGCACCAACTCGTACCTGGTCGAGGACGAGGAAACCAACGACGCGGTGGTGATCGACGCCAACCTCGAACCTCAGGCGATGGTCGACCTGGTTCGAAATCGGGGTGCGAACGTCAAGGCGATCTTGCTCACGCACACGGACGTCGACCACGTCGCGGGCCTGCCGGTGCTGCTTGCGGCGTTCGGACCTGTCCCTGTCGCCGTCCATGAATCAGAAAAGCACGTCGTCGCCGAGGGCAGACCGTTGCGCCGCGAATTCGGTCCCGCGACCGACCCCGTCGACAGCGTGGTGAACCTGGTCGAGGGAGAGACCTTTCGAGCCGGTTCGCTCGCGTTTGAGGTGCTGCACACGCCGGGCCACAGCCCGGGCGGCGTCACGCTCAAGATCGGCGACAACCTTTTCACGGGCGACGCGCTGTTTGCCGGCTCGATCGGCCGGTCCGACTTCGCCAACTCAGATGGAAGAGCGCTTGTGGATGGGATCAATGCCAAGCTGCTCTCCCAACCCGATGAGCTGACGGTCTACAGCGGACACGGGCCATCGACCACGATCGGCCGAGAAAGGAGAACGAACCCGTTCCTGAGCTAGTGACCCAAGGTGAGAGCGACGATTACCGCCGGCCCCAGGAGGATCAGCCACAGGGTCGGGAAGACGCACCCGACCGTCGGAAGCAGGATCTTCAGTGACGCGCGCGCGGCATCGGTACGGATCTTGAGCCGCCGCTTGACCCGCATCTGAGCCGAATGCGCCGCGATGGTGCGGGCGATGGGCACTCCCGTACGTTCCGCGTGCAGGATGCCCTTCACCAGCGAGTGGAAGTCTTCTACGCCGGTCGCCGCGGCCATGTCCTCCAACGCGTCGGCGCGCGGGCGGCCGAGCTCGATCTCGCGGAGCGCGCGGGCGACGAGCAAGGTGAGCGGCCCCTCCTGGTGACGAACCAGCTGCTCGAGCGCCCGGTCCAGGCCGAGGCCGGCCTCCATGCTGATCGCCACCACGTCCAACGCGTTTGGCAGCACGGCCTCGAGCTCAGACCGCCTCTGACGCACCAGCTGGTCGAGCCAAATCACGGGGAGGTAGAACCCGATCGCCACACCGATGAGGAGGGCGACACCGATCGCGAATGACGTCCCGATGAGAACACCAAAGGCCACCCCGAGGGCTCCCAGCCCGGCGGCCGCCGTGATGCGGAGCGCCTGCAGGCCCGCGGGGTCGAGACCGAGGGGGTCGCCGACGAAATCGAGCTGGCGGCGGAAGTTCGCGGCCTGCGCCGTGGGGGTCAGGCGGGTCATCTGCCGCGCGAGCCAGCGCCGGCCGGGCGCGAAGAGTCGTTCCAAAAGGGGCTTCTCCAGCTCGAGCGCCGCGGCGCTCTGGCCGAGGCCGATGTCCTGGCGGGCGAGCCTCTGCCTTGCCAGCATCGTCGCGTCGCCCGCTCGGGCCGACACGATCCCAGACGCCAGCAGCCACACACCTGCCGCTGCGATGACGCCGACGAGGAGCGGGAGCAGGGGCCCCAGGCTCATGTGACTGCCGTGAGGCGGCGGATGATGAAGTTTCCGATCCCCAGCATGACGGCCGCGATGGCCAGCATGAACCAGCCCAACGGATTCGTGAACATCGGCCGGAAATAGTCAGGGACGAGGAAGTACAGGCCGAGAGCTGCTGCGATCGGAAGCAGCGTGATGATCAGCGACGACGCACGGGACTGGGCGGTCGAGGCGAGGACCTCCGCACGCATTTCTGCTCGCTGCTTCATGGTGTCGCCAAGGCTGATGAGGATCGCCGGCAGGTCGCCTCCGACTGAGTGCTGGATCGTGATCACCATGACCACCAGCCTCAGGTCACTGCTCCCGATCCGCTTGACCATGTTTCCGAGCGCACTCTCGATCGAAGCGCCGAGCTCGATCTCCCTGCTGGCGAGTCCGAACTCATCCGAGACCGGCGGACCGGCGTTTTCGGTCACCGCTCGCATGGATTGGGCAATCGACTGGCCGGCCTTCATCGAGTTGGCCATCAGCTCCATCGCCCTGGGCAGCTCTGTTTCGAACTGGGCGAGCCGATGGCCGCGTCGATTGCGGAGGTAAAGCGCCGGAAGGGCAAAGCCGATGATCGCAAGGATCACGACGGGGATCGAGATCCCGAATCGAAGCAGCGCGATCAAGGCGAACAGCAGCGCGGACGCTGTCTGGACCAGCCGGAACTCGTACGGTCGGAGCTGGAGGTCGGCGCTCGCCAGGTCGGCGGCGAGTGAGTTCACCTTCTGGTTGGCAGCGATCCACACCGGCGCACCGGTCGGCTCGAACCTTCTCCTCAGCTGCTCCCGCACGTCGGCCAGGGTGCGGTAGGTGACGCGGGCGCTAGGTTCGGCGCTCGCCGCCGCGCGGCCCGCACCGACGATCCCGTAGACAACCAGCCCGACGCCGATGGCCGCGGCGGCCGCGATGAAGATGACGCTCATCGACATGGATCAGCCGCTGGTGAAGTGCCAGCGGTTGTCAACCTGTTTGGGTCCGACTCCACCGGCTGACGAGAGCTTCGGGCACGCGGGATCGGGCTGGGTGGGAGTGGCCGAATAGTCGCTGAACGACTCCAGCGCGTATTTCAAGACCGAGTTGTTGAGGAGCCAGAACAGGTACTCGGCATCGCACCCGGTCATGAGCAGGGTGAGGCTGCTCGGGACCCCGCTTGCGGCCTGCGATGCCACGGGGCCGACCCTGATGATGTCCAGGTTGGTGAAGACCGTCCGCACCACGGGAACCGGAGGGCTCGCGCCGAAAACCGACGTGTTCAGGGTGGCGAGCATGGTGATGCGGTCTCCGACCTGGGGGTAGCCGCCGACGCCGACCTGCTCACCTGTCGGAACCGTCACCGCGACGAAGCCCGACGGGATGGGGAGGAAGGCCACGTCGCTGCTGCTCAACACATCGCCTGCCGGAGCGATGAGGTTCGCGGTGACGGGCGATCCCGCTGGGATGTCGACGCGTGCTCCCTTGCCGGCGACCGCGTCGACGTGGGTGAACGACTGCGGCGGCGCAGGGTTGACGGAGCTCAGCATCAGGTCGGAGGCCTGGATCTTGGTGCGCGCGCCGATGGCGTTCCTCGCCACGACCACGCGCGTCCCGTTGGTGTTGGTCTGGAGCAGCGAGAGGCTGGCGAGGCCCGCTGCCGTCGCAAAAGCAAGCACCGTGAGGATTGCGCCGATGACTATGTAAAGGCGTCCCCGGCGCGGCCGGCCAGCCTCAGGGGTGGCGATTGACATCTAGGTGGGCCTGCAGCTTGGCATGATGCGCCCGTTGGTGCAACTCATTCGACGAGCACTGCCTCCACCAACGAAGTGGCGATCCCGTAGTTGCCGCCCACAGCGAACCCCGCGCCGGCGCCGGCGGAGATGGATAGTGGGCCGCAGAACAACGTCCCCGAGATCGTTGAGGTTCCGTTCACGCTGTCCGTGCAGGTGCCAGGCCAGTAGATCGAGCCGAGCAGCCAGTGTTTGACGGTGACGCCCTTGATCGCGAACTGACCGGTGTTGCTTGCCGGCGCCCAGATCAGTACGTTCGAGCAGGCGCGGTCACCGGCAGTGCACCACGCGGAAGCGGGACAGCTTGCGGCATCGCCTGTGGGCGCGGTCGAGCAGGGTGCTGCAAACCAGGTGAGGTTGTTGGGCGAGTCCGCCGCTGTATTGGGTGGACAGGCCGACAGCGAGCAAGGGGTCGAACCGAACTGGCAAGCTGCGGCAGCGCACGCGGCGCCCCCTCCCGCCGCACAGGTGCCCGACGAGAATCCAGCCTGATTGACGAACTCGAGAGTGACATCACGCGCGAGCAGGGTTCCGCCGTTGAGGCAGATGCCACCTCCGCCCGCAAACCCGGAGCCGTTGAAGTAGTAGAACCCGGGATCGAGCACCGCGCCAGGGCCTCCACCGGCGGCGGGCTTGAAGGACGCGATCATCACCGCCCAAGCGGTTGCCTGCGAGCCGGTAACCGTCTCGCTCGCGACTCCTGCTGGGAGGCTGAGCCGGTACTGGGAGGCGAACAAGTTGTTTGAGTCACTGACCAGGCTCGTCCACCCGGCCCCCGGTGTGTAGTTCTCGGGCGACTGGTCGCTGTCGCTGCCGAGGTCGGTGATCACGAGCTCGTTGGCGGTGGTCATGGCGGCACTGGTTGAGATGGTCACCGACGCCTGGTTTGAGCTGACGGTAACGACCCCGGTCTTGTCCAGCGGAGAGGCCGCGGCCACACCTGACCATTCCGTCATCAGTCCGACGGCGTTGATCGAGGCTGGGCTGACGCCGAAGTCAACGCTTGCGATTCCACCGGGGTTATTCGGGTAGTACCAGATCTCCGTGTGCGCGGTCCCGTCCAGGAAAGCTCCGCCAGCGACCGCCGAGACCCATCCTGCAGGCGCTGTGAACGGTTTCCGCGACGGGCTCGTCTCGGAGCGGAGAGTAGCCACCAGCAGGGTGCCCGCCTGACTGTTTGCAGGCAGGGTCAACGTGAGCGTCCCGGTCGCCGGACCCGCCTCCGGGCCCGTCTGCCGGTTCGTGATGCCGCCCCCACCACCGCTTAGAGAGCTGGGGTTCAGGTACCCATAGCAGCTTGGTTTGAAGTGATAGAAGCCGCTGGCATCCTTGACCGGAACCGGAGTCGTCACGGTGCCTGTGGCAACAGTCGAGCCACCAACGACGATGGCATGGTTGTAGACCCCAGCGGCCGTGCAGGCCGCTCCACCGGTGCCCTGGAGGGTGGCGATCGCGCTGGCATCGGTGTTCGGCTCGGGCGGGAGGGTTGTGGACAGCGGCGGAACCGGCTGGGGTCCGGTGCCCGCCGCGCATGGATTGGGATTGATGGTCTTGTCGCCGGCCAGCAGATACGAGGTGGCGGCCGCGGCGCAGGCCGGCGCGGTGTGGCCGCTCAACTCGAAGCCGTCAGCGCAGATCGCGCTTTTCGAGCCGCTGTTTCCGACGGCGCAAGTGCCAGGGGCGGTCCAGGTCTGCCCGTCCGTGTAGACGCTCACGTTGCCCAGGTCGGAATACGTGCTGGACGCTGCGTCGAATCGGGCATGGGCGTACAGCGCGCACGTTCCGCTGCGCACGATCAGGTTCTGGGCCAGCACACTGCCGGCGACGTTGACCTGGCCGCTGCTGCACGTGAGGGTCGTGGCTGAAACCGCGGAAGTTGATCCAGGTAAGGCCTGGGCCACCGCGCGTCGAACCAATGTGGTGCTCGTCTTACCCACCACGCCGCCGAATGAGATAGGAAGGGTCAGGGTCAGGACCACCTCGACCTGCTGCTGGTGCGCCCGGTACGGATAGTTGATGGTTTCGCTCAGGCCGCCGGCGAATGTGTCGGTGCCTGTGTACGGAGCGGCGCACACGCCGCCGGCGATGCTGAGCGCTCCGGTGCGCGTCCGCTGGGTGGCGAGGAAATTGTCCGCCTCGGTGATGATGGCCGTCGCCTTGGCAGCGTCGCAGCCGATGCCGATCTTCAAAGCGGAGTCGAGCGCCGCCTGGTCGGCAAGCTGCTGCAGCTGATTCTTCTGCCACTCGGCCGAGCCGGCTAACAAGACGAGCGCCGCCGAGCCGATCAACGCGATCAACGACAGCGCGACGAGCACCATCACCTGGCCGGACTGCGACCGTCGCCGCTTCACTAGAACTCCATCCGGATCACGGATTGGGAGTCGAACGTGATCACGCTCGGGATGCCCAGGAACTTTGCCATCACCGGCTGCCACTTGAGCTTCAGGTCGACCACTGCGAGCTGGTGGCCGCCGGTGCGAACCGCCGCGCCGTTGGCCGCTGCGCACGACGGGCAGCTCCAACGTGGATTCGGGCCGCCTGTCGAATCCAGCTCATAGATGAAGACGTAGACGGTGTTCGGGTTGGTGGCGCCGACCAGAGTTATGGTCCCTGGCTGCGTGGTGGTGCCCCCGGCATAGGACCCGTATGACAGCGGCGCTGCGGAGATCGTGCCCGAATCGCTGTATACGACGGAAGCGCCCAGCGAGTCGAGCAGGTGCGCGCCGTTGACGACCGAGGTCAGCGAGCACGGGGTCGTGAGCGCTGTGCAGTTGGGAGGCAGGGTGTTGGATCCGCTGTAGTAGTCGAGGGCCGCCTGCCGGGCCATGTCGCGAGAAGCTCCCTGCAGCAGCGCGTACATCAGCATGCCCCGTCCCATGTCGACCGTGGCGCCGATGATGAGCAGTACAACCGGCGCCACCAGGGCGAACTCCACCATCGCTTGGGCCTTGCCTCCCCACCACGTGGGGAGGTGGGCGCTGCCCGAAGGGCATTGCCTAGAGGGGCGAGCAAATAGCCTCACCAGGACGTGGTGGAGCGGCTCGATCCCGAGATCGTGATCCCGCCTCCCAGCAGGTTGAGGTCGCTGAACCCGTAGTACACATAGACATCAACCTCGGAGCCGTAATAGGTGGTCACCGACCCGGTGCAGTTCAAGCTGGTGCCGCAATAGACCGCGACGACGGCATGTCCCGCCACCGGCGCCGTGAAGTCAGTGCCGGCCACGAACGGCGGCGCGTGGTTGACCTGCGTCGGGGGGCAGTTCACGTTCGAGGTGATGGCCGCCAGGTCCGCCGTGACGAGGCTGCACATGTTGGCCAGGCCGGGTCCGTTGGTCGTCGATGTCTTGCCTGCCACGTACCGGGCCGCGTCACGGGCCGCGTCTGAGGTCGCCACCGCGAAGACATAGCCCCGGCCCAGCTCGAGGACCCCGGCCACGAGCAGGATGAGGATCGGCAGCGTGATCGCGAACTCGACCATCGCCTGGCCTGACCTTCGTCGCGTCGGTTCAGACATCCATCTTCAGGTTGGAGAGGATCACCTTTGCCAGGTCTGTCGCCCCGCGGGAGACAAGCGAGTTCGGGTCGCGCTGGAGGACCAGGCCGCCGGCCAGGGCCGCATCTTCGGGCCGGGAATCGTCGAACCCGACGGTGACCGACATCTTTCGACCGAGGATCGACTCCACTGCAGCGCGATCCAGCGGCGGGTGTGGCACCCGCTGGTTGAGGACCAGCTCGATGCGGTTGTCAGCTACGTTCAGGATGTCGCGGAAGACGGCCAGCGAGCGCCGTGCATCGGTCATCGCGGCAATCTCGGGGGGTATGACGATAACCACACATTCCGAGCGTTCGAGCACAGCCAGCGCCGCTTCGCCCAGCGAGGTGCCAAGGTCCACCACGATCAACCTCTGCCAGCTGACGACGACATCGAGGACCCGCCCGGTCAGGTCACCGGTCATCAGGTCGACCTCCTCGGGCCGCAGCGTCCCCGGAAGCACTCCCATGCCTGAGCGGTGATTGACGATGTTGCCCCGCAGCACGGTTTCAAAGTCGACCTGGGCGGCCTTGGCGGCGCTCGCGATCGAGCCGGTGGCGATGAGGTCGGCGAAGAGGGCCGCGTGCCCGAACGGAGCCGACAGGTCGACCAGGAGGACCTGGCGCGGGAACTTCTTGGCGAGCACCGCCGTGGTGTTGATGGCGAGGGTGGTGACCCCGGAACCCCCTTTGGCCGAGAAAAACGCGACGATGGGTGCCGCCGTGCGCGAGGACCGCTGGACCTCGGCGGCGTTGACGGCCGACAGCTCCTGCTCCCACAGCCGGTCGAGGGCGAGCGCCACCTTCTCGACCTCAGGGCCGAGGCCCTCGAGCAGCCCGTCCCGGTCGAGCGTGAGCAGAACTGCGTCGGTCAGCCCGTAGATGGCCGTCTGATACCGGTCGTTGGTCCGGGGCGCGGGGAGGATGACCAGGTCGCCGGGCGCGGGGCGTCGCGTCAGGAGGACTTTGCCGGTGCCGTCGGTGATCGATTCCTCGACCTGGCCGGACGCGAGGAAGAGGACCACGTCACCGCCATGAGCTTTGAGGCGCAGCGTATCCCGGGCGGTCAGCCCGATGGCTCGCATGCGCCGAGCGACGGCCCGGAGCGGCCCGTCGCCGAGCGCGGCGAACACGGTCGACATTTCCAGGATTCGCGTCCTCATCTGCACGGCTGACGGCGCCTGGTCGGCGGCGGGCTCGCTGCTGGCACCCACCTGGTGTGGCTCTTCCTCCCGGGCCCGATAGGCTTCGTGAACCTCACGGGCGCTCAATTCGCCGATAATGTACCAACGTCCCCCCGGATCGACCGCACATCCCAGTACTAGCTTTGAACACGAGGCCTCCGGCCGAGATCGATCTGCAGCGCCCGACCAAGCGGCCGGGGGCTGGTTCCCGTGCTCCGAGATCTCGCCTGGCGGCTCAGATTGAGCGGGTGCTTAACGCTGCTCTCGCCGGCGAGCCCCATGTCGTGCTAAACGTCACCTCCAGCGACCTGCTTGGCGAGCCCTACCGGATTGGCTCGGTGATCGTGGCGGCTCTCGCCCAGGCGGGTCCTGGCCTGACCGGCCAGTGGCGCATCACCGAACCTTTCCGGCGTGCAGGCCTCAGCGACGAGCTGCTCAACTCGCTGGTGAGCCCGAACCCCCTGACCCGGGCCGCCGCAGCCCGCCTGTGCGGGTCTCTCCGCCTCACCGAGGCGGCGATCTGGATTCAAGACCTGGTCCAGGACGAGATCCCGCAGGTGCGCGAGTCGGCGATCCGAGCCCTGGGGCTTCTCGGCGGGCGTCGAGCGGTTGAGGCGCTCATGGCCTCGGCGGACAGGATTCCGACTCACCGGCTTGCGATCGCCCTCGCCATGGCGGCTTCCGACCTCGACATCGAGGCACTGATGCGCCGGCCCGAGAGCGAAAAGGCCGCGGTCGTCACGGTGCTCGCATGCGGGCTGCGGCGCGACGCGCTTCGCGTTCCTCCGCTCCTCGGCATCGCCCACGACAGGCGCTGGCCTAAGCCCGTTCGCATCGCCGCGTGCAAGTCGCTCGGCATGATCGGGGATCTGACTGCGTCCGATGGCCTTCGCACCCTAGTCGGCAGGGAGCCGGATGCCGATGTCAAGAAAGCCGCCATGCATGCTCAGATGCGATTGCATCCCGCGGTGGCGGAGGCGCGCCCGGCATGAAGCTCTCGGAGCGGTTCGACCGCCGCTATCAACAGGTGCCCTCGCCGGCGCCGCCATCGCCTGGCGCCGGCCCGGTTTCGACCGGCGCCGTCATAGTTGCTCCGGCCGAACGGCGCATCGTTCCCCGGGACGGGGCGGCGCCCGCAGGACCGATCACCGAACCGCTCCGCATCGCCGAGCCGTCGGCTCTCCTGAGCCCGACCCTTGCCGCGGCGAAAGGCGAGATTCACGCCCAGCTGCTCAGCCGGCACGCCGCCGCCATCGACATCAACAACCGCGCCGGCATCCGGCGCCTGTTGATGCAGCTCACCGAGGACCACTTCCGGTCCAAGCCACCCGCTGCGCTGGTCACGGCGATCGACAAGGAGCGTCTGGTCGAGATCCTGTTCGACGAGGTCATCGGCCTCGGGCCGCTCGAAGCGCTCCTGCGGGACCCTGAGGTCAGCGAGATCATGGTCAACCGGCCGGAGCAGATCTTCGTCGAACGGCGCGGCCGGATCGAGCTCACCAGCCTTGCATTTGAGGATGAGGACAGCCTGCGACGCGTGATCGATCGCATCGTCTCCACGATCGGCCGCCGCGTCGACGAGTCGGAGCCGATGTGTGACGCAAGGCTTAAGGACGGATCACGCGTCAACGTTGTGATCCCGCCGGTCGCGATCTACGGCCCCTGTCTGACGATCCGCAAGTTCGGGCGGGAGGTCCTCTCTCCCGAGAAGATCATCTCGACGGGCGGCGCGACAGAGGCGATGATGGTGTACCTGGACGCCGCGGTAAGGACCCGGCTCAACGTCATCGTCTCGGGTGGTACCGGGTCGGGCAAAACATCCCTCCTCAATGTCCTTTCTGGCTTCATCCCCGCGACCGAACGTATCGTCACGTGCGAGGACGCGGCCGAGCTCCGGCTGCGCCAGGTTCACGTGATCAGCCTCGAGTCCAAGCCGCAGAACGTCGAAGGCCGGGGCGCAATCTCGATCCGCGACCTTGTGCGCAACTCGCTGCGCATGCGGCCCGACCGCATTATCGTCGGCGAGTGTCGCGGACCCGAGGCGCTCGACATGCTCCAGGCGATGAACACAGGCCACGACGGATCGATGAGCACCCTGCATGCGAACAACCCGCGCGATGCCCTCGGTCGCCTCGAGACGCTGGTCTTGCTGGCCGGCACCGAGCTTCCATCGCGCGCCATCCGGAGCCAGATCACATCCGCCGTGAACGTCATCGTGCAGACCGAACGGCTGCGCGGGGGTGCTCGCAAGGTCGTGAGCATCGCGGAGGTGATGGGATTGGTCGAAGGCGAGATCGCCCTTCAGGAGATCTTCGTCTTCCACCAGGTCGGTGTGACCCCGGACGGGCGGGCCGTCGGCTATCACACGGCGACGGGCGCTCAGTCGATCTTTCAGCAGCATTTCGTGTCCAACGGAGTTCAGCTGCCGGACTCGCTGTTTGCGGCCACGAGTCAGCCTCCTCCGGAGCAGCTGTACTGATGAGCGAACAGGAGGCGAAGCCGGTGGAAGGAGGTCCACATACGAACGGTGTGCCGCAGCCCGGCGTGCTGGATGCCGAGCTGCTCGCAGACTTCGGTCACCAGGTGCGCAACCAGCTGAACGCCGTGGTCGGAGCAGCAGGGCTGCTGTCCGGCAGCGCCGCTTCCAACGAGGAGCGCGAGCTCGCCTCGATCGTGGAGATCGGCGCCGAGCAGATCGCCAGGTTGGTCGACGACGTCCTCGACGCCGCCACCATCCAGAGTGGCGCGTTCGAGCTTGCACTTCATCCGTTCGATGTCCGCGCCAGCGTCGAGAGCTGCATCGGACTCGTCGCCGATGCGGCGGGGGCCAAAGGCCTCGACCTCTCCTTCCAGGCGGCGCCGGACGTGCCCAGCGTCATTGTTGGCGACTCTCGCCGGCTGGAGCAGATCGTGCTCTCGCTCCTGCATGGAGGGATCGAGCGCACCTTCCGGGGCGGCGTGGGCGTCGAGCTGGGCTTCGAGGACAGAGGTGGCCTGGTCGCGCTGAGCTTCATGGTTCGCGACACTGGCCGTGGTATCCCGGCCAGGATCTTGCGCGGTGGGCTCGACGGCGTCTCAACCCCTCGCGACCGCCCGGAGCCGGGTGACCGGCTGGCGATCCTGAACCTCGCGACCACCAAGCGCCTGGTCGAGCTGATGGACGGCGAGCTTCGGGTCGAGCAGGGCGGCGTCGAGGCCGGTCCGGACGCCGGCACGTCTTTTCAGTTCACGATCCTGGCCGAGGTCCTGCCGGCGACGGTGACCACGTCGCAGCTGACGCTCGAAGCGATGCGGGTGCTGGTCGTGACCTCGGACCCGACCGAGCGGCGCGTGCTCGCTCTGCAGTCAGAACAGTGGGGAGCGACGGCCACGGCCGCCACGCCCGAAGAGGCCCTGGGCGTCGTAAAAGCAGGACACCCGTTTGACATCGCGGTCGTCGAGCACCGGCCCCCTGTCCTCGACGGGCTCGGGCTCTCCACCATGCTGCGCGCGCTGAAGCGCGCGGACCAGCTCCCGATCGTGCTGATCGCGGTTGCCGCTCCCGGCCCGGAGGTCGCGGAGGCCGCCGACAGCGGCGTGATCCAGGCCACGCTGACAAAACCGGTGGCGGCCCGCACGCTGCACGACGTCATGGTCCAGGTCGGGGTTCACGGGGCCGCGGTGCCGAAACCGCAGGTCGAGGTGGTTCCGGGGGCGCTGCATGTCCTGATCGCCGACGACAACGCCCTCAACCAGAACCTTCTGAAACGGCTGGTCGTCAAGCTCGGGCATCAAGCTGACGTCGTCTCGAACGGCCGTGAGGCGGTGGCCGCGGTGGCACAGGAGCCGTACGACGCACTGCTCATGGACGTCCTGATGCCGGAGATGGACGGCCTGGCCGCGGCGGAGGCGATCTGCCGGCGTTGGCCGCGCGGGAGCCGGCCCCGGCTGATCGCGCTGACCGCCATGGCCGGCCCGGGGGACGAAGAGCGCTGCCTGAAAGCGGGATTCGACGACTACATGAGCAAGCCGGTACACCTGGACGACCTGGTCGAAGCATTCAAAGCAGCAGCTGGGTACCGAACAACCCGCGAGCAGGCTGGGCTCTAAATCCGTGCCCTCCCCCGTAGGGGCAGGGTGGCCCGAAGGGCCGGGTGGGGGGCGGTGTGGCTTGTTCTGCTCTAGCTCTTGAGGCGGCTGTCCAGGCGATCCTCATGCCCGGCGAGCCGTGAGGCTCGCGCCTCGAGCAAGACGACGACGATCACGATCACGCCGCCCAGGACCATCAACCCACCAAGCGCCTCGGCCTCGACGCCTTGGGGCTGGCTGATGATCTGGATCATCGCCGCGCCGAAGACAAGGATGTAGCTGAGACCCAGCAGCCTGACGCGCGGCGCCACCACCCGGACGTCCTCGCCGCCCCGCCATGGCCGCTTGCCAAGGATGAGCAGATAGGCGCCCATGATCAAGGCGAGTGCGGCAAGCACCAGTGAGACGATCTGGACAAGGGGCGTGGTCACCGGCGACTGATAGTAACGGGAGGTTCTTACAATCGTCACTCTTATGCCTCGATACGAACCGATGAGGGCCGTCCGTGGAATGCGCGACATCCTTCCGAAGGACCGCGGGATCTGGCGCGTGGCCGAGAAGGCCGCGGCGGACGTGGCGCGGCGCTTCGGCTACGAGGAGATCGTGACCCCCGTGATCGAGGCGGCCGAGCTGATCGAGCGCGTTGGCGAGGATACCGACGCCGTCGCCAAAGAGCTCTACCGTTTCGAGGACCGCGGCGGGCGAAAGCTCGCACTGCGTCCCGAGGCCACCGCGGGCGTTGTCCGCGCGTACTTCGAAGGCCACCTCAACCAGTTGCCGCAGCCGGCACGATTGTTTCTCATCGGTCCGATGTTTCGCTACAACCGCCCACAAAAGGGTCGCTACCGCCAGTTCTTCCAGCTCGACGTGGAGGCCATCGGCGGCGAGAGTCCTGCTCTCGATGCCGAGGTGATCGAGATTGCCGCGACGTGGCTCCGCGAGATCGGCCTCGGTGACCTGAGGATGGACCTCAACTCGATCGGGGACGCGAAATGCCGTCCCGCTTACCTGGATCTGTTGCGGGCGTACTACCGTCCGTTGAAGGATCAGCTGCATGGCGATTGCCAGCGCCGCCTCGAGTCCAACCCTCTTCTCCTGCTTGACTGCAAGGTGCCGCAGTGTCAGCCATTCAAGGTCGACGCCCCTCGCATCACCGACCACCTGTGTGAGGAGTGCGCGGCCGCCTGGACGGCGGTCCGCCGCCTGCTCGATGCGGCCGGCATCGAATACCGCCACGATCCTTATCTTGTGCGCGGACTCGACTACTACACCCGAACCGTCTTCGAGTTTTACCCGGCCAACCGCGATGGGTCCCAGGACGCGCTGGGGGGTGGGGGACGTTACGACGGTTTGGCGGAGGCCGAGGGATGGCCTGCGACCCCGGGGGTGGGCTTTGCCAGCGGATTGGACCGCGTGACCGAGATGATGAAGGAGACCGGCGCGGAGGTGATCGCGGCGCCGCTGGCGGAAGTCCTGGTGCTGGCGGATGCCGGCCTGGAGGTCGCCGCCGCCGAGGTCGCCCGGATTTGCCGCACCGCCATATCGGTGGCCGTCGACTATGAGCCCAAGAGCCTGAGGGCAAAAATGCGATCGGCAAACAAGCTCGGTTCCCGGTGGGTGGTGCTGCTCAGCGCGAGTGAGGCCGGCCGGCGCGTGGCGCAGCTCAAAAACATGGCGAGCGGGGAGCAGGCGGAAGTCGCGTGGGACGACCTCCCCGCGCGTCTGGCATGAGCGGGTACTCCGCTCCGCATTGCGGAGCGCTCCGCGCAAAGGATGTTGGCCGCGAGGTCGAGCTGTTTGGATGGGTGGCCAGGCGGCGCGACCATGGCGGTCTGATTTTCATCGACCTCCGCGACCGCTGGGGCGCTGTGCAGGTGATGTTCAACCCGGCCAACGCGCCGCAAGCGCATGCCGCCGCGTCAGACCTGAGGTCCGAATACGTCGTGCGCGTCAAGGGCGCGGTCGGCCACCGGCCGGCAGGTTCGGAAAACCCGCGCATGCCGACCGGCGAGGTGGAGGTCACCGCTTCCGAGCTCGAGGTCGTCAACACGTCGGAGACCACGCCGTTTCCGATCGAGGATCTCGAAGAACCCGACGAGAAGACACGACTCGAGTACCGGTACCTGGACCTGCGCCGGCCGCGCATGACGCAGATGCTCGAGCTGAGAAGCCGCGCCAACAAGATCATCCGGGACTTCATGGACGGCAACGAGTTCATCGAGGTCGAGACGCCGATCCTGACACGCAGCTCGCCATCGGGTGCTCGCGACTTCCTGGTGCCGTCGCGCTTGCATCCCGGCAGCTTTTACGCCCTTCCTCAGGCACCCCAGATGTTGAAGCAGCTTCTGATGGTCTCGGGCGTGCAGCGGTACTACCAGATCGCGCGCTGCTTTCGCGACGAAAACCTGCGGGCTGACCGGCAGCCGGAGTTCACCCAGCTCGATGTCGAGATGTCCTTCTGCGACGAGGAAGACGTCTTCGGCTTGATCGAGGCGCTGTTCAGCAAGCTGTGGCGCGACATCCTGGGAGTCGAGCTGGCGACTCCCTTTCCACGCCTGGACATCAAGGAGTCGCTGCTCCGGTTCGGCACTGACAAGCCCGACCTCCGTCACGACCTCGAGATCGCCGACCTGGGCCAGGTTCTCGCCGGCACGAAAGCGCAGATCTTCCGCGGAGCACTCGATGCGGGAGGCGTGGTCCGGGGTATGAGAGTCCCGGGTGGCCGCGACATGCCTCGCCGCGATCTTGACGACCTGGTCACCATGGCGAAAGGGGCGGGTGGAAAAGGAATGGCATGGCTGCCGGGCAGCACGATCGACAAGTTCCTCTCGGAGGCCGAGATCGCGGGTATCAGGCACGCGACCGGTGCCGAAGACGGCGACCTGGTCCTGTTGGTGGCGGACCGAAAACGCAAGGCCGAAACGGTGATGGGCCTGATCCGCCAGGAAGTGGCGCGGCGCCGGAAGCTGATCAGACAGGACCAGTGGAAGTTCCTCTGGATCAACCCGACCTACCTTTTCGAAGAGGACGACCAGGGCAAGCTCACTTATGCGCATCATCCGTTCACACGGCCGTTCGAGGAGGACATGACGTTCGTCGAGGAGCGGCCATACGACGTGCGCGCGCACGCATACGACATCGTCTGCAACGGCTACGAGCTGGGTGGTGGAAGCCTTCGGATCTACGACCCTGCGATGCAGGAGCGGGTGTTCCAGCTCCTGGGCATGCCGCTCGAGACCATCCGCGCCCGCTTCGGGACACTGCTCCAGGCCTTCACGTACGGCGTGCCGCCCCACGGCGGTATCGCGCCGGGCATCGACCGCATCGTGATGATGCTCGGCGGCACCGACAACATCCGCGACGTCGTGGCCTTTCCCAAGACCCAGTCGATGTCGGACCTGATGCTGGGAGCGCCCTCGGAGGTCGATGGCGCGCAGCTCGAAGAGCTCCATATCCAGGTTGTTCCGCCGAAGAAGCCCACGTAGTATTGGCTGGCTCCCGAAGGGCTGCGGGCGATGTGCGCGTTGCCCAACTAGACAGCATTAGGGACCCCGGAGTCCGGAAAGCCGACCAAATGCCCGCTAGAGGACCCCACGAAATGTTCGATTTCGCGGGGACCCCCCTAAGACGGGACTTGGAGAGCCAAGGCAGGGGACCCACCTGAGCTCGCTCAGGACAACCCACCCCCGTGACCCGGAGGGAGCGCCGTGAACCTGCTGAAGCTGATCCCCCCGGGCGCGATCGTGGGGGTTCTCGCGGTCCTCATCCTCTCCCAGCTGTTCTTTGCGTTCCTGCCGTACCGCCGCCGCGCTTACATACCCATCCTCCTGATGACCGCGGCCGGCTTCGCCCTCGGCCAGCTCTGGGATTTCCTGGGTCTTCCCTCGACCCGCTTGGGGCAGGCCGACCTGCTGCCGGCCGCCGTGTTCGCGCTTCTGCTTCAGCCTCTCGCGCGGTTCGTGCCACGCCCAAGCTCAGAGCCGAAGGAGCCAAAGCCCAGCAACCCCGGCGCTCGCACTTAAGATTGCGGTTGTGTTTGCGGGCTCGGACCACGGGGTATTCACAGGATGAGCAGTCAGAGCTTCATGTGGCTGGCGTTCGGGGTGGCCGCCCTGGTGGTGGCGCTGGCCCTGGCCGCGGTGCTGATCCGGCTGCGCGGAACGCTCGGAGCCGTGGAGGAGCTGCTGGACACGACCAATGAAGAGATGAAGGAGACGCTGCCCGAGGTCCGCCAGACGATCGGGAACGTCAACGACATCACGGCCGGCGTCAACGTCGGCCTGCGGACGGCGGGCGGCGGCGCGGCGGCGGTTGGTCGCGGTATCAAGTCCGCCGCTCATGGCGTCAAGGTGGCGGGGCAGAGCCTAGTTCGAACTGTATTAGGAGGCTAGAGATGGCTGACGAGGGTAACGGCGGCGGCGGCGGCGGTTTCGGTTGGTTCGTGCTGGGCGGCCTGATCGGCCTGGCTGCGGGCGCCTACATCGCATCCGGCCCGGGAAGATCACAGGTCGACAGCCTGCGCAGCAAGACCATCGAGCTCAGCGGAAGCGAACCGGTGCAGCGGGCGAAGGATGCGGCGCAGCGGGCGCGGCAGATGGTCATCGACCCGGACCACCCGGTCGGCAAAGCGATCCAGGACGGAGTCGCGGCCGCCAAGCGCAAGCGCGAAGAGCTGGAAGCGACAGCCACGCGCAAGATGCAGCAAGCCACGCAAGACAAGGAATAGTTCAAGGAATAAAAGGAAGAGGATCGATTGGCAAAGCGCAACCTGGCAGAGCTGAAGATCCCGGCCTCGCCGGCGTTCATTCCGGTCGCCAAGAGGGTGGCCACGACGCTTGGCGGCCAGCTGGGTTTCAGCCTGGTCGACCTCGACGAGCTGACCATCGCGCTGACACAGGCGTGCGACAGCGCGATCGCGGCCGCGAACGACCTCGGCTCGCCGGCCGACCTCAAGCTCACCTACTTCGCAACCAACCGGGCGCTGGTGGTCGACGTCGACCTGATGCCGACCGGCAACGCCGTCCCGGCGCCGAAGCACGATACCGAGGTCGACCCGGAGCTGCAGCGGCTCGCTTACGAGATGATCCGCTGCTTCGTCGACGACTTCCGGCCGCAGGTCGAGCCCACCACAGGGCACGTCAGCTTCCGCATGGTCAAGTACCTGGCAGGCTAAGCGCAACCAACCCGGGTAGGCCGACACTAGACAGATAGTGGCTGCACAGCAGCGGATTCCCCGCGAAGAGCTGCGGGCGCTCCATCGCCGTTACCGGGAGACCACCGACCCGGCGGAGAAGGAGCGCATCCGCGAACAGCTGGTCAATGCCTACCACGATTTCGTCTACTTCCTCGCGCGAAAGTTTCAGAACCGAGGCGAACCGCTGGACGACATCGTGCAGGTCGGCTACCTCGGGCTGATCAAAGCCATCGAGCGCTTCGACCCCGACCTGGGATTCGAGTTCACGACGTTCGCGACCCTGACCGTCGCGGGCGAGATCAAGCGCCACTTCAGGGACAAGGGCACCGCGATCCGTTTTCCGCGCCGCCTGCAGGAGCTCCACCAGTCGGTGATACGCGTCAACGAGCAGATGAAGAACGAGCTAGGACGCGAGCCGACCGTCTCCGAGCTCGCGGAGCGGCTCGGCGTGACGCCGGACGACGTGACCGAGGCGATTGAAATCGGCCCTGCGTACGTGCCCCTATCGCTGGACCAGCCCATCGGCTCGAGCGACGGGCAGGACAGCAGGGCGGTGGCCGACCAGATCGGCAGTCCCGACCCCGAGCTCGACCGGGTCGAGATGCGTGACGTGCTGGACCGCGCGATGGAGCACCTGACCCCGCGCGAGCGGGCGATCATGGCGATGAGGTTCTACGAGCAGATGTCGCAATCGGAGATCGCACGCCGTCTTGGCATCAGCCAGATGCACGTGTCTCGTCTGCAGAGAGCGGCCCTCGAGCAGCTGCGAAAGTACGTGCCGCAAGAAAGCGCCTCCCCCTAGCCGATGCCACTGCTCGAGTCCGACGTTCCTCGCGATCCCCTCACGCTGTTCCGGCGCTGGTACAGAGCGGCGCAGAAGGCAGGCGCACGGCAGCCGGATGCGGTCGCCCTCGCAACGTCAGGCAGCTCCGGTCCCTCCGTGCGCATGGTGCTGTTCAAGGGCGTCCGGGACGGATCCTTTCGCTTCTATTCAAACTACGAGAGCCGCAAGGGCCTGGACCTTGCCCACGATAATCGCGCTGCGATCGTCTTCTACTGGTCCCTGACCAGCCACCAGGTTCGCGTCTCAGGGACCGTTCGTCGCCTGGATCGCAAAGCGTCGCTCGCCTACTTCACAAGCCGTCCCAGGGGCGCTCAGCTTTCGGCGTTGGCATCGAGGCAAAGCCGGGTGGTCCGGTCCCGCGACGTGCTCGAGCGCGCCGTACTGGAGCTCGCGACAAAGCATCCGCACGATGTCCCGCTGCCTGAGGATTGGGGTGGCTACGCGCTGCATCCACGCTGGATCGAGTTCTGGGAAAACCGCGAGGATCGCCTCCACGATCGACTTCGGTATGTCCAGCGGCCGGGAGCAGTTTGGCGAATGGAGCGGCTCGCACCCTAAACTGAATCGACCCCGTGACCGGGAATGAGATCCGCAGACGTTTTCTAGAGCATTTCGCGAGCCGGGAGCACAAGGTCCTGCCCAGCGCGTCGCTGGTGCCGCATGGGGACCCGAGCACGCTCTTCATCTCGGCCGGAATGCAGCCGCTCAAGCCGTATTACCTGGGTTTGAGCGATCCGCCCGCGCCCAGGTTAGCGAGCTGCCAGAAGTGCCTGCGCACCGGGGACATCGAAGAGGTGGGGAAGACCGACCGCCATCACACCTTCTTCGAGATGCTCGGAAACTTCGCCCCTACCGGCGATTATTTCAAGGAGACCGCAATTCCGCTCGCATGGGACCTGGTCACCAAGGTGTTCGCGATGCCGGTGCATCGGCTCCGCGTGACCATCCACCCGACGGACGACCAGGCTCACGAGATCTGGGTAGCTCAGCCCCGCATGACCGCCGAGCACATAACGCGGCTTGAGGACAACTGGTGGGGGCTCGGCGCCGGGCCGTGCGGGCCTGACTCCGAGATCTGGTGGGATCGTGGCAAAGAGGTGGGCTGCGGCCGCGACGACTGCGTGCCCGACCACTGCAATCGATTCACCGAGTTCTGGAACCTGGTGTTCCCGCAGTACGACCAGCGCGGTCCGATCGAAGGCACATCCGGAGAGGCGGTGCGTCGCGGCGTGGCTGACGGGAGTCTCGTCCCGTTGGCGCATCCAGCCATTGACACTGGGATGGGACTCGAGAGGATCAGCTACATCCTTCAGGGCAAAACCGACGTCTTCGAGACGGATCTGTTCCTGCCAATTATCGATCGGATTCGCGAGCTGTCAGACAAGCGCTCGACGTTCTCGGAACGGATCGTGGCTGACCACGTTCGCGCCGCCTGCTTTGTGATGACCGATGGCGTTGCGCCGAGCAACGAGGGACGCGGCTATGTCCTGCGCCGGCTGATCCGCCGGGCCACGCTTCATGCCGAACGATTGGGCATGCACTCTCAGGTTGGTGGTCTTGTCGACGAGGTTGTCAAAGTGATGGGAGAGCAGTATCCGGACTTCGCGCAGCAGGAGGACCTGATCCGCACGGGGATCAATCTGGAAGCTGCGCGGTTCCAAAACACTCTTCGTAGTGGTATGGAGCAATTCGAGCGAATCGTTGCCCAGCATGCAAAAGGGATCTCTGGGTCTGACGCCTTCAAGCTCCATGACACTTTTGGCTTTCCAATCGACCTCACCCGCGAACTTGCTGCAGAGCGTGGACTCGAGGTCGACGAACCAGGCTTCAAAGGCGCGATGGCCGCTCAGAAAGAGCGTTCACGCCGTGAGGTGCCGCGCGGGTGGAGCGCGGCGAAGGACCTGTCGCACTCCGAGTTCACCGGCTACCACGAGCTCACCACGCAAACCTCGATCGTCGCGTTGCGCAAGGACGGCAAGTCCGTGGACCGCGCCGCCGAGGGCGAGGACGTAGAGGTCTTCCTCGCAAGCACGCCTTTCTACGGGGAGTCGGGCGGGCAGGTCGGCGACTCCGGCACCATCACGACCGAAAGCGGCCGCTACCGCGTGGAAGACACACAGAAGCCCGCGGAAGGTGTAATCGCCCATCTTGGCGCTGTCGTAACCGGCGAGCTAACAGTCGGCGAGGCGGCGACTGCTGTCGTGGACGCCGGGCGCCGGCGGCAGATCGCGCGGCATCACTCGGCCACGCACCTTCTCCACAAGGCACTGCGCGAGACGCTCGGGGACAACGTCGTGCAGAAGGGATCCTGGGTCGGCCCGGACCACACGACTTTCGACGTTCCTCTGAACCGGGCGATCACCAAAGACGAGATTGCTCACATCAATCGCCGGGTGATGGAGAAGGTGCGCGAGGCATTGACCTTTCATGAAAGCCACAAGCCACTCAAAGATGCGGTGGCACAGGGAGCCATGCACCTGTTCGAAGAGAAGTACGGCGACGTCGTGCGGGTCGTGTGCTTCGGCGATTGGACCTGCGAGCTCTGTGGTGGAACGCATGTCGCCAACAGCGCGGACATCGGGACTGCGCTGATCGTCTCCGAGTCCAGCATCGGCTCGGGGCTGAGGCGCATCGACATGGTGGTGGGCGCGGCGGCCGACGACATGGTGCGCCGTGATCGCGACCTGCTCATCGAGCTGGCGCGCTCCTTCAACGCCAGCCCGGAGCAGCTGCCCGAGCGAACGCACGCGCTGCGCGCGCAGCTCAAGGAGGCAGAGCGCCGGTTGAAAGCGCTTTCGGACGAGCTGCGCTCGGCCAGGGTCAAGGGTGGCGACGGCGTGGAGGTCAAACAAGGCAAAGTACCGTTTGTGACCGAGACCGTGGACGCCTCCAGTCCGCAGGAGCTGGCGGCTTACGCCGACCGCTACCTCGACCTGGTGAAGTCCGGCGTCGTAACCGTTGTGGCCGGCGACATGTTTGTCATCAAGGTGTCCAAGGACCTGACCTCCGAATACGATGCCGCGCGCCTTGCGGGCCTTGTCGGCACGGGTGGCGGCCAGAAACACCTCGCCCGCGGAAAGTTGAACGGGACGGCCGGTGATGCGTTCAAGCGCCTAGAAGAGGCGTTGCGGTGACCAAGTTCAAGTTCCTCCGCAAGCGCAGCGAGTACTACCGCCACTTCACCGTGCTCGACATCGGCACCGACTTGATCAAGGTCCTCGTCGTCCGGCGCGAAGGTCCGGATGGCGAGGTGCTCGGCGTCGGGCGAGAGCCTCAGGCTCCGGCCGCGATGTCGGGCGGCGCGATCGCCGACCTCGAGTCGGTGATCCAGTCGTGCAACCGCGCGCTGGAGGCGGCCGAGGACATGGCCAAGACCGTTCCAGGGCAGGTCGTGGTAGGAATCGCAGGCGAGCTCATCAAGGGCTTCTCGTCGACGATCGCCTACCCTCGCGAGAACTCAAAAGCGCGGGTCCGGTCTGGCGAGATCTCCACGATGCTGCAGATGGTCCAGCGGCGCGCGTTGCGAGAAGCGCAGCACCTGTTGGAGATGGAGCGAAGCTACGGTCAGCTGGAGGCGAGGCTTGTGCACTCCGCCATCACCAACGTCCGCGTCGACGGCTACCCGGTCACGAACCCTGTCGGCTTCACCGGCAAGAACCTCGAGGTGACCGTGTTCAACACGTTCGCGCCGATGACCCACATCGACGCGATCGAGACTGTCGTACGGGAGCTCGACCTCGAGCTGGCGGCCGCCGTCGCACAGCCGTACGCACTGGCGCGAGCGTGCGCGAATGAAGAGACGTGGGCGGAAGGTGGCATCTTCGTCGACATCGGCGGCGGCACGACCGACGTCGCGCTGATCCGCGATGGCGGCGTCGAGGGCACGCGGATGTTCAATCTCGGCGGCCGCGCGTTCACCCGCCGTCTGGCCCTCGCATTCGGCCTCAGCTACGAGGAGGCCGAGGCCCGCAAGCTCCGGCACTCGGAAGGGCTGCTTTCCGCCGACCAGCACCGACAGGTGTCCGAGCTGTTGAGCGCAGACGCGGAAGTTCTGCTCCAGGGCCTGGCCCTGAGCGTCAAGGAGCTCTCGCGCGGAGAGCGGCTCCCGACGAGCATCTTCCTGTGTGGGGGCGGCAGCCTCCTGCCCGAGCTCACGCTCGAGATGGTCAAGAACAACTGGGCTGCCGGTCTTCCCTTCCCACGCGAGCCGCGGATCCGGCACCTCGTGCCGGCGGATGTGCGCAACCTGACCGATTCCACAGGCCAGCTTTCGAGCCCGCAGGACATCGCCCCGATGGGACTGGCGAACCACGCTCTTCGAACCGAAGCCGAAGAGCGGGACACCGTCAACACCGTCATGCGGCGGGTCCTAGGCGGTATAAAGGTCTGAACAGACCTCCAGGAGACTTGTAAACGCCATGGCAACGAATCCGATTTACGTCGAAACCGAGGAAGAGATTCCTGAGCTCGTCGAACGCCTGCGCCGCTTCAACGGCGAGGACACGATGCTCGTGCTGCCCATGCGGTCGCGCATCGGACAGAGCCGCTTCAACTTCCAGCTGCTCCGCAACTACGCGGCCCGCCTCGGAAAGCGAGTCACGGTGGTCTGCGACGACCCGGCGGTGCAGAAGATGGCCTCGGAGAGCGGTTTCGCGGTTTTCGGCGCCGTCGGTCTGCTGGGCGAAGGCATCCCGTCCGAGGCGGAGGCTCCGCCGCCAGTCCATCGCTGGTGGCAGCGAATTCGCACCGCGCCGACCACGCATGTGGGCATCGCGGCTCCGACACGGCTCCTGACCAAGACCGCGACCGAGCTCAAACCCGGCCGGTTCCTCCTGTACATCACCGCGGCGACGCTGCTGCTGGTCGGCCTGTTCGGGGCGGCGATCTATGTCCCTTCGGCCTCGGTCACCCTGATCGCGCAGGCGGCTCCGTTCACGCAGAACAACGTGGAGGTCCAGGCCACGCCGGCCAGCAAGACGATCCACGTGCGAGCCAGCGTCATCTCCCGCTCCAGCTCGCAGGGCTTCAAGACCACCGGCTCGATCGTGGTCCCATTGGTGCCCTCCCAGGGAGTGGTGGCCTACACGAACAGCTGTCTGAAAAATAACCACAACAGCCCTGGCATCTGGCTTTACCGCGGTCAGCGGCTCGACAACACGAACGGGATCACATTCGCTCAGACTTCGGCCGACACCATGATTCCCTGGCAGGGCCCACCGGTGAATGCCAGCGTCATCGCGGTCCAGGCCGGCTCCGCCGGCAACGTCGGCTCGGGCACCATCACGACCATTGAAAACAACAGTTTCAGCTGTCTGACGGTGACCAATGTTCAGGCCACCGGTGGCGGGACCGATCCGTCGACCACCCCGCAGATGACGGTCGCAGACTTCGACGCCGGGCGCGCGCAGCTCGAGCAGGAGCTGCACCAGAGCCTTGCCCAGGCCCTGGTCGGCGGCGGCCAGGCTGGTGAGAAGCTCAGCGAAACCATCATCTACGGGCCGGCCCAGTACACGACCGACCACCAGCCCAACGACAAGGTGCCGACTTTCAGCGGGACCATGACGGTGTCCGGCGAGGGCGACTTCTACAGCGACTCAGACGTGCAGAAGGCGTTCCAGACCTACCTGTCTCAGCGCGTTCCAAATGATCAGCAGCTCCTCACCGAAAGTCCGATCCAGGTCACGTACCGAATCCTCAACGACACTCAAGGTGGCAACATGACCTTCGTCGGCAGCGCCGCCGCGTACGTCGCGCCGAAGCTGGACGAAGCGGCGATCCGCGCCCAGATCGTCGGCCGGCCGCTGGCTCAGGCTCGGTTCTATCTCCAGCGGCTGCCCGTTCGCTCGGTCGCCATCAAAGAGCAGCCGATGACGCTCCCGCTCATGCCCTTGCTCATCGGTCGCATCTCCCTCCACTACACAATCCAGTCGGGGGTGCCCGCGGCGACGGCAGCGGGAGGTGCCACGCCTACCGCCTCGCCTACGGCCTCGCCTACGGCCTCGCCCAAACCATCCCCGTAGGAGTGCGCGTGATGGCGGTCGACCCGGGATCGAAGAGGGTCGGTCTGGCCGTGAGCGACCCGACCGAGACCATCGCCCAGGCTTTGACCACGATCCCGGCAGAGCCGGCCGTCACTCTTGCGTCGCGGCTCGCCGAGATCGCGAAGGCGCAGGACGCGCGCCGGATCGTCGTCGGGCTGCCGCTGCGGTTGGACGGCACCCATGGACCTGAGGCCGCCGCCGCTCGGCGGCTGGCGCACGGCCTGCGGCAGGCTTCCGGCCTGCCGGTCGAGATGGTCGACGAGCGGCTCACCACGGCGGAGGCGGAGCGTTTCCTGATCGCCGGGGGCGTGCGGCGAGCTAAGCGGCGCCTCAGCATCGACGGCGTCGCGGCCACCCTGCTTCTGCAGGGCCACCTGGACTCCAAACGTGCCGGCTGACGTGCCGTGGGCTGATGATTCCGAACCGATCACCCTGATCGACGAGACCGGGCTCGAGCGCCGCTTCCGGCTGCACGACGCCTTCGATGTCCAGGAGATCCACTACTACCTGGTCGAAGCCGTCGACGACCCGTCGCAGGTGCTGCTGCTGCGTGAAACGGGCGGCGGCCTCGAGACGGTCGACGGCGATGAGTTCAAGCGGGTGATGACCGCGCTCGAGGAGGACGAGGTCGAATGAGACGCCTGGCCGCCATCATCTTGCTGATCGCGATCCTCGGCTTCGGCGTCTCGCGTGGAATGGACTGGTGGAATCTCAACGTCAACACCGCGATCTCCTCGACCAGCCACTCGGTCGTATTCCACATCGACCCCGGCGAAACCCCGACCCAGATCGGGCTGGACCTTTTCAACCTCGGGCTGATTCGCAACACCATCGCCTTCGACCTCTACACGCGGGTCACCAACGCCGCGGCGAAACTTGAAGCCGGCGTCTTCGCGCTCAACTCCAACATGTCACTCGCCCAGATCGTGAACGCGCTCCAGCACGGCAAGGCCGCCCAGCAGGCGATCACGTTCCCAGAGGGTTTCCCGATCCGAGAGCAGGCCAAGGTCGTCGAAAGCAAAGGCGTCGGAACCGCGGCCGGCTACATCGCGGCCGCGAAGGACCCCGCCTTGCGAGCGACCTACAGCTTCTTGCCCTCCCAGCCGGGGAACCCGGATGCACCGTTCGAGGGCTATCTCTTCCCCGACACGTACTTGATCGATCCGGCCGCCGGTGTAAGCGGCCTGGTCAATGAGCAGCTCGATCAGTTCGGGGTCGTGTTCTCGGCCGACCTGCGCGCGCAGATCGCGCAGGCCACGGCGGCGCGTCCCGCCGAGTCGATCCAGTCGATCGTAATCCTGGCCTCGATGGTGGATCGCGAAGCCAACGCCGCCACGCCGAGCGATCGCGGCAACGTTTGCAGCGTTTACTACAACCGGCTCAAGGTCAACATGACGCTGGGCGTGGATGCCACTCTTCTGTACGCACTTGGACGCCTGACTCCCGAACCGACGGCGGCCGAGCTGCAGCTGGACTCGCCATACAACACTCGAACGCACGCGGGTCTTCCGCCGGGACCGATCAGCAACCCAGGCAAGGCGGCCCTGCTCGCCTGCATCAACCCCCCGCAAACCCAGTTCCTCTTCTATTTCGCCGACCGGCAGGGTGTCACGCATTTCGAGACCAACCAGCAGGATTTCGACCGCGATATACAGAAGTACGGCGTGAGCGGAAGCTGAAGATATTTCTGCTCGGCCACGAGATCTCCTACTCGCGAAGCCCCGACATGCACAACGCGGCCTTTCGCGCGCTCGGAATGGATTGGACCTACGAGCTGCTCGACGTTCCCCCCGGCGATCTGCCGGCCGCGCTGAAAGGCCTTCGCGATCCGGACATCGCCGGCGCCAACGTCACGATTCCCCACAAGCAGGCAGTCATGGAGCACATGGACGCGCTTGACCCCGAGGCGGTCAGGGCGCGAGCGGTCAACACGATCGTGCGCGACGGCGACCGCCTGGTCGGTTCGAACACCGACATCGCCGCGATTCGCTCCGCGATCGCGAACGTTGAAGTGGAACCGAGGGGTGCGAACGTGGTCATCTTCGGCGCGGGCGGTTCGGCCCGGGCCGCGGCGGTGGCGCTCGAGGGAGCGCACCTGACCTTCGTGTCGAGGCGCCCCGACGAGGCTGACGTGCCCGGCAGGACCATCGCCTGGGACAACGGATCCCTTCACGCGCTGGTCAGGGCGGCCGACCTGCTCGTCAACGCCACGCCATTGGGCCGGCGGGACGAGATGCCGATCCGGCCCGCGGCGCTGCCGCGCGATGGCGCCGTGATCGACCTGGTGTACGTGACCGGCGGCACGCCACTGGTGCGCAAGGCCCGATCGCTGGGCTTACGGACCGCCGACGGATGGGAGATCCTGCTCGCGCAGGGTGCGAGTTCCTTCGTGCTGTGGACCGGCCGCCCCGCGCCCGTGAGCGCGATGCGCGAGACTCTTCAGCCATGAACGCCGCCGGCTCGCTGCTGCTCGTCCTGCCATGGGCGATCGTTGGCGCGGCGGCGGGTTGGCTCGTGCGGCGGGGCTCGGTGCGCCTCGCGCGGTTGGAGGAGCTCGAGCCGGGCGAGAGGCGGTGGCAGGTCTACGGGCCGCCGATCCTGGGCGCGCTCCTGTTCGCGATCGCTGCATTCGAGCCGGGGTCGCTTGCCCTGCTCGCGCTCCGCAGCGTGTTCGTGCTCGTGCTTGTGCAGGTGATCTTCTTCGACTTCGAGCATCGTTTGATCCTCGACCGCGTGATGTTCCCGTCAATGGCGGCAGCGGTGCTCGTCAGTCTGTTCCGTCAACCGTGGTGGGCGGGCATCGCGGCCGGGTTGGTGGCGGGGGCACTGTTCCTGATCTTGGCCCTTGCGGGCTCAGCCATCTTCAGAGCAGAGGCTCTCGGGTTTGGAGACGTCAAGCTCGCGCTGTTCATGGGCTTGCTGCTGGGCCCGCTGCCCACGATCCAGGCGCTCTTCTACGGCGTCGTGCTGGCCGGCGTCGTTTCAGTAGGCCTCATCGTGCGGCACCGCACGATGAAGCAGGCGATCGCCTACGGCCCCTACCTGGCCGCCGGGGCACTGATCGTGCTGTTCCAGAATCCGGCCCTCCCACTCTCTTCCAGTTGAGTCGTGGAGAATAGGCGGCCATGAGCAACCTGCTGCCCGGCGAGAACTTGATCCTCAAGGACCACCCGCACTGGGTCGTCCTCATCAAATCGGTCTTGATCCCGGCCGTCCTGGTGATCCTTGTCGTGATCGCCGACCTCACGATCCTGGGCCCCGGCAACGTCTACGTGCCGCACCTGCGCACCATCTTGAGCCTCGGCGTGGTGGCGGTCGCGCTGCTGTGGCTCATCGTGGTCTGGATCCGCTGGCAGTCGACCGCATACACGCTGACGGACCAGCGCATCAAGATCGAGACCGGCGTCTTCGGGCGCCAGGAAAAGGTCATCCCCATCGACCGAGTCCAGGACTGCACGACCAGGATGTCGGTCATGGGACGCATGCTCGGCTACGGGCGCGTGGAGATCGACGCGGCCGGAGCGCAGGGAGCCGAGGTGCTCAACCACCTACCGAACCCGGGCGCCTTTCGCGACCAGGTCTTCATGCAGTCTGAGAAGCGTCGAGGCGGAGGCATGCCTGCGGCGCCGTCTGCTATGCCGGTCAACCCCGGCGGCGTCTGAGCACTCGTCCGATCGCGCTGGTCGGCTTCATGGGTTCGGGCAAGAGCGTGGTGGGAACGCTCGTGGCCGAGCGCACGAAGGCGCCGTTTCACGACCTGGACCAGATGGTCGAACGCGAGGCCAGGATGCCGATTGCCGAGATCTTCGCGACCGGAGGCGAGCCCATGTTTCGCGCGCTGGAGACGCGACTTTTACCGGCTGCACTTGAACCCGGATCGGTCGTGGCTCTGGGCGGCGGCAGCCTGATCGACGACGCGAACTGGAACGTCGTCGCCGAGGGTTCCACCACCGTGTATCTCGAGGTGCCTTTCCACACGATGTGGGAAAGGATCCGAAAGCTCGCGGGGCGGCCGCTTGCCTCCGGCCGCTCTCGCCACGAGGTCGAGTCGCTTTTCGAAAGGCGGCGAGCGCGGTATGAACAGGCGATGTATCGCGTGAATGGCGACCGCCCACCTGAGCTGGTGGCCGAAGAGGTGATCAAGCTTTGGTCCGCCTGATCCTCGACTCGTCGGCCGGAAGCTATCCCGTCGTCATCGGCAGCAACATCCACCGCGAGCTGCGCAGTGTCGTCACGAGGCTTGACCCAACGGGCGTGGCGATCATCACCGACTCCAACGTGAGGCCGTGGGCCGTGAAAGTCTCAAAGTCGATCAAGCGCGCCGGCTTGAAGACGGCGATTCACGTGATCCCGGTCGGCGAGCGCTCGAAATCGATGAACCAGCTCCAGGAGGTGCTGGCCTTCCTCGAACGCCAGCGCATCGATCGCGGCGGTTGCGTGATCGCCGTGGGCGGGGGAACGGTGGGCGACCTCGCCGGTTTTGCGGCTGCGGTCTGGCAGCGAGGTATACGGCTGGTGGGGGTGCCAACGACTCTTCTTGCGATGGTCGACTCCAGCATCGGAGGCAAGACCGGCGTCAACGGGACGCGTTCCAAGAACGCGATCGGAGCCTTCTGGCAGCCCTCCGCCGTCATCGCGGACCTGGCCACCATCGAAACTCTGCCTCCGGCTAGCTATCGGGACGCGTTCGCCGAGGTTGTAAAGTACGCCGTTGCCATGGACCGGGGCCTTTTCGACCTCCTCAAGAGAGAACGCCCGCGCCTGCTCGCCGCCGACCGCGCGCTGCTCGAGAGCGTGGTCTTCCGCTGCGTCACGGCCAAAGCGCTGGTCGTGGCCAAGGACGAGCGCGAGAAAGGACCTCGGGCGATCCTCAACTACGGACACACCGCGGGCCATGCGCTCGAGGCGGCCAGCGGCTTTCGCGTCTCGCACGGTCGAGCCGTCGCGTTCGGCATGCGGGTTGCGGCGGAGATCGCGCTGTCGATGGACCTGTGCAGCAAGCGGCTGGTCGAGTCCCAGGACGAGCTACTCACCGCCTATGGACTGCCGGACCGCGTTCCTCATGTCGAACCAGCCCGCGTCCTGGCGGCGATACCCCGAGACAAGAAGGCAAGGCGGGGCAAGGTCGCGTGGGTTATGCCGCGCCGCCTTGGCCGCGCCGAGCCCGGGCATGCGGTTCCGTCCCCACTTGTGCGGCGAGCCGTGACGCGAGCGCTCGCATGAAGCGGATCGTCGTCGTCAACGGACCCAACCTGAACCTGCTCGGCAAGCGTGAGCCGCACATCTACGGCAAGCGTTCGCACGCCGACCTGGTCAAGACAGTGCGCGCCAAAGCCCGCGAGCTCGGTGTGACGGTGAGCGTGTTTCAGAGCAACGACGAGGGCGCGATCATCGACTTTCTGCAAAAGGAGGCGCCGGGAGCGCTGGGCATCGTGATCAATCCAGGGGCGCTGTCCCACTACTCGCTTGCGCTGTTCGATTGCCTGCACGCGGTCGAGGTTCCGGCGGTCGAGGTCCACATCTCGAACATCCACGCACGCGAAGAGTTCCGTTCGAAGAGCGTGACGGCGCGGGCGGCACGCGGCGTGATCACGGGACTGGGCTTTGCGGGCTACGAGTTGGCCATGGAGTACTTGGCTAAGCAGTGACAGACGGATCACCGGATCTATGGAGCCCAAATTTCTCGGTGACCGCTGCCACCGCTTAGCCTTGACAACAAAGTGATCTCCACCAACGACTTTCGCAACGGGACGATGTTCGAGATGGAGGGCCAGCTCCTGCAGGTCGTCAATGTTGAGCACATCAAGCTCGCGCGCGCGGGCGCGGTGATCAAGGCTAAGCTGCGCAACCTGCTGACCGGCGCGAACTTCGAACAGAGCTTCCGCAGTGGAGACAAGTTCAAGACGGTTCGGATTGACAAGAGCGAGGCCCAATACCTGTATGCGGACGGCACGCACCACTATTTCATGGACCCGAAGACGTACGACCAGGTGCCGATCGACGAGTCATTGCTCGAATCGGTACTCCCCCTCTTGAAGGAGGGAAGTGTCGCCTACCTGCTGCGGTACCAGGACCGGCTCATCGGCGTCGAGCTGCCGATCAACGTGGAGCTGAAGGTCGTCTCGACCGATCCGGGCTTCAAAGGCGACACGGTTTCGGGAGGCACCAAGCCGGCCAAGCTCGAGAGCGGGGCGACGATCCAGGTTCCTCTTTTCATCCAGCCCGGCGACGTGATCAGGGTCGACACTCGAACCCAGACCTATATGGAGCGAGCATAAATATGAGAAGGAACCGGACTGTTCCTTCTGCGCGCAAGCGCGACCAGGTTCGGACTTACTGATTGCATCGCCCGGTCGTGTTCCCGCCGACGGGGACCCGGCCCTCATCGAGTCTCAAAGCACGATCTCGGTGATCAGGACCGGCGCTCATCTTCCGGGGATGGGATTTTCGGAATAGTCACTCCAAGCGACGCTTGGGAGTGTCTGAGACAAAGTTGCGGCCGGGTTAAACCCGGCCGCCCCCGCGACGCGAGCTAAAAGCTAACCCGAGCGACGTTGCGGTACCAGGCGGTAGCATCACGCCTGATGGGTCAGAACGGGTCCCCTGGGGCGGTTCGGGTTGCCAACGAGGTGATCGCGAGCATTGCGGCGCTCGCCGCGTGCGAGGTCGAGGGCGTCGAAGGCATGGACGAGGCGGCCGCGAGGCATTTCGGAGACTGGGTTCGCCGCCAGTCCGCACACCGCGGCGTGCGGGTGCACATCGAAACCGATCGCTCGATCCACCTCGAGGTCTTCATCACGGTCGAGTCTGAAGCGAAGCTCGCCGACGTCGCGGCCTCGGTGCAGACCAACGTCGTCGAGGCCACCGAGCGGATGCTTGGGCTGGAAGTGGGGGAGGTCAACGTCTTCGTTTCCAGCGTCGCCTTCGCCAGCTAACCGGCGCCAGGTGGGCAAACGACACCAGGCCAGGGAGCTGGCGCTCAAGACGCTGTTCCAGCTCGAGGGCGCGGAAGACGACCCCGAGGAGGTACTGCGCTACCACGCGTTCGAAGGGGCCGCCACCCCGGACGTCGCGACTTTCGCCCTGCAGCTCGTTGAGGGCGTGATCGCCAACCGCGAGAAGCTCGATGCGATGCTGAGCGAGGCGTCCGATCACTGGAAGCTCGGCCAGATGGCCAAGGTCGACCGCATCATCCTCCGCATCGCGGTGTACGAGATCGCGATCGACCGTCGCGTGCCGACCAAGGCTGCGATCAACGAGTCGATCGAGCTGGCCAAGACCTTCTCGGGGGACGAGTCAGGCCGCTTTGTGAACGGCATCCTGGGCCGCGTCGCAGCGACCAAGGCGCCCGGCCCAGTAACGACGCCAGACACGAATTGAACCGGGCCGGTACCGAACGTCCTGTCGAGGCCCCGCGCTTCGAGGACCTGCTCGCGACCCTCGAGCAGGCGATCGCCGAGCTTGCCGGCGGTACGGCTCCACTGGAAGAGCTGGTCGCGGCGCACCAGCGCGCGCTCCGCATCCTCGCCGAGGCTCAGTCTCGTCTCGACGAGCTCAAGGGCCATGCCGACCAGATCTCTCGATCGCTGCTAGACCCTAATGTGAGCGCGTGAAATTTCTTCTCGCCCCGCTGGTCGCCTGGGCGATCGCGCAGGCGGCCAAGGTGATTCTTACCTCGATGCATCAGCGACGGCTGAACCTGCGGGTCCTCGCAGAGACCGGGGGGATGCCGAGCAGCCATGCCGCGATCGTGATGGGCATGACCGCTGCGGTCGGTAAATATGCAGGTGTCTCTTCCGCGTCGTTCGCAATCGCCCTTATCTTCTCGTTCGTGGTGATGTACGACGCCGCCGGGTTGCGCCGCGCCGCGGGCCGGCAGGCTGCCATCCTGAACCGCCTGGTCGAGGACCTCGTTCACATGCGCGGCATGCAGGAACAGAGGCTGCGCGAGCTGCTCGGCCATACACCGGTCGAGGTGCTGGTCGGCGCTGTTCTCGGCATCGCCGTCGGGCTGATCCTCTGAAGGCGGTGCCTCGCCTCGACGTGCTCCTGACCAGAAGCGGCCGCATCGAATCGCGCCAGCGTGCCCAGGCACTGATCCTGGCGGGCAAGGTGCAGGTGGCGGGCGAGACGGTGCGCCGTCCCGATCGCTCTGTCCGGGAAGACGACGTCATCACCGTCGACGAGACCCCCGCCTACGCAAGTCGGGGCGCATTGAAGCTGGGCCCGGCGCTTGATCGCTTCCAGGTCGAGCCGCGCGGCCGCGTCTGTGCGGACATCGGCGCCTCCACGGGAGGGTTCACCGACGTGCTGCTGAGGCGCGGCGCCGCGAAAGTGTTTGCGATCGACGTCGGCCGCGGCTTGATTCACTGGCGCCTTCGCCAGGACCCGCGGGTGGTAGTGATCGAGCGGGTGAACGCACGCGATCTCGAATCGTTCCCCGAGCCTGTCAGCCTGGTCGTCGCCGATGTCTCGTTCATCAGCCTCGAGAAGGTGCTGCCCGCCCTGCGCCAGGCCGCGCCGGACGCGGAGGTCGTGGCACTTTTCAAGCCGCAGTTCGAGGTCGGCCGGACAGAGGTGGGAAAAGGAGGCATCGTCCGCGACCCCGCCGTGATCGAGACCGCGCTTCAGGCGTTTAAGACGTGGTGCGGCGCCAACGGCTATTGCGTGTCGGGGCATGCGGCTTCTGAGGTGACCGGAGCCGAAGGCAACCAGGAATTCTTTTTTCATTTGAAGCCCAGGTGAATTCAGTGAGTCCGAACCCGCCCGCGCTGACCAGCACCGTCTGCATTCTTCGTGGGCCGGGGGCTGAGCAATCGGTGGTTGATCGTGCCATCGCTGCCTTCAAGGATCGTGGAGTCGAGGCGATCGAATCCGATCGCGATGGGCCCGCCAAGGCGGTCACGGACCGGCTCAAGAGCTGCGCCCTGGTCGTGACCCTCGGCGGCGACGGAACGTTCCTTGCCGGTGCCCGGTTTGCCGCCCCCCGAGGCATTCCCCTCCTTGGAGTCAACCTCGGCCGGCTAGGCTTTTTGACGGAAGTTGAAGCCGACCACCTCGAACAGGGTCTGAAGCGCTTCCTCGACGGCGATTACCGGATCGAGGAGCGGACGATCCTCCAGGTGGTGCTCACCCGCGGCCAGCGGACCGTGGCCCGTGCGATCGGCCTTAACGAGGTGGTGGTCGACCATTCGGGGGAGGCGCGGATGCTCCGGGTCGAGATCGACGTCGGCGGCCAGGCAGTGGGCGTCATCGATGCCGACGGCGTGATGGTTGCGACGGCGACCGGGTCCACCGCCTACGCGCTCGCCAGCGGTGGGCCGATCCTCGAGCCGACGCTCAGCGACCTGGTGCTCGTGCCGATGAACCCGTTCGCCCTCACGGTGCGACCGATCGTCTTTCCGCCCGGTCAGGACATCAGGCTGTTGGTCCTGCGAGGCCCGGCCGAGATGCGCATCGACGGCCGCCGGGGCCGCGCAGTAGCGACAGGCGATCTGGTTCGATGCGGGTCGCATCCACGCCGGCTCAAGGTGGTTCGTTTCAGGCCGCCCGAAGAGTTCTACCGCCGCCTGGGCGAAAAGCTCGGCTGGGGCCGCCCACTCGTCCCCAAGAAATAGTTAGGTAGTAGTGCTCAAAGAACTGAGGGTTCGCGACCTGGCTCTGGTCGCGGAATGCCGGGTTCGCTTCGGGACCGGCCTCAACCTCCTCACCGGCGAGACGGGCAGCGGCAAGTCGCTCATCGTCGACGCTCTGAGCCTCACTCTCGGTGCGAGGGGCGGCGCCGACCAGGTCCGTCATGGGGCCGACCGCGCCACTGTGGAGAGCGCTTTCGAATCCGGTGGCACGCAGCTGGTCCTGCAGCGTGAGCTGGGGAAGCGGAGCAGTGCCCGCATCGATGGACGCACCGCCAGTCCCAGCCAGCTGCGAGAGCTCGGGCGCAACCTCGTCGCGCTGCATGGGCAGCACGAGCACCACGCGCTGCTCGACAGCGATACCCAGACCGAGCTTCTCGATGCGTACGCCGGAGCGATGGAGATGCGCGTCGCAGTGGCCGCGAGTCATTCGGCCTGGATCGGAGCCGGCACCAGGGTGCGCGATCTCGAACAGCTCCGCTCCCGCGGCCGGCGCGAGCAAGAGTACATGCGCTGGCAGCTGGAGGAGCTGCGCTCCGCCGGCCCACGCCCAGGCGAAGACGACGAGCTCTCGGCTGAGCGCGCGGCGGCCCGCCACGCGGCCCGCCTTGCAGAGCTAGGGCAGCTCGCGCTCGACGCCCTGCACGAAGATGGCCTCGCTCGTGCGGCAGCATCGATGCGATCTGCAGCAGAGCTCGACCCGCGGCTTAGCGAGCAGGCGGCGCGCCTGGATGCGCTGGTGGAGGAATTGTCGGACGCGGCCGCGGAAATCCGCCGCTACGGCGAGGTGCTAGACACTGACCCCAGGCGCCTTGAGACGATCGAGTCACGCCTTGCTGTGCTCGACGGAATCAAGCGCAAGTACGGCGGGACGCTCGATTCCGCGCTCGAGGAGCTCCGCCGGCTCGAGGTGCAGATCGGTGCGACCGAGGACCTCGAGGGCTCGGTCGCGGCTGCCGTCGCCGAGCGCGACAGATGTCGCGCCGAACTGGTGGCCGCCGCCGCGGTTCTGACGGAGGCGCGAACAAATGCCGGTCGCCGGATGCAGAAGGGAGTCGCCCACGAGCTCGCGGGCCTGCGCCTGGAGGGGGCGCGTTTCGAGATCGGAATGAGACCTTCTGCGGAGATCGGCCCGGCCGGCGCCGAGGGCGCAGAGATGATGTTCTCGGCCAATCCGGGCGAACCGCTCCAGCCGCTGGCCCGCGTCGCCTCTGGTGGCGAGCTTGCACGCGTGATGCTCGCCATCAAGACCGTCGGGGCGGATGCGGACAGGCTGCCTACGCTGGTTTTCGACGAGGTCGATGCAGGGATCGGCGGTGAGGCTGCCCTGCAGGTAGGCATTCGCCTCAAGGCGCTGGGCGCGCGGCACCAGGTGCTGGTGGTCACGCACCTGGCACAGATCGCGGCCTTCGCCGATCATCACCTGCTCGTGGAGAAGGCTCCGGGTCCGGATGGGCGCAACGTGGTGTCGGTGCGCGAGCTCACCTCTGACGGCGAGCGAGCGCACGAGCTGGCCCGCATGATGAGCGGCGGCATCACGCCCAAGGCGGTGGCGCGAGCGCATGAGCTCCTGGATGAGTCCCGTCGATAGATGCCGAAACTATTCAGCGGTCCGGAGGATCGCCGCATCAAGCGCGCGCTGTGCGTCGTCGCCCATCCCGACGACATCGAGTTCTACTGCGCGGGGGCGGTCTTACTGATGACCCGCCACGGCGTTGCTGTCGACTTCGTGCTTGCGACATCAGGCGACAAAGGTACGCGTGACGGGGGCAAGTCCCGGGCCAAGGTGGCACGCATCCGGGAGCGCGAGCAGGAGATGGCCGCGGATGTGCTCGGCGTCAAGCACGTGGTCTTCCTGCGGCACCCTGACGCCGAGCTCGTTGAAAGCCTCGAGCTGCGCGAGGAGCTGGTGCGGGAGATCCGAGCTTCGAAGCCCGACGTGCTCCTCACGTTCGACCCCAACGTGCCGTATCGCTTTCACCCCGACCATCGCGTGGTCGGGCGCGTAGCGCTGGACGCGGCGTGGCCGAGCGCGCGCGATCCCCTCACCTTTCCCAAAGCGGGGACTCCTCACGAAACAGCAGAGGCATGGTGCTTCGGCGGCCTGCAGCCGACGCTCGAGATCGACGTCGAGGAGGTCCTGGGCAAGAAGATCGAAGCGCGCCTGGCGCATGCAAGCCAGACGACGAGCCCGGCCGCCCTCATGCGCCGCTGGCGCGCGATGGCGCGAATCGAAAAGTTCCATCAAGTAAACCTGCGATAACGATATGAGAAGGAACCAAGGGTTCCTTCTCATGACTCATCTTCCTAAAGGTGGGGATTTTTCGGAATATCTCTCCTCGCCACGCGAGGCGGGATGTATGCATGAATTTGGACGGCCGGAATGAATCCGGCCTTGCGGCCACGTCTTGCCTAAGTTGTCTCTGGCCCTATCCTTATCGCTCGTGGAACAGCCGCTCGCTGGCCCGCGCCTCGGCGTAAGCACGCCGGTGTTCGAAGGGCCGCTCGAGCTCCTCCTGGCGCTGGTGGAACGCGAGGAGCTCGACATCCTCCAGGTCTCGCTGGCGAAGGTGACTGACGCCTACCTGGCGGAGATCGCCGCACGCGAGGTCGCGGACCCGCAGGAGATGGCCGAGTTCTTGTGGATGGCGGCGCGCCTGCTGCTCATCAAATCGATCCGCCTTCTGCCGGGCGAGGTGCCCACCGAAGAGGAGACCGATCTCCTCGGCTGGGAGGAGGAGGTGCGCCAGCGGCTCGAGGAGTACCGAGCCTACAAGGAGATGGCGGGCGAGCTGATGGAGCGGACGCAGAACGATTCCATCTCGTTTCCGCCGCCGGCGCGTCCCGTCGAGGCGGGGGGTCAGGAGGAGCCCCTGGAAGTCGGGCTTCTGCTTGTGGCGTTCAACAGCGTGCTCTCCCGCATCCCTCCTCGGCCCCTGGTCGTCACGGGGCGGATGTGGACGCTGGAGGAGAAGCTCGACCTCATCACGGACCGGCTGCGCCGGGGCCCGATCGAGCTGGTGGAGCTCATCCTCGAATCGGAGGACCGGCTCGAGGCAGTCGTCACTTTCGTCGCCGTGCTCGAGCTGCTTCGGCGATCGCTCGTGCGCGTCCGGCAGAAGGAGCGCTTCGGCGCCATTCACGTCGAAGCCAGGGAACAGCCCGACGGTGAGTGAAGTCTCCGCCGCGATCGAGGCGATCCTTTTCAGCTCCAACCGGCCCCTGAAGCTGCGCGAGCTGCAGCAGGCGACCGACTCCGATCGCACGGCGGTCGAGCAGGCGCTGGAGGAGTTGCGCCAGGCCCTTGAAGGTCGCGGCGTGATGGTGATGCGACACCACGACGAGATTCATCTCGCAACGCGGCCGGAGCTCGCCGGCGCCGTGCGGCGCGCACTGCGCCCTGAGGTTTCGGGCAAGCTCTCGCCGGCCGCGTACGAAACGCTTGCGATCGTTGCCTTCCAGCAGCCCGTCCCGCGTTCTCGAATCGAAGATGTGCGCGGCGTCAACTGCGACAGCGTGCTGACCAACCTCGAGCTGCGCGACCTGATCGTCGAGGTCGGGCGCGGCTCGGGACCCGGCCAACCCAAGCTCTACGGCACCACGATGAGGTTTCTTCAGGTGATGGGGCTCGAATCGCTCGACCACCTGCCGAGGCCGCGCCTCGATCGCGACGACACGGATCAGCCCGCGGGACCACGATCGCTAACCAAGAACGCCTGAATCGCTTCCTGGCGCGATCCGGCGTGGCGAGCCGCCGCGCCGCCGACGAGCTGATCGCCTCGGGAGGAGTCCGGGTCAACGGCAAGACCCCGCCGCCCGAAGGGGTTCTCATCGATCCGGATAACGATCGGATCACCGTCCACGGCAAGGCTGTCAAGCCTGTCACCCGCCATCGCTACATCGTTTTGAACAAGCCGCTCGGCGTGATCACGACCGCACGGGACGAGGCGTCTAGGACCACCGTGCTCGACGTGGTCGGTGACGAAGGTAAGAGCGGCCATCGGTTGTTTCCGGTCGGACGCCTCGACGCGGATACATCGGGGCTGCTCCTCCTCACTGACGATGGCGACCTCGCGTTTCGCCTCACGCACCCCGGCTACAAGGTGAGCAAGGAGTACATCGCGCTGGTCGCGGGCAACCCGAGCTCCACGGATATCGAGAGCCTGCGCACGGGCGTCCAGCTCGACGATGGAATGACCGCACCGGCCGAGGTCGACGTGCTTCGAATCACGCCCGGCAGCCGTGATTCGGGCGTTGCAGAGATCCGGATCGTGATCCGCGAGGGGCGGCACCGGCAGGTCCGCCGCATGCTGCACTTCGTCGGCCACAAGGTCCAGTCGCTCACGCGCGTCGGTTTCGGACCGCTGAAGCTCGGGCGCCTCAAAGCGGGCGGGTGGCGCGTGCTGGGCGAGGCCGAGGTGGCGGCACTCCAACGGGCGGTTGCAGAGAAAAGCGCCCCTCTGGGCCGTGCCCTCCGGGCAGGGCCCACCTCCCCACATGGTGGGGAGGCCAGAGCCAGATGATCGTTGCGATCGATGGCGGCGTCGCCTCAGGCAAGTCGGCAGTCGGCCGCCGGGTGGCCGATGCGCTGGGCATTCCGTTCGTCGACAGCGGCCTGATGTATCGCGCGATCACAAGGCTCGCCGCCGAGCGCGGCCTCGATCCACACAATGCTGATGCGATCACACGGCTGGCGGAGGCGACAGAGGTGAAGATCGACGGTGAGCGGGTATGGGCGAACGGAGTCGAGCTTACGAACGGGATCTATGACGCCGACTACGCTGATGCCCTGCCGCTGGTCTCGGCCATTCCAGGCGTGCGGCAGGCACTGGTCGCGCAGCAAAGGCGCATGGGAGGGTCCGGGGTGGTCATGGCGGGGCGCGACATCGGAACCGTGGTGTTTCCGGACGCCGACTTCAAGTTCTTCCCGGTCGCGAGCCTCGAAGAGAAGGTTCGGCGCCGAGCAGCGCAGTACGAGCGTCGAGGCGAGCGCGTGGACGAGGAGGCCATGCGCAAGGAGGTCGCGGAGCGGGATCGGGTCGACACGGAGCGCGCGGTCGCTCCGCTGCGGCCCGCGACGGATGCCATCGTGATCGACACCGACCGGCTCGATGTCGACCAGGTGGTCGACCTGATCCTGAAGCACATCGCCGAGCGAACCAAGCCGTGATGTACGCGTTTCTGCGTGCGGTTATGCGCACGATCACCAGGACGTACCTGGTCGGCTTGTTCCACGTCGTCGGCTTCGAGAACATCCCTCGCACCGGACCTCTGATCATCTGTCCCAACCACTCGGCGACGCTGGACCCGCCGATGGTGCCGGCGTTCGTTCTGCGCAACGACACCTGGAGCATGGCCAAATCGGAGTACTTCAGGCGCCCGCCTTCGAGATTCATATTCACGGCGTACCACTCGTTTCCGGTCGTGCGCCACACCGCCGACCGGGCGGCGCTGAAGAGGTCGTTCGACTTGCTGAAGGCCGGTCAGGCGCTGATCATCTATCCAGAAGGGACGCGGGTCGAATCCGGCGTGCTGGCCACGCCCGAACCGGGCGCCGGGTTCATCGCCCAGAAGGCGGGCTGCCCTGTTCTTCCGGTTGGGTTGACCGGCACGCGCGAGTGCCTTCCCAAGGGAGCGCACTGGCCGCGCCGGACCAGTGTCACTATCACTTTCGGTAAGCCCTTCTACGTTCTCCTGAAGCGCGCTGATGGCACGCGCGTGTCGCATGAGGAGGCTTCCGACGCGATCATGGTCGCCATCGCGGAGCTGCTCCCACCGGAGCAGCGAGGCCTGTTCAGCGACCTGGACTCATACCGGAAGAAGCTGACGGGCGTAACGCGTCCGGCTTGATCGCGAGCGTGGCGCGGGAGGCCGGGTTCAACCCGGCCTCGACTTTGTCCAATTGCCACCGAGGCGCAGCCTGGAGTAACTCTTAGGAAAATCCCATCCGTATACCGGAATGGGAGCAGCGACTGCGGCGAAGCCGCACTCGCGATGAGGGAAAACCATCCGGGTTTTCCCTCATATCTAGCCGATTGCCGGTCGGGCCCAGTCGTCCTCGGTGAGGCTGCCCAGCGCGGGGTTGAAGCAGGCGTCGAACGCCTCTTTCAGGGTCTGCGGAGTCAGGCGCGGCGGCTCCTGCCGGTAGTTGGCGAGGTCGACCAGCCGGGCGATCAGCGCGCGGGGGTGCGATCCGCGCAGCGGCTTCTTTCCGTAGAGGTTGTTGAGCAGGTACCCGATCGCCTTCTCATCGAACTGGACCCCCTGGCGATCGCATTCGTACCGCAGGATCCGGCCGAAGGACTCCGGCGACGGGTTGCCGACGCCGATCTTGTACGCCATGCGCCGGAGGAAGGCCTCGTCGACGAGCTCGGTGGGCGACAGGTTGGTCGAGAACACGACCTGGCACAGGAAGGGCAGCTCGATCTTCCGTCCCGATGCCGAGAGGTCCAGGTAGTCGACCTTTTTCTCCATCGGGACGATGAACCGGTTGAGGAGCCGCATCGGCGGAACCTCCTGGCGGCCGAAGTCGTCGATCACGAAAACCCCGGCATTCGCCTTCCACTGGAGGGGCGCCTCGTAGTAGCGGTTGGATGAGTCGTAGGTGAGGTCCAGCTGCTGCAGCTTGAGCTCGCCGCCGGCGACCACGACCGGGCGCTCCACCTTGACCAGCCTGCGATCGATCGGTTGCTCGCCCTCGGC